>CALAUZ010000371.1 GCA_937892105.1 uncultured Fretibacterium sp. | reverse complement strand
GCAAGACCTGCCGCATATGCCGCACCAAGTGCCGTAGTCTCGTTCACGACAGGGCGAACAACATCTGCACCGAGAATATCTGCCTGCAACTGCATCAACAGGTTGTTCACGACTGCACCGCCGTCAACCTTCAATGCCGCCAGCTTCTTTCCGCTGTCCTTCTCCATTGCCTCGATGACATCACGCGTCTGGTAGCAGAGGCTCTCAAGCGTTGCCCTGATGATATGCTCTTTCCTCACGTAACGTGTCAACCCTACGATTGCTCCCCTTGCCGTCATGTCCCAGTAAGGCGCGAATAACCCTGAGAAAGCAGGTACAAAGTATATTCCAGCAGAGTCCTTGACCTTGCCGGCATAGTATTCTGTTACAGGCGCGTCATCTACCATTTTGAGGTTGTCCCTGAGCCACTGTATCGCAGCTCCTGCAATGGCTATTGAGCCTTCAAGAGCGTAGTAGCACTTGCCTTTCTCGCGTGAGTAGAATGCTGTTGTAAGAAGTCCATTCTTTGACGGTATTGGCTTGTCCCCAATGTTCATTAGCATGAAGCAGCCTGTACCATAGGTGTTCTTTGCCTCGCCCTCGCTCAAGCAAGCCTGTCCGAATAATGCCGCCTGCTGGTCGCCCAAGTCTCCTGCAACGGGTATCTCTGCCCCGAAAGGCCCGCTTTTCGCCGTCATTCCGTAAACTGAGCTTGAAGGCATAATCTTTGGCAGCATTGAAGCGGGAACTTGAAGCTCGTCCATCATCGTCTTGTCCCATTCGCATGTTGCAATGTTCATGAGAAGGGTACGTGAAGCGTTGGAAACGTCCGTTACGTGTACACCGCCGTTGGGGCCGCCGGTCAAATTCCAGATGAGCCATGTATCAGTGTTTCCGAAAAGAAGTTCGCCTTTCTCTGCCTTTTCGCGTGCGCCGGGAACATTGTCGAGTATCCAGCGTATCTTTGTTCCGGAGAAGTAGGGGTTAATGAGCAGTCCTGTGATGTCCTTGACCTTGCCTTCACCCTTCTCGTTCTGACCCCAGCCGGGCTTCTTCAGCCATTCAGCGCAGAAATCCTGAGTCCTCGTACACTGCCAGACAATCGCGTTGTATATGGGCTTGCCTGTTGCCTTCTCCCAGACTACTGTTGTCTCTCGCTGGTTTGTGATACCTACTGCGGCTATCTCGTCTGGGGACGCGTTTACTGCTGCGAGTGCGCCCCTGATTACGTCCTGAGTTCTGCTCCAGATTTCCATCGCGTTATGCTCAACCCAGCCTGGATGCGGGAATATCTGCTCATGCTCCATCTGGTACGAGCCTGCGGGTCTTCCGTCCTTCGTGAATAACATGCAACGGGTGCTTGTAGTGCCCTGATCTATTGCAGCTACATATTTCTTTCCTGACATTGAAATTTCTGCCTCCTGTTTCGTTTCTGGTGCTGGTGATGAGGGTTTAGGTTCTTCCTGTTTTTTACTGCCGAACAACTTGAATAACATTGGTATTGCTCCTCATTGTGTCAAAAGCGCGGGGGCTTCTTGATGAACGTTTTATGCTACATTATGCCTACGGCGTGGCAGAAGAAGTATGCGCAGACTGCTCCGACTAATGGGCCAAGTACGGGTACCCATGAATATGCCCAGTCTGAATCCCTCTTTCCGGGTATCGGGAGAACGAAGTGTGCAATTCTGGGTGATAAGTCTCTTGCAGGGTTGAGGGCGTAACCTGTAGGGCCGCCGAGTGCCGCACCGAGACCGTAGATTATGCCGACAACGAAGAATGTTCCAAGACCAGGAGTAAAGCCTGCACCTGCTACACCCTTCGAGAACACGCACATAATGAGGGTAACGAGGAAGAATGTTGCGATTGCCTCTGTCAGGAAGCAGCAAGGAAGACTGCGCTCTGCCTCAGACTTGTTGGGGGCTGTGCAGAACACTCCGAGTTGTGCGCTGGGGTCTGAACCCTTCCAGTGGCTGAGGTATGCGAGCCATACTACAACGCCGCCGCAGAAACCGCCGATCATCTGGGCTACGATTACGCCGAATGCCTCGCCCCATGAGCCGTATGTTCCAGCCAGTGTCTTTGCGACCGTAACGACAGGGTTAAGGTCAGCCTGTGTTGAACCGAGAGCGTTTGCCGCGAAAACTCCGAGACCTACTGCCCATGCCCAGCCCCAGCAAATATGAACCCAGTTTGAGCCGTTAGCCTTTGAGTCCTTGAGAACGAGGTTTGCCACGTTGCCATCTCCGAACACGACAAGTACGAGTGTTCCGAAGAATTCGCCTAATATTGGTCCAGGTGTAAACATGATTATCAATCTTCCTCCTGTGAAAAATTTTTGTTGATGATACACTGCGCAACCTTTAAGGTATTTCAGGCACAGTTGCCCCCGCAGGAAGCTGTGAAGAAAATAGCCTTGCGGATAATTATGCAGTCGAAAAAATTTGAGTGATGATATTGATATTTTAGTGTATTATTCTACAGTATCAATGAGAAATTTTACGGTTTAATAATCGAATTACAGAAAGGAAGACTGATACATGAAAATTCTTGAAGCATTGAAGAAGAGGCGTTCGGTGTATCAGCTTGGGAATAATCTAGCGGCAAGTGATGATGAGATTGTCAATCTAGTTACTGAGATTACGGAGCTTGTTCCTGAGGCTTTCAGCATGAGAAGCCAGAGGGTAATTATTGCGCTTGGAGAGAAGCATAAAGCACTGTGGAACGCTATAGATGACATATTCGGCGGCAAAGTTCCACGCGTAAAAATCGACGGTTCCAAGAAGGCTCGCGGTACGATACTTTACTTTTACGACAGCTCGGTGATCAAAGAAATGCAGGAGAAGTTCCAGTCATACGCACCCTATTTCCCATTGTTGGCAAATCAGGCGAATGGAATGCTTCAGATCACAATATGGACTGCACTGCTTGAACTCAATGCGGGAGCTAACATACAGTACTACAATTCTGTAATAGATAAGGCTGTGCGCAAGCTCTTTGGTGTTCCCGATGAATGGGTGCTTCTTGCGCAGATGGTGTTCGGAAATATTGAGGAAGAACCTGACACGAAAGAGAAGGAAAATATTTCTCTTATGGTTAGAGTGGAAAAATAAAAATTTGTTACGTTGTTTGTTTAGAGTTAATATATAATTTCAGTACCATAATACATCAATACAAAGGAGAGTTTTTGCTTTGAGTGAAGACAAGAGAAAAATGAAGAACATCGGCATAATCACATCGGGAGGAGACTGCGGCGGTCTCAATGCCGTAATACGCGGTGCAGCAAGGACAGCTCTCATGCGAGGAATGAGAACATACACGATCCCCAACGGTTACGCGGGCCTCTACAACCTCGTGAATTTCGACCATCTCGTTGAACTTGACGAGGAACGTACAGACCATATCACATCACAGTTTGCGGGAAGCGACGCAGGACACAGCCGCGTAAAAATCTCGAAGATTAACGACCCCGAAAAGTATGACAGAATAATGATGGGTCTGCGCAAACACAACATTGACGGACTTGTAATTTCCGGCGGTGATGATACGGGAAGCGTTGTTGTTGACCTTTCAGAACACGGGATACCCTGCGTACATGCCCCCAAGACAATGGATTTAGACCTCCAGACCTACTCAGTCGGCGGCGACTCTGCCATTAACAAAATTGCTAACATCGTTGACGACCTCAAGACCACCGGCACAACCCATAACCGTATAATGGTCATCGAGGTATTCGGGCGTTACGCCGGACATACGGCATTCAGGGGCGGAATTGCGGCGGACGCTGACTGCATACTCATTCCTGAAGTACCAGTAGACTTCGACGCTGTGTATGCTCACCTGAAACACTACTACATTCGCCGTATCCTGAACTCTGACGTTCACGCTGGAACATACACGATTGTTGTTGCTGAAGGCGTAAGGGGCAAAGATGGACAGTTATTCTCAGACGGCGGCGGAGCTAAGACAGACTCGTTTGGACACCCGAGACTTGCGGGAGCTGGAAGGTTTGTGAAAGAGACGCTTGAAGACATGATGAGGCAGGATCCTGAAATCAAGCAGTTCATGAAGACTTCTGAAATGTTTGTTCCCGGAGTGTTCGAGATCCCCGAAATCCGTGAAGTAATCCCAAGCCATATCGTCAGGAGCGGTTCAACGTCGGCATACGATGTCAACTTCGGAAAGCAGATAGGAGCTGCGGCGGTAATATTGCTTGAGCAGGGAGTCAGCGGAGTAACTGTCGTGAAGATGTTTGACGGCGAGATACGCTACATGCCTACGAGCGAGGCGATTACGCAGAGGTTTGTTGGGCTTGAGAGCGTGTCATTCTACGAGCAGATGGACGTATGCTTCGGACGCTACAGGCAGGAATATATCCCGAAACTGAAGGAAGTTCACGGGGCAGTTGAGAGGCAGTACAGCTAGAGAGGATAAGACTTTCCCCCAGTCTCTGTGATGGCTGGGGGATTTGACAATAACGTAGGACGGGCATAAAATACACGATATTGCTTAACTGGGGCTGTAGCGCAGTTGGGAGCGCGCGACATTCGCATTGTCGAGGCCGGGAGTTCGAATCTCCTCAGCTCCACCAGAATATAAGACGGAAAAGTCCGCTGGAAGATAAAAATCCGCTCACAAGGCGGCTTTTTTGTTATCATTACTCAGATAAAAACCTATATAAACCGCCACAAGCCTATATAAGACCGTACAAGAAACCGTACAAAACAAATCGTCTTAATATTATTTGTACGGTCTCGATGAAAGGAGTAATGAACTATGCTGACAGAGTTACAAGTCAAGAATGCGAAGCCGCGCAAGACCAGTTATATGGTGCGTGATGACAGGGGGCTGTATCTTCGGGTTGACCCTTCCGGGCGCAGGTATGGGATTCTGCGTTACTGGGAAAATAACAAGGAGCATAAATTGTCGCTAGGCTCGTACCCAGACTTATCACTGAAAGATGCGAGGTTCAAACGGGATGAGATTCAGACTGACCGTGCAAAGGGCAAAAGTCCCATGTTGAAATCCGCGAATGTTCCTCAGACATTCACAGAGGCTGCCAGCGAATGGCTCAAAATTCGAATGAAGGATAAAGCTCCCAGCTACTTAAAGACGATTCATTACCGTCTGAACAAATATATACTTCCTGCACTAGGCACATACCCTCTTCGAGACATAACTTCAGGGAATATTCTGCACATTTGCCGCCGAATTGAGGATACTGGCCATGATGAAACCGCCAAAAGGGTAAAGATTATTATCGGACAGGTATATCGCTTCGCCATAGCCGCCGGGTGGACAGATACAGACCCGACATCCGCGCTTCTGGGTGCGCTCAGACCTAGTATCACCCAGCACTACGCAACATTCACGAATCCAGCTGACATTGCAATCCTCATGAAGGCCATCAAAGCATATCCCTACACCATAATGCGCTGTGCGTTGCTTTTCTCCGTGTATACTGCCGCCCATCCGTGTGAAATACGTTATGCAGAATGGGCTGAGATTTAAGAATGACATATGGGACATACTGCCCGTCCATCTGCAAATAAGGAGTGAGAGCCCTCATTATCGCATAAAACGGCACTCCAACAAGATAGCCTAATATGTATAGCTTTGTCATCTCGAAAATTTGAGGCTCTTTCGCACCCAGAATGATAGAAACTTCCGAGCAGAATATTCCAATTACGGCAGAAACTATTATTGATATCCCTGCACTAAGAGCAACAGAAGCGGAGAATACGCTGTTAGCCTCGTCAATTTTTCCGGCTTCTAATAACGATGATACTTTGTTACGTGAACCATTGGCGATGGTCTTGCTAATGAAACCGAGCAACATTAACAAGGGACTGATATAGCCTATGACAGTTACGCCGGCAGCCCCTATGAACTGGCTGATAAACATCAAGTCTATAATTGGGCCTATGGCTTTTGATAAGTCTGAAACGGCGTAAGACAGTTCTGCTTTCCGAAATAACTTATGTAATATCATGTTGTAGTTTTTATCTCGGCAAATCATTGTTTGATACAGCTCTTTTCGCGATTTTTGCCGTAAATTATAACTGCAACATGAACGCTCTGCTATTTTATTTTTACGCGCCGCCCTTCATAAGCAGACATATAGGCCGCATATA
>CALAUZ010000370.1 GCA_937892105.1 uncultured Fretibacterium sp. | reverse complement strand
TCGAACTCGTCAACTCCTGTGAGGGCAGTAACAGAGACCTCGTTGTCAATTCTGCTGCTCGGTCAGGCGAAGCTGTTGAAAAATTCGGTGGCACTCTTATTGGCAGCTTGGATGAGCTTCACATGCAACTCGTATCCTTCTGGGTCATCAATCGTCAGAGAGACAGTATCGAACTCCTCAAAAAGTATATGGACATTGTTCCCGGCGAACTGCATGTTGTCCGCAATACTTTTTAAGGCGAGCCTCAGAAATTCGAGCTGTTCAATAACTCTAAGACAAGAATTGAGGCTGAAAAGCGCGGCTCTACTATCGACCTTCCTGACCTCGCTGACAGGGTTACTGATGATTTGTACTCTAAACGACTCTCTATCGTCAAGGCTCTCGAAACTATGCCATTGGGTAACAGGGCTGAACTAAAACGCTGGAGGGCTGTCGCTTGGAAAATGTTTGATGATATCGGCATTGCCTCTGAGAATAACGACTCTCCGCCACAAAAGAAACCTTCTAAGAAATCTGAGAAAGTAGAGCAGTCTTAATCATGGACATCGAACAGAATTTCTCTCAGTCAGAACAGGTTTCTCAGGATTCTTTTGACGTTTTTGAAGATAAACAGGCTCAAGCTGTCTTTTCTGCTTTCTTCGGCGATTGCTCAGAGGAAGAACAGCTCATTCTTCGCGAATTTGGCTCGAAGTTCAATATCAGGGCTAATGACGCTCTTTGGGCTATCGCTGGCGTTTTCGTCTTCTTTGGACGCTTCTGCAACAAACTTCCTCTCAAAGTTAAATCTGCTGTTGATGAGGGGCAGCACGAAGCTATTGAAACCATTAAACAGGTCGCCGCTTCTATTGCTGAACTTGAGACGGCTAAAGCTCAATCTACTCTCTCTCAAACTTTAGAGCAAATTTCTAGCTACATCATTAACCAGAACAGAAAAAGAATGTGGCTTTATGACTTCTTTCTTCCTCTGGCTTGTTCTTGTTTGGGCGTTTTCTGTTTATGTCTGATTTCTTTTATCGGCGGCGCGGCTGTCGCGGGTAAGGGATGGGGTCATTCTCCGCTTGAGGCTCTGCTTAATGCTCCGGCGGGTTGGATTATTCCTCTTGCTCTTATCCCTGTAGGCGGCTTCGCGCTTTTTCGGGGACTTACGGATCAAGGTAGGGCTAGGTTCGTGAATCTTATTGTTGCTGGAATTTTGGCGGCTACGGTCTTATGTGTCCTTCCTCACATTCTTTAGCACAAATCCACGTGCGGAAATGCGACTTTTTTGTGTTTTCGCACATTCTAAGGAGTGTGTGCTATGGACAGGGCTTTCGGCAGCATTATCTACTCTCTGCGGAAAGAAGCTAATTTGACTCAGGCCGATTTAGCTAAAGCGACAGGTTTAACTCAGTCAGAAATTTCTAGACTGGAAGACGGCTCTCGGTGGCCGAGAAAACATACTCTTCTACGCGTATGCAAATCTCTTAATTTGCCTATTTATGAGCTGTTTTCTCTCGCTAGTAGCGATCTTAGCAAACCTGATGCAAAAAGATGGTATGAGTACGAAAAGGAGGATGAGGAAAACGAATAATTCTAACGATACTAATGACGAAGTCATCAGGCGTAACCTTGACAAACTTCGCAGGGAAATGGGCGATAACATCAGAAACGCTATGGATGACAACAAGGTTATCGAAATTATGCTTAACCCTGATGGCAAGGTCTGGACTGACAAAATCGGCGCGGGTATGGAGTTCCTCTGCAATATGTCCCCGGTTCAGTCCTTGCAGATGCTAGGCACTGTCGCTCACATGCTCGGCACTGTCATTAACTACCATAATCCCAAAGTTGAGGGCGAGCTTCCAGGCGATGGCAGTCGCGTTGAGGGCGTTATTCCTCCTATCGTCCCTAATCCATCTTTCAACATCAGGAAAAAGGCTTCTGCTGTCTTCTCCCTTGAAGAGTACGTCAAATCAGGCCGTGCTACAAGTCTAGATATTCACATCCTCCGTGAGGCTATTTCCGCTCGCAAAAATATTCTTGTGGTCGGCGGCACTGGAACGGGTAAGACTACTTTCGTCAATGCAATCATCAACGAAATGAAGACTCTCACTCCTCATCACCGCTTGCTCATCCTTGAGGATACTCTCGAACTTCAATGCTCCATGGATAACTTCGTCTCTATGCGCACTACCTCTGACATGTCCATGCAGGATTTGCTCAAAGTTACTATGCGACAAAGGCCAGACAGAATCATCATCGGTGAAGTCAGAGGCAAAGAGGCTCTCGATATGCTCAAGGCTTGGAA
The DNA here is from genome assembly GCA_937892105.1 of uncultured Fretibacterium sp. The sequence goes on along the minus strand of CALAUZ010000370.1, from coordinate 6,679 downwards.
TACTGGACACCCCGGCGGCGTTTGTACCGTTCACGCTAATGACGCTCGTGCTGGTCTACTCCGTATTGAACAGCTCATTTCTGAGGTTTCTCAAAGCCCTATGCGCGAGCTTATCGCTGAAGCTATTGATGTCGTTGCTTTCCTCATCAGAGACCCTCACATCGGCCCGAAACTTTCGGAGCTGGTCGCTGTTGACGGCTTCCATGAGGGGCAATACGTCTTTCATGACTTAAAGGAGGTGGTCGCTTGATCCATACACCACTCCACTAGGCGGGTTATGAATGTCTTTCAACAAACATTTTTCTAATTTTGAAAGGAGTTTACATTATGTACAATCGCTTTTCTTTTTGGCTCTTTGAGCGCAGGACTGCTATCCTTGCTGTCATCGTCCTTGTCGCTCTGCTTGCCTCTCCTATGACTGCTTTCGCAAGCAATAACGATTTACCGTGGAACACCGCTCTGGAGCGTCTCGTTAATGCTTTCTCCGGCAGAACTGCTCTTCTCGTCTCCATGATTGGCATTTTCTTCGCGGGCGGTATGCTCATCTTCGGCGGAGACTTGGGTAACTTCGGCAAAATGGTCATGATGATTGTCCTCGTCGGCTCTATGATGGGCGCACTCTCCACCATCGCTAGCAACTTCATCACTACGGAAGGTTGCCTCATTCCATGATTATCTACAACAACTAGGAAATCAGAGTCATTCCTGTTCGCAAGAGCTTCACTCGTCCTCAGCTCATTTGCGGATGTGATCGCGTTCTCTTCCTGCTTCTCATGCTCTTCTGCATGGCTCTCATCTTTCCGGGCGGTTTGGGGTCGGCTAACTACATCAATGTCGTCATCGGTATCGCTTTCTTTTTCTTTGGCATTCAAGTCTTAACCGTCCTCGCTAAATATGACCCGCTCTTCAGCCAAATCTTCACCAGAGCCGTCAAGTATCAGGACGCTTACGTAGGGTCTTCCCTCGTGTCTCGACAGGATAAATCCTACTCATGAATGTGTCTGACATGTTTTCTACCATATCGGTGCGGGGGCTTCCTTCTCCCTGCACCTCTTCCTGTCTCGAAAGGAGGCTGTCCTTTGCTTAATCATTCGGAAGGAGACGGATTCGCCGAACTTCTCAACTTCTCCCATATGGTCGCCCCTGAAGTTCTCGGTCTCAAAAACGGCGGCTTCCTTGCGGGGTTCTGGCTCACTGGCCCGGACCTCGAAAGTTCTACCGTTCAGGAGTTGGAGCATTTAAGCGAAATGATGGCTCGCGCTATTCATCAGCTCGATATGCGATGGTGCGTTCATTTTGAGTTCTTCAGGCGTGAGGCTCATAACTACCCAGACGGCCATTTTCACGAAACTACTACTAAGCTCATCGACATGGAGCGGTTCGCTCAGTTTCAGCAGGAAGCTGGACACTACGAATCTATTCAGGCTATTTTCGTTACTTACGTTCCTCCAGCTTTCGAGAAAAGTCCTCTACTACAGCGCATTAAAACTTTCCTCTTCGGAGCTGACAGAGAGAATGAGGACTCTATTGTCGATAAACAGCTTGAACGTTTCGAGGAGGTTCTACGCGGTCTAAAAGATTCTCTCAGCCTCATTATGAAAGTTCAGCGCATGACCTTTCACCCAGATAACGTTCCCGATCCTTATTCGGGGACTTCGGAACTTCTTAAAGTCGTTAATGCCTGTGTTAATGGCCAATGGCATTCCGTCAGGCTTCCCGCTTTCCCTTACTATCTTGACTGCCTACTCGCTCAGGACTGCTTCAACGCTAATCACCTCATGTACAATCACGAGTATGTGCAATGCGTCTCCCTCGTCAATTATCCGGCAGGGACGTTCCCGTCTATCCTCTCCGATTTACAGGCTTTACCCATCTCTTTCAGGTGGTCGAATCGTTTCATTCTCACCGACATGCGAGAGGCTTTAGGCCAGATTGAAACTAAACGCAGACAGTGGGCGCAGAAAATTCGCAGTCTCTTCTCCCAAATTACTGGCGTTCAGACTAACAGAGTCAATCAAGACGCAGTCGCTATGGTTGAGGACTTGGACAATGCTTTGCAAGACGCTCATTCGGGAGAGGTCGCTTTCGGCAATCACACTTCTACTGTCGTCCTTCGTTATTCTAATCCGGAGTTCCTTGAGAATATCGCTCATGAAGTCGTCAAAGTCTTTGAACGTGCGGGCTGTAATGCTAGTTTAGAATCTATCAATAACTTTGAGGCTTTCTTGGGGTCGCTTCCCGGTCATGGAAAGGAGAATGTCCGCAAGCCTCTCATTACCAGCTACAATTACGCTGACATTGTGCCGCTCTCTAATGACTGGATCGGCGATAAGTTCTGCCCGTGTCCTTTTTACCCTCCTAACTCTCCAGCTCTCATTCAGGCCGCTACTGCCGGAAGTACACCGTTTTCTCTCAATCTTCACAGCGGAGACGTGGGGCATTCCCTTATTTTAGGGCCGACGGGCGCGGGTAAATCTACACTCCTTGCTACTATTGCCGCTCAGTTCCAGCGGTACGACAACGGACAAATATTCTTCTTCGACAACGGCAAATCCATTTATCCCTTGTGTCAGGCTCTCGATGATTCTGTCTTCTACGATTTAGGCCAGTCCGCTAATAATATCAACCTTTGCCCTCTCGCTCAGATTGACGACCCGGAAGTCATGAGCTGGGCTGCTGAATGGCTCGAAATGCTGATTGAAATGGTCGCTCCCGGTATCGTTACTCCCGCTAGGCGCATTTTGCTTAATGACGCTCTCAAGAATCTTGCCGCTAGTACTACTTGTGCTGCTGAACGCACTCTCACTGAGTACATTACTTCCGTTCAGGACGAGGACATGAAGGCCGCTTTAGGTTTCTACAGTCTCAACCAGAGCGGGGGATACTTACTAGACGGAGACCATGACGACATCAATTATGCTTCCTTCAACGTCTTTGAAATTGCGTCTCTCCTTGAACGCGAAAAAATTGCTCCAGCTGTTCTTACTTACTTATTCTTCCAGATTCAGCGGAGATTAAAAGATGCGCCATCGCTTCTCGTTGTCGATGAGGCTTGGACGGCTATGCGCGATAAATTATTCTCTGAGAAAATTAGGAGATGGCTTAAAACTTTCAGAAAACTAAACTGTGCCGTCGTACTCGCTACTCAGTCCATCGCTGACGTAGTTAATAGCACTATCAGGGATGCAGTTTTCGAGAGTTGTCCCACTAAGATTCTTCTCGCTAATCCTGACGCTAAAGGCAGTAAAATCGGCGAGTTCTACCGCGATTACTTACAGCTCAATGAACGTCAGGTTAATCTCATCTCTCGCATGACTCGTAAACGCGAATACTACATCATTTCTCCTAAAGGACGCAGATTATTCAGTCTCGGCTTAGGCCCGGTCGCTCTGTCTTTCGTCGGCGCAAGCGGGGCTGATGATTTAGCTCGTGTTCGCGAACTTAAAGAACGTTACGGCAGGGAGTGGCCTATTCAATGGCTCTCTGAACGTGATTTACCTGACTGGGCTGACGCTTGGCACAAAGTCGATCTGTCCTTTCAGTCTCATATTTTCTCTGATTAATGGAGGCATAATGTTTATGAACAAACACAGCACACATCTCAAATTCTTTCTGCTGGCAGGGGTTGTTTTCTTGTTTACAGCTCTTCCAGCTCATGCTTGGTGGTTATGGGTTGAGGGCATTCCTGTTATGGAAAGTACTCAGCTTGACAAACTCGCCGCTGATGTCCAAGAAGTTACTGAACAGCTCGATATGCTCAAAAATCACATCGCCATGCTCAACTCTCTCAAATCTCGTCTTTTGCAGTTGGGCAACGGTCAGATTATGCAGGTCTTTACTGAGGCTCAATCCGTTTTACAGAACGCTAAGAGCCTCACTGCTGACATCTCCAATTTTGGCTCGGCTTTTAATCAGCATTTCCCTGATGAGTACCAATGCATTACTTCCGCTGTCAAAGAAACTAAACGTATTCATAATGATTGGCGAAACGTTCAGGAAGGCTACATGAAAGTCCTTCACATGAATGCTCAGAATTTCGACAAAGAGCAACTAATCAGAAACAGGATGATTGATACTCTCAACGAAACTGACTCTGAATCTGGACAGACTAAAGCCATTCAGATTATTGGAGCTATCGTCAATCATGCTTCCTTCCTTCTTGACAGGAATAATCAAGAGTTAAGCGGCTTCATGGAAAGCTACATCACTCGCCAACAGGCTGAAAAACAGCGCAAAAAAACTCGTTCAGAAAAATATCTCCGAAATGGGTAAAAGTGCCGCTCAAACTCAGCGTTCTGGCAAATCTTTTACTCCGGCTTTCAAATAATTAAGGAGGAAAAAGCATGAGATACAGAAATCTTACACACATTCTGCTCGCTTTCGTTCTGATTATATGTTGTGCCTCTTGCTCGGAGTCCTTCATTGCTCAAGAATACACTCAAATCTCCGTCAAGATTAAGGCCGTCGCTGAATGCCTCAACACTATTGAGATGAAGCTCAATCAGCTCAAAATGCTCGCACAGCTACCCCAGTCTGTCATTCATCAGATTAACGGCATGAAAGAACTTCTCGCTGAAAATTTCTCGCAAGTCAGAGCCATTCTTCAGCAGGTCGATAGCATTACTCATTTCACCGACGACATCGAGAATATGCTCAAATCACGTCATCCAGATTGGCAGGAAGGTCTCAACATTGATGACCTCAAGGAACGCAACAAAAAACGCGACAAACAGCTTAAACAAACTTTCGAGGCTTACCTGAAGACTCTTAACATCACTGCTAAGGACTTCAAGAATGACGAAAAGACACGCGAAAAATTACTCTCCGCTCTCTCTAACTCGGAGGGACAAGTTCAGGCTTTACAGGCTCTCGGCGCATTATTGGATCACACTAGCTCCATGATTGCACGTAACGAGCAGACTCTTCAGGGCTTCCTGACTACTTTTCTTGAGGTTGAACGTGATAACATTGACACTCAGGAACAAAAAGAGCAAAGCATTCTTGAGGCTTACAAGTCTTTGAAAAATTTGCAAATCCCCGGTCAGACTTTTACTCCGGGATTCAAATAATGAGGGCCGAGATTATGAGACACAAAAATTTCTCGTTGCTCTTTTCTCTTTGGCGTTAGTTGTTGTCTTCACTTCTTTTGCTTATGCCGCTAGTCCAGGCACTAATGCCACTCTCGAATTTGTCGAGAATTTCACGTCCGGCATTGGAGATAAATTACTTGGTTACGCTCAGTCTCTATTCGTTGCTCTGGCTACTTTGTCCCTTGCTCTGGGTCTCGGCAAAATGATTCTCAGCGGCGAAAGTAACATCGGCTCGGTTGCCGCTCATATCGCCAAGTGGATTATCTATGTCGGTGTTTTCTTCTGGATTATGTCCAGTTCTGGCGTAGCTACTTTCCTCCCTAAGCTCATTGTCAATTCCTTCATGGAGGCTGGAAGGTCTATCGCTGGTCAAGAGGTCGCTCCTGATGATTTGCTCGTCGCGGGCATTCGGCTTTATGGTACTATGGTCGAAAGAGGTTGGGACGCGGGATGGGGCGATTTCATCGGCATTATGCTTATCGGTATTGTTATTCTCGTCGTCGTCGCTATGCTCGCTGGCACTATGGCCGTTGCCCTCATTGAAATGCACTTAGTCATTTGCGGCGGGGCTATTCTCATTGGCTTTGGCGGTTTCGAGTACACTCGTGATATTGCTTTGAGTTACCTCCGTTATTCCGTCTCCATCGGCGTTAAGCTCCTCATGATTATGATTGTTTACGCTCTCGCTAATGCTTTGCTCATTGACTGGGAAGCTACTTTCAGTGCGGCTACTGACATGACCACTCTCATCACTGCGGCTGGTCAGATTCTCGGCGGCACTATTTGTATCTTCATGGCCGCTAGCATTGTTCCTTCTATGGCTCAATCTGTCGTCAGTGGCGCGGCTTTATCTTTTGGTCATGAGTTATTCACGTCTTCTGCGTCTTCCATTGTTCACGGAGCTATCGGTGAGAAATCTCCGGGCGGTGGGCGTTCTGGCGGTCTGCTCGGTGCTGGTAAAACTGTTGTTGAAAGTCTGCGTAATGCCAAAACTGCTACTTTCAGGGGCGTGGCTGATACTTGGGACACGGGTAAGGAGGACGGTTTCGGCGGCGCGGTTGAACATGTCGCTTCTCATATTCCTGTCGTCAATAATCTCGTTAATGCCGCTAAATCTAGCAACATGCTTCATTACGTTGCCGCAAGCACTCTCTTCGGGGCGCAGTCTGACAGGGCTACTCGACTCTTTCACGACGATACCCCTGAAATGATGCCTGCTCCTACTTTCTCACAAAATAACCGTAAGGAGGGGTCTGCTTAAATGCCTGACAATAATTTTCAAGATAACCCTTATTTATCGGCTCAAAAGGAATACGGAGACCGTTACGGCTCGGCGGTTAAAGACGCGGCTCATTGGCGACAAATCTCTGTCTTCATGCTACTGCTTTGTCTCGCTTTCGGCGCGACTATGATGTGGCTCGCCAGTCAAAATAAAGTCGTACCCTATATCGTGCAGGTCGATAAACACGGTTACGCCGTCGCTATCAAGTCCGCACGGGAAGGGTCAGTCGCTGATACTAGAGTCGTCATTGCCGCTCTTGGTGGCTTCTTCGTCAACTTCAAAACCGTCATTACCGATATGTCCTCTC
>CALAUZ010000369.1 GCA_937892105.1 uncultured Fretibacterium sp. | reverse complement strand
CTGACGCTAAAGGCAGTAAAATCGGCGAGTTCTACCGCGATTACTTACAGCTCAACGAACGTCAAGTTAATCTCATCTCCCGCATGACTCGCAAACGCGAATACTACATCATCTCTCCTAAAGGCCGTCGTTTATTCAGTCTCGGTTTAGGCCCTGTTGCTTTGGCCTTTGTCGGCTCAAGCGGGGCTGATGATTTAGCTCGCGTTCGGGAGCTTAAAGAATGTTACGGCAGAGAGTGGCCTATTCAATGGCTCAATGAACGTGATTTACCTGACTGGGCAGACGCTTGGCACAAAGTCGATCTGTCCTTTCATTCTCATATTTTCTCTGATTAATGGAGGCATAATATCAATGCACAAATACAATACACATCTTAAACTCTTTCTGCTGGCTGGAGCTACTTTTCTTTTTACAGCTCTTCCGGCTCACGCTTGGTGGCTCTGGGTTGAGGGCATTCCTGTCATGGAAAGTACTCAGCTCGACAAACTCGCCGCTGACGTTCACGAGGTTACTGAACAGCTTGAAATGCTCAAGAATCACATCGCTATGCTAAACTCTCTCAAGTCTCGCCTTTTGCAGTTAGGCAATGGCCAGATTATGCAGGTCTTCTCTGAAGCTCAATCCGTCTTGCAGAATGCTAAAAGCCTCACTGCTGACATCTCCAATTTCGGCGAGGCTTTCAATCAGCATTTTCCTGATGAGTACGAGCATATTACTTCCACCGTCAACGAAGCTAAACGTCTCAATGATGATTGGCGAAGCGTTCAGGAAGGCTACATTAAAGTTCTTAACTTGAATGCTCAGAATTTCGACAACGAGCAGCTAATCAGAAACAGGATGATTGATACTCTCAACGAAGCTGACTCCGAATCCGGCCAGACTAAAGCCATTCAGATTATTGGGGCTATCGTCAATCATGCTTCATTCCTCCTTGACAGAAATAATCAGGAATTAAGCGGCTTCATGGAGAACTACATTACTCGCCAACAGGCCGAAAAACAGCGCAAAAAACTCGTTCAGAAAAATATCTCCGAGATTGGCAAACGTGCCGCTCAAACTGAACGTTCCGGCAAGTCTTTCACTCCGGGTTTCAAATAATAGGGAGGGTTTACATGAAACACAGATTTTTCACGTTCATGATGCTTGCCTCTATCTTGGTGGTCATTTCTGCGTCTTGCTCAGAGTGCTTCATCGCTCAGGAGACTACTCAGATTACCGTCAAGGTTAAGGCTGTCGCTGAATGGCTCAACACCATTGAGATGAAACTTAATCAGCTCAAAATGCTCGCTCAACTTCCGCAGTCTGTCATTAATCAGATTAACGGCATGAAAGAACTTCTCGCTGAAAATTTCTCGCAGGTCAGGGGCATTCTTCAGCAGGTTGACAGTATTACTCATTTCACTGACGATATTGAGAACTCTCTCAAATCTCGTCATCCTGAGTGGCAACAGGGGCTAAACATTAACGACCTCAAAGAACGCAACAAGAAACGCGATAAACAGCTTAAACTGACTTTCGAGGCTTATTTGAAGGCTCTTAACATCACCGCTAAGGACTTCAAAAACGATGAAAAGACACGCGAAAAAATACTCTCCGCTCTCTCTAACTCGGAGGGACAGGTTCAGGCTTTACAGGCTCTTGGCGCATTGCTCGATCACACTAGCTCCATGATTGCACGGAATGAGCAGACGCTTCAAGGCTTCCTGACTACTTTCCTTGAGGCTGAACGTGATGACATTGACACTCAGGAACAAAAAGAGCAAAGCATTCTTGAGGCTTACAAGTCCTTGAAAAATTTGCAGATACCCGGTCAAACTTTCACTCCGGGCTTCAATCAATGAGGGTTGCTTTTATGAGACATAAGAAAATTCTCGTCGCTCTTTTTTCGTTGGCGTTAGTTGTTTTCTTCACATCTTATGCTTACGCCGCTAGCCCTGGCACTAATGCCACTCTCGAATTTGTCAAGAATTTCACGTCCGGCATTGGCGATAGATTATTGGGCTTCGCTCGGTCTCTCTTTGTCGGGCTGGCTACCCTGTCTCTTGCTCTGGGTCTCGGCAAAATGATTCTCAGCGGCGAAAGTAACATCGGCTCCGTTGCTGCTCATATCGCTAAATGGATTATCTATGTCGGCGTGTTCTTCTGGATTATGTCCAGTTCTGGCGTGGCTACTTTCCTTCCTAAGCTCATCGTCAATTCTTTCATGGAGGCCGGACGCTCTATCGCAGGTCAGGATGTCGCTCCTGATGATTTGCTCGTCGCTGGCATTCGGCTCTACGGCACTATGGTTGAAAGAGGTTGGGACGCGGGTTGGGGCGATTTCATCGGCATTATGCTTATCGGCATTGTCATTCTCGTTGTCGTCGCTATGCTCGCGGGAACTATGGCCGTCGCTCTCATTGAAATGCACTTAGTCATTTGCGGCGGAGCTATCTTAATCGGCTTTGGCGGCTTCGAGTACACTCGTGATATTGCTTTGAGTTACCTGCGTTATTCCGTCTCCATCGGCGTTAAGCTACTCATGATTATGATTGTCTATGCTCTCGCTAATGCTTTGCTCATTGATTGGGAGGCTACTTTCAGCTCGGCTACTGACATGGCTACTCTCATCACGGCGGCGGGGCAGATTCTTGGCGGCACTATTTGTATCTTTATGGCCGCTCGTATTGTTCCATCTATGGCTCAATCCGTCGTTAGCGGCGCGGCTTTGTCTTTCGGTCATGAGTTATTCTCATCTTCTGCGTCTTCCCTTGTTCACGGAGCTATCGGCGAGAAATCTCAGAGCGGCGGGCGTTCTGGCGGTTTGCTTGGGACAGGAAAAACTGTTGTCGAGAGTCTGCGTAATGCTCAAACTGCTACTTTCAGGGGCGTGGCTGATACTTGGGACGCGGCTAAAGAGGGCGGATTCGGTGGCGCAGTTGACCATGTCGCTTCTCATATTCCCGTCGTCAATAATCTCGTTAATGCCGCTAAATCTGGCAACATGCTTCATTACGTCGCCGCAAGCACTCTCTTCGGGGCGCAGTCTGACAGGGCTACTCGCTTCCTTCACGATGATACTCCCGAAATGATGCCAGCTCCTTCAATACCGCAACATAATCGTAAGGAGGGGTCTGTCTAAATGCCTGACAACAATTTTCAGGATAATCCTTATCTTTCCGCTCGAAAAGAATACGGAGACCGTTACGGCTCGGCGGTTAAAGACGCGGCTCATTGGCGGCAAATCTCTATGTTTATGCTTCTGCTCTGCCTCGCTTTCGGCGCAACTATGATGTGGCTCGCAAGTCAAAATAAAGTCGTTCCCTATATCGTGCAGGTCGATAAACACGGTTATGCCGTCGCTATTAAGTCCGCTAGGGAGGGGGCTATTGCTGATACTAGAGTCATTATTGCCGCTCTCGGTGGCTTCTTCGTCAACTTCAAGACTCTCATCACTGATGTGTCCTCTCAAAGACGTATGGTTAATGATGTCTATTCCTATCTCGCTAAAAATAGTCCCGCTGAAGCTGTCGTTTCTCAGTTTTACAAGGAACATAACCCTTTCATCGCAACTCAGAATAAGCGCGAGTTTACTGTTCAAGTCGAAATTCGCTCTATCGTTCGCGCGGGCAGTGATGACAAATCTTGGCAGGTCTTATGGTCCGAAGAAAAAATGGATCAAGGCTCTATCATTGAGCGGACTGACTGGAGGGCTATCGTCTCCGTCGCTATTTCTCCTGTCCGCGAGCTTGAGGAAGTTCTCAAAAACCCCCTCGGTATCTTCATCACTGAAATCAATATGGCTCAGGACATTAACATCTCTGCTCCTCAATCTTAATCTCAAAGGTGGTTACCATGTACAGAAATATTTTCTTTCTTTCGCTTCTCGTATTACTTACGGCAAATCAGACCTTCGCCGCTACTCCAGGTTACAACAGCGACACGGGCGAGATTATCCTTCCGTCTGAAGTCCCTTTGTACGAAAATACTCCTCCGTCTCAAAATGAGCTGGCCGAAATTAAAGCCGTCGAAGCTCAATTCAAAGCATTGCAGGAAGCCGCTGAAGAAACCGCAAGGATTCAGCTCTGGGAGAATCTCGACAAAGAGATTAAGCTACGACGCTATGACAAACTCGTCTTTGAGATGAGAAAAAACTTTGACGACGCTAAAGCCGCTACTAATCCTTTCATTGGCGAACAGGGCTACGTCATCTACCCTTATGGTGAAGTTATCCCTATCATCACTTGTCGTCCTATGAGAATGACCGATGTCGCTCTCGAACCCGGCGAATCCATCATGGGCATTCATGCGGGCGATACTGTCCGTTGGATGTTCTCGCCGTCTCAGTCCATGAAAAACGGCCTCGCTGTTTCTCATATCGTCGTCAAACCTTCCCAGCCGGGCATCTCTACTAATTTGCTCGTTCATACCGACAAGAGAACCTACAATCTCGACTTAACCGCTACTGATAACTCCCAGTACATTCGCGGGGTCGCTTTCTCCTACCAGACTAACGACTTAACTGCTATCTTCTCTAAAAGTCAGCAGAATAGTTCGGGCAAAAAGCCTCTCGAAGATGAGTTACAGCTTGGTACGGACGGCGTAAATTTTGATACTCTCTACACTCGCTATACTATCATTGACAAGAACAAAGTTGACTGGAAACCCGACGCGGTTTTCGATGACGGCAATAAAACTTATATCCGTATGCCTCTGCGCTTCAGCGAAACTCCCGCTTTCTACATCTACCTCGACAAGAAAGAATCTCTCTCCAATTACCGCGTAAAGGGACGTTATTACATCGTTGACCGCTTATTTGACAGGGCCTATCTTAAAATCGGCAACAAGAGAGTCGCTATCGTTCGTGATGAAAAACTCATCGATACAAATATCAGGGAAAGCAGAGCTACTACTGGAAGGCGGCGCAGTAAATGAATTCCGACAGCCCTGACCGTTTCGAGCCTTCTCCTCAGCAAATAGCTAAACAGGGTAAATCTGCCTCGAAAAGAATCGCTCTCTTCATCTTCATTGGCGCGGGGATCATCTTTACCCTCGTTGCTACTTCTATCCTCAATTCGGGCAATGGCGTAAACGGAAGTAACGCTCCCCTCAATCTCTTTGAGGCTTCCAGCGGGGCGCAATCTATCGCTCCACCTCGCCCTCAACCTCCTGAGCCTGAACCTGTTAAACCTCCGT
>CALAUZ010000368.1 GCA_937892105.1 uncultured Fretibacterium sp. | reverse complement strand
GATTAGCAGTCCTGATGCTGTGGAGTCCAGAGTCCCGGCATGACCGACTTTGAGGCCGCCGAGATATTTGCGGAGTATGGCGACACAATGAGTGCTCCGTAGTCCGACAGGTTTATTGATGAGCGCTAGAGCATTCATGATATTTCGTCAATAACAGCTCCTCTATACGTGTCATGCATTCCTTAAGAGTGCCCTCAAGAGTAGCACCAGATGCGCGTTCATGGCCTCCTCCTCCTACGAGACGAGCTATCTCTCCTGCTCCAAATGGACTCCCCTCTCGTGAACGGAAGCTGGCTCTGACTATCCTTTCAGGGTATTCCGTGAACATCACTGCGAACTTCACTCCCATTAATGACATTAAGAATGCCGGCAAACCTTCAGTCTCTGTGTTGTCGGAGCGGGTGTCAGCAAAGTCTTTCTGCTCCAGGTACGACAGCGCAAACACTCCATCCTCCCCGAAAGTCCTCACACGAGACATAGCCACTCCCCACAAGTGCAGGCCGTTCACTGTCTTGTTCTGAGTGATGAGGTCAGTCATGTGGCCGGGTTCTGCACCTAGAGAGATTAATTCTCCGGCGACTGCGTGAGTTAATGGCGACGTGTTGGAGAATGAGAAGCTCCCCGAGTCCGTGAATAATCCTGTGTATAGGCACTCGGCGATAGTCTTAGTGATGTTCCAGCCTCCTGCAGTGAAGAGCCTGAATAACAGTTCGCACGTAGATGATGCATGACCGTCGACGCAGTTCACCCGAGCGTAAAGTGAGTTATCTTCGTGGTGGTCAATGTTGAGGGAGTTTATTCCTGCACCGACAACATAGCCTGAAACACTGCGTAACTCCGTTGCACAATCGAGAAAAACATACAGCGTCCCATCATTGGCAAAAGTGAAAGTTTCGTGCGTCTGGAAGTCTGCAAAATGAGGAAGATAGCTGTAACCTTCGGGAAGTTTTGCGTCAGGACTGCACCATCTCACACGCTTTCCGAGATTAACACCGGCCTCAAAGAGTGCGCAGGCGGACCCCATAGCGTCGCCGTCAGATTTTCTGTGCGTGAAGATTACCCATTCGTCATGAGACTTCAGCGTTTCAGAGGCAGATAGCAGGGTTGAAGCGTCAAACGTCATGTTCATCATCGTATTCGTCCTCCGTATTGTTGTCCTGCCGGTAATCCATTCCGAAACCCAAGCTGTCGAGTATTGCGTCAATTTTTGCACCGTACGCGCTGCTGGTATCTATGACGAACTCAAGAGCAGGAATACGCCTCATCTTCACTGTCTGGCCAAGAAGTCCTCTTACTGCTCCCTTAATTTCGTTGAGGTCTCGTAATATTCCTGGGCACTTCCTTGCTTCCAGAGCTGTGAAAAATACTTTTGCCCTCTCCAGATCCTTGCTGCATTCGACACCGGTAATGATTATGCTTTTTACGCTTTCTTTCTTTATGCGGCTCTCGAAGATGAGGGCTAATTCGCGCTGAAGCTCTTTATTTATGCGGGACATTCTGAGATTGTTACCCATTACAGTGCGCGCTTCTCCTCTATGACATCGTAGACTTCAAGAATATCCCCTTCCCTGAAGTCCTGGAAACCTTCGAGTGATATTCCGCAGTCCATTCCGGCTTTAAGTTCGCGAGCCTCGTCCTTCTCATGATGCAGAGAAGCTATCTTTCCGTCCCATATGACTATGCCGTCCCGTATGACACGTACTTTAGCAGTTCTCCTGACAAGACCGCGCGTAACGTGTGAACCTGCAACCGTTCCAACTTTCGGGACACGGAAGAGTTTTCGCACCTCGACTTCTCCCAGAGTATCCTCACGCAACACCGGCTTTAGGAGGCCTGACATTGCGGCTTTGACATCATCAATTACGTCATAGATTACGTTGTATATTCTGATTTCTACACCGCTAAGGTCTGCTATGCGTTTTGCGTTGCTGTCCGGCCTGACGTTGAAGCCGACGATTACGGCGTTTGAGGCTGAAGCGAGCATTACGTCGCTTTCTGCAATTCGTCCAACTCCTCTGTGAACGATTGACACGCCAACTTCATTCGTTGCCAGTTTCTCAAGAACCGCGCACAATGCCTCAAGTGAACCCTGAACATCACACTTTACGACCAAGTTAAGATGGGGGAGCTGTCCTTCTTCGAGGTTGGAATATAAATCCTCGAACGATGCCTTCTTAACGTCAGCGAGTGCGTCGCGCTCATTAATTTTCGCCTGAGCAATAGCATCTCTTGCCTCACGTTCAGACTTCACAACCCTGAATGTCTCACCTGGATTAGGCACTCCGTCAAGTCCCAGAATTTCAACTGGTGTGCTTGGGCCTGCTTTTTTGAGACCTTTCCCAGCCCAATCGAACAATGCACGCGTCTTTCCCCATGTAGAGTTGAAAAGAACAATGTCGCCTGCCTTGAGCGTACCATTCTTCACGATTACGGTTGCGACGGGGCCTTTTCCTTTGTCGAGACGAGCCTCAATAACCACGCCTTTGGGGTCAGCGTTGGGGTCAGCTTTAAGTTCCTGCATTTCAGCTTCAAGCAGCACGCGTTCCAGAAGGTCAGGCACACCTATACCCTGTTTTGCCGAAATCTCAACTGCACCGACATCTCCGCCCCAGCCTTCCGTAAATATGCCAAGTTCGCTCAACTGCTGTCGTACACGGTCAGGTTTAGCCCCCTGCTTGTCTATTTTGTTGATTGCGACGACTAATGGAACTCCTGCGGCTTTAATGTGGTCAATGGCCTCCCTTGTCTGAGGCATAACTCCGTCATCTGCACCGATAACGAGAATTACTATGTCCGTTACCCCTGCACCTCTTGCACGCATGGCCGTGAACGCTTCATGTCCGGGCGTATCGAGGAAGACTATGGGTTTTCCGTCCTGCATTACGACATACGCGCCTATATGCTGGGTAATTCCGCCAGCTTCGTGGGCAGCAATGCTTGAATGCCGAATGTTGTCCAGCAGGGTAGTTTTGCCGTGATCCACATGGCCCATGACAGTAATTATCGGGGGACGTTCAGAGAGTACGGGCTGAGGCTTATTCGGAGTATCCGGCTTAATGTCTGGCGTTGTATTCTTCGGGGAAACTGGGGGTGCTGGAGGATTTTGCGGCATATTTCTGCGGTCATGCTGCTTCTGAGGCTTGGCGGACTTCTCAGGCTTAGGTTTAGAGGGTTCATTTCCGTGCTGTTTTTTCTCCTGAGATTTTGCTTCGCTGGCCTCATTGAGGATATTCTCCACTATCTTTGCTGTCTCCTCGTCTATTGAGCTTGAATGTGATTTCACGGGTACATCAAGCTGCTGAAGTACGGCTAATAATTCCTTGTTGCTCTTATTCAATTTTCTGGCTAAGTCGTAGATTCTTATCTTGTTATTCAAATGGCATTTTCTCCTTTCCCGATATACAGGCTCATTAACTTTTTTGCAAAGCCTGAATTTAGGGGCAGCCCTACAACCTGAACGCCGCCCCTAGTCCCAATAACTGCCGATAATTCTTCCATATTCATGTCCAGCGTAATATTCTCCCGTGATGAGGCAAAACCCTTCACGTTCTCGGAACAATCCAACGCTGTCATAACCAACACTTTGCGCCTGAAACCTTCTATGTTGTCCGTCCCAATGAGGAGAGACCCTGATTTCCTTGCAAGCCCAAGCACTGAACGCACTTTAAGTCCAACGTTTACTCCTGCATTCCTCGCGTAATCCCTGAGTTCCTGCCAAAATTCTGCCTGTATAGCCGTACCTATAGCATGGCTGAGATTTCCTGACTTCTCCGCACGGTCTATGCAGTCATCATCGGGGCAAATATATGTTCCTCTTCCAGGCAGTTTGCCTGCAATGTCTATCACCGCACGGCCATCGGGACTTCGTACTATCCTTATGAGGTTATTCTTTTCCGACTTCACACGGCATACGGCACATGATCTTTCAGGAACATGCTTAGTGCTTTTCGTTCTCGTTCTCATCGAATACGTCATGGAATATGTCTTTGAGCGTCGGCATTCTGTCGGGTTCAACAGTGCTGATGTTTACCTTCCAGCCCGTCAGCTTTGCCGCCAGCCTTACATTCTGTCCGGCCTTGCCTATTGCGAGAGATAACTGGTCTGGGTATACGTATACCGTAGCTTCCTTCTCATGATCCAGTACAGGCTCAACGCGAATAACCTGTGCCGGCGATAACGCATTCCTTATGTACACTAGAGGGTCAGGACTGTAAACGATAACATCAATCTTCTCGTTTCTCAACGCGGAACTTACGGCCTTTATGCGTACTCCTCCGTTGCCGACACATGCACCTACAGGGTCTACATCGGGATCAAGAGATAGGAGGGATACTTTTGCGCGCAGTCCGCCGTCCCTGACAACGTTCTTTATCTCGACAACACCCTGTTGTATTTCGGGTATCTCAAACTCCATTAACCTTTTGAGCAAACCTGGGTGAGTACGTGATACGGTAATTTTAGGGCCTCTCATATGGTTTTTGACATCGAGAACGTAGAACTTCATCACAGAGCCGGTTATATACTTTTCACCCTGTATCTTCTCGCGTTTGGGAAGAATGGCATCTGTTTTGTCATTGAGGTGTATTATGACCTGTTCGCCATCTGTCTTGAACACTGTACCGTTCACCATATCCCCAACCCTGTCAACAAATGTGCTGTACACTACTCTGCGTTCCTCGTCCCTGAGCCTCTGGGTTATTACCTGGCGAGCTGTCTGTGCCGCAATCCTCCCAAAATCCGATGGGCTGCGCTCAATCCTGAGAATGCTTCCGATTTCTGCCGATTTGTCTATTGCTCTGGCATCACTGAGTGTAATTTCTCTTTCCGGATCATTGAGTTCATCAACGACTTTGCGAAGCTCATTCACGATAATATCACCAGTTTTATGGTCTACGCGTATTTCTGTAGATTTCTCGCCTGGAGCTCCTGACGATGTAACTGGGTGATACTTTCTGTTATAGGCCGATGATAACGCTGCCTCAAGCGTAGAGATTATTACTTTAACGTCAAGCCCTCGTTCTTCCGCAAGCATATCAAGGGCTTCAATAAATTCACGTCCGAGACGCATTATTTGTTCTCCCTCCTCTTTTTTCTACCTTTAGGCTTACCGTTGTCCTTGTTTTCATCTTCAAATCTGTATACTAAATTTCCTCCCTTTATTGATGAAAATGGTATAGTCTTCTCCGTACCTTCACTGAGAATAACAACGGCATCATCATTAACGCCATTTATTATCCCCGTGAAAGTCTTTCGTCCGTCAAAGAGTTTCGACAGTCTTATGCGTGCCTCACGTCCCTGAAACCTCATGTAATCCTCAATGCGATACAGCGGCCTCTCAATTCCCGGCGAACTGACTTCGAGATACCATCGTCCCTTGTCGAGTTCGGGAAAGTCTGCTGTCTCATCGAGATATTTGTTGACGTGGCCTGAGACGAGTTCGCAATCACCCGCGCTTATGCCTCCGAGAGTGTCAATGAGGATTTGCAGTTTGAGCCGTCCGAAGTCGGTGCGGATTGAGACGTGTACGCATTCGTAGCCCAAGCCTGTTACTATGTCCTCGATGTGTTTTAGCAAAATCTGTGAATCTTCCATCATAAATATATTCTCTCTCACATATAAACTCCGTCATAACAAAAAAGGAGCGGGACTATCCCAACTCCTTTCACGCTTAATTGTCATGAAATTACGTGGATTATACGCGCAAATTTCCTCCTTGACAAGTATCGAAGGCTGAAATTAAAGGCCGACTTCCTGTCTCCATTTTCCATTATCATATGGGAATATGGTGAAACCTGCGCCTGGATCTTTGCTCTCGAAGTACATTATTTCGCCAGATCCAAACGCAGCAGGATCTTCATCACTATTCACGTACTGGGGATTGCCATGAATTACACAACCTTCAGGGACAACTATCTGAGTTCTTGCCTGTACTGCTCTCCCAAACGTATAGCCAGCTTCAGGATGTCCAGGCTTGTAAGGTTTTATAGTGTAAGGCCCTCCAACGCGTTTGCCATTTTTGTCAATAAGCTCTACTTTAACACTCTCCTTACTGAACTGCCAGTTTGTTAGTTGACGCAGTGCCCCTTCGTACCATATGTCCTTTACATCGTCCCAAGCCTGATATTTGCGGTCTCCTTTTTGCGGGTGCAAATTTGAAGCAGGTGTTTTAGTTCTAGGTGTTGAAGTTTTAGCGGGCTGCGGTTTAAGAATATCTCCTCCCTGCACTCCGTTTTTTACATTGTCATCTTGTTTACTATGAACAGGGTGATTGATGATCTCCATGAATCTTGCCTGTTCTTCGGGGGTCATTCTCTCGAATTTTTCTGCTGTTTCTGTAACTGTGTCTGCGAAACACGTACTTGCATACAACGAGATTAACATCACAACAAATATTTTTTTCATCGCACAAATTTCCTCCTTATAAATTTTATGCATTTTATGATTATTAAAATGGTATTCTAAGCGTAAAAATACATAATAATGTGGCCAGCAATAAGCCATAACAATAACATATCCGCTTCAACGACCTCACCGCTTCACTACGCTTAGCACCTCCCCTTACGCAGGGGAGGCAGTATACGTTGCTATTCCCACCTGCGATACACACTCGCAAGCAATGCACCCGAAATATTGTGCCAAACGCTGAACAACGCGCCAGGTACTGTAGCCATCGCCAAATCAGGGAACGTTGACCCCGCAAGGCTCGTCGCAAGTCCGGAGTTCTGCATTCCAACCTCGATTGAGATTGCCTTAGTCCGAGAGGTGCTGAGACCGATTACCTTCCCTAGAATGAACCCGCAAAGGTAGCCCAGAATGTTATGCAGTATCACCACAGCAAACACAAGCCACCCTGTCGATAATATACGTTCTGCATTATGCGACACAACACACGCAACAATGAGGCAGATTGCCGTTACGCTGACTGCAGGAAGAACATCTACGAGGTTTTTCGTGAGATTGGAGAACAGTTTGTTGATGATGAAACCGAAAACTATCGGCACTATAACAACCTGTACTATCGACATGAACATTGCAACAACGTCAACACTTATTGTCGCGCGCAGAATGAAGTACGTTATTGCTGGTGTAATGAAAGGCGCAAGAAGTGTGTTTACGCTAGTCATTCCTACGCTGAGTGCAACGTCTCCTTTTGACAGGTATGTGATTACGTTGCTTGAAGTTCCGCCGGGACATGTCCCGACAAGAACTACTCCTGCCATCAGCGCAACATCAAGGCTGAATGCAAGGCTTAACCCCCAAGCAAGTGCGGGCATTATGAGGAACTGTGCGAGGCACCCCAGCAGTATATACTTTGGCTGTGTGAATACGAGCCTGAAGTCCTCCCAGTTGAGCGTCAAACCCATTCCGAACATTACGATCATTAACAGAGGGTTAATCCAGCCGGCCTGTATCCATAATGACGACTGAGGCACGAATAATGCCAGAAGGGTAACGACAACTACGATTGCGGCCATGTAACGCCCTAAAAGTCCGCTTATTTTGCGGAGAATATCCATAATAATCACCTTCCATGAAAATTTGTGATATGCGGGATATTATGACACAACTCTTAAAGGGCAGGGGGATTTTGCTATAATATCGAAAATTTCCCCAAAGGAGGCAGAATAACTAATGATAAGTCTGTTCAAAGGTCAGAAAGTTGACCTCACGAAGAATAATCCAGGATTGTCCAAAATTCTTGTAGGATTAGGCTGGGACGTTAAGAAGTACGATGGCGGACATGATTTTGACCTTGACGCGGCGGCATTTCTTCTCGGAGTGAACGGCAAAGTCCTGAATGACGCAGATTTCGTGTTCTACAACAACCTCAAACATTCGTCCGGTGCAGTTCTGCACATGGGCGACAACCTCACAGGAGCAGGAGACGGGGACGATGAGCAGATAAAGGTAGACCTGAGCAAGTTACCAGGCAACATTGACAAGGTAGCCTTCACCGTAACAATACATGAGGCCGAACAACGCAAGCAGAATTTCGGGCAGGTCTCGAACGCATATATACACATATTTGACGAGACTAGCGGCAAAGAGTTAATCCGTTATGACTTGGGCGAGGATTTTTCCATTGAGACGGCTGTAGTAGTTGGTGAATTGTACCGTCAGGCTGGTGAATGGAAGTTCAACGCTATCGGTTCAGGCTTCAAAGGGGGGCTGCGGGCATTGTGCCTGAATTTTGGGGTAAACGTGTAGAGCCGCAAAGGATAATTCACTGGGAGTGCCTGTTGATTGGGGTACTCCCTTTTTCTGTGCTGTACAATATACAGGCATTACAATGGTAAGGAGAGAATATTACATGAAGTTCTATGATTTGGAATGGCTTGCAGATAAGTGCGGAACTGACAACAAATACGAGATTACGGCGAAAGTAGCGGCGGAGGCAAGACGTGAGAGCGAGGAAGCGTCAATGGACAAAACCAATCCCGTTAATGAACGCTTCATTTCCAATGTACTGCTTGAGATTGAGGAAAACAGAAGCCCCATCAACAAGGGATCTACACAGACAGACGTAGTATTAGAGAATGAATAACTGCAAGCATGGCCGCAAAATCCTTCTGGGTATAACTGGCGGTATAGCGGCCTACAAAATTCCAGGACTTGTCAGGCTCATTCGCAGGGCAGAATGTGATGTAGAGACAATACTTACATCATCAGCAAAGAATTTCGTTGCGCCAATGACGCTTGAGACGCTCTCAGGGCGGAAAGTCTGGGACGATGATCTGTTTGGCGGAAGCATACCCCATATAAAGCTGGCTCAATGGGCAGATGTTTTCGTAATTTCCCCATGCACGGCAAATACTCTCGCAAAAATAGCGCATGGCATTGCAGACAACCTTCTGACTTCCGCAGTAATAGCGTCAACATGTCCTGTTCTTGTGTTTCCGGCAATGAACGAGGCAATGTACGACAATCCAGCGGTACAGGAGAACGTTCGCACACTGGTATTGCGAGGTGTGAAAGTGATACAGCCTTCATCGGGGGCATTAGCCTGCGGTGTCTCCGGCAAAGGAAGAATGCCTGAACCTCAAGAGATAATGCACGAGATATTCAGGGCACTTTCTCCGCATGACATGGCCGGAAAACATGTGCTTGTTACGGCTGGCCCTACTCATGAATACATTGACCCTGTGCGATACATCTCCAATCCTTCAACTGGGAAAATGGGAGTATCTATGGCGCGTTCAGCGTGGTACAGGGGAGCGGAAGTGAAGCTCATTGCCGGGCCTGTTAATGTTGATACGTATGGGCTTGATGTCATTCACGTTACGTCTGCCGATGAAATGCTCAATGCGGTAATGGAAAATCTTGAATGGAGTAATTATGTCGTAAAGGCGGCGGCAGTTGGAGATTTCAGGGCGAAGGAAATTGCCCCGCGAAAAATCAAGCGTGAAGGTAAGGACGTTATTACGTTGGAGCTTTTGCAGAATCATGATATTGCGGCAGAAGTTGGAAAGATGAAGCGTAATGGTCAAGTGCTTATAGGTTTTGCGGCGGAAACAGACAATGTTGCTGAAAATGCACGTGCGAAAATAGCGCGGAAAAATCTCGATTACATTCTCGCCAACGATGTATCAGCGGAAGGTTCAGGTTTTGCGTCAGACACCAACACCGTAACACTAATCCCGCGTGATAATGATAAAGCTGTGCAGAAGTTTGCCGGCCTCAAGGAAGATATTGCGTCAGACATATGGAGCGTGGTAATTGCTCATTGATGTAGCTGTCCCGGAGATGTCGCTGAACTCCCTGACGTATGAGACGGTTTCGGATATTCAGGCCGGAGTGAGAGTAATTGTTGAAGTTGGGAAGAAGCGTCATGCAGGATTTGTTCTGGGACGTTCGGAGAAGGGATTACCCGATGGCGTTGTGGCAAAACCAATCGAAGGCGTGATAGATGATGAATGCATTTTGCCGCCGGACTTGTGGGACATGGCGTTATGGGCGGGAAAAGTATGTATGTGCGGTTACGGGGCTGCGTTGAAAGCTGTTCTGCCGCGTCATGTGTACATGGGTGAAAAGTTTTATCCCAGTCCGAAACATGAGTACATTCGGGGAAATTTTTGCGAGAGGCATTGCTTTAACCCGTTTGACAGTGAGCGGGTTAATTTTTTTGCCGCAGAACTTGAGCAGGGGGAACGTACTCTAATACTGTTTCCGCAGAAGGAAACCGCAAAGTCATTCTACGAACATCTCCCCGATACAATGAAGCAAGAAGCATTGTTGTGGCCGTCCGATAATTCTCCGAAGTTATGGCAGGCATGGAAGAGTGTGAACGCCGGACAGTTCCGGATAGTAGCAGCTCCTCCAGGCGGAATATTTGCGCCTCTAATGCCGCGAAAAATTATTGTTGAGGACGAAGCAAGTCCAGCATACATTCTTCCGTACACATTGAACCTATCAGCCAGAAGTCTTGCAGGACACAGGGCAGCGTTTCTCGGTGCTGATTTCATCACAGCAGGACGGATACCATCGCTGAAGACCTACGCGCGTACAAAGCCAAAGGAAACTCTCAGGCCGGAACGCAGGAACATCATACTTTCCGATATACACATCTCACGCAAGGAGGAAGTTGAAGGCATAACAGGACACGTGCCATTGACATTTTCCCTCATAAAGCACACTTACAGGGAGATTGCGCAGGGTAATAATGTAATATGGATACTCGGCAGAACCGGTGAGGCATCGGAGGTGTTCTGCCCAAATTGCGGGGAAGCTGTGAAGTGTCCTAATTGCGGCGGAATAATGCAGGCTCGGAATGACGGTAATATTCTGAGGTGTCGTAAGTGCGGAACTTTAATGGATTTGCCGCCAAAGTGTGATAAGTGCGGTTACACCCTTCTTGTTGGCAGGAGAGCAGGTATTGAGGCTGTAGCAAAGATTGCGGGGAAGTATTGCAATGACGTTCACATTTTTACGGAAGGCTCAAAGCTGAGGGACATGCATGGGCTTATACTTTCGACACAGAGGGGGCTTGCTCTCTGCGGGAAGATTAATGTTGGTCTTGTTGCGTGGCTTGACCTTGACGATGAACTTTGGGGGCAAAACCACAACACTCGCTGCAACGTCTACAGTATGCTTTGCGAGGCTTACTGGCGTGGACGTGAGAATAATCCGAAACGCAAGGTTCTCATTCAGGCGAGACGAAGCGGAATGAAGCTGGCAGGATTTCTCGCTCAGGGGTGGACGAAGTTTATTCGTGAGGAACTGAGGGAGAGAAAGGAGTTCATGCTTCCGCCTTACGGTTATATTATCGAGCTTGAACTTGGTAGTAAAATATTGCGCGAAGAGATAATAAATCTTTTTATGGACGCAGGCATATTCGTTATGGATCCTGGTGATAATTCACTGCCTCTGTACGTGAACGCAGTATCGCTTGAGCCGATACGAAAATTGCTGGGATCTTATACCACATTAAGGAACACCATAAAAATCACAGTAAGGAGCGAATAAAAATCGACATCAACACAAAGAAACTTGCGCGTGGAGCAGTTATAGCTGCATTCTACACAGCACTGACGGCAGTACTTGCGCCCATATCATACGGGCCTGTTCAGTTCAGGGTTTCGGAAGCCTTAACCCTTCTGCCGTTCTACATGCCTGAAGCTGTACCCGGATTATTCATAGGTTGCATACTCGCAAACTTTTGGGGAGGCTACGGACTTCCCGATATGGTATTCGGTTCACTTGCCACCCTTACAGCGGCGATACTTACCTGGAAATCGCGGAACATATACATTGCAGCTTCGTGGCCTGTAATCTCGAACATGATAATCATCGGGGCAATGCTTCACTTTCTCATTGAAGTACCATTAATTGCGACGTGCATTTATGTTGGACTTGGTGAGGCAGGAGCATGTTACATTGTAGGGGTACCGCTGATGAAGATTTTAGAGAGACGTAATATTATTTGCAGGAGTTAATTAGTAATTTCTACGTTATTGCGCGCAAAGTTTGAATGTTAGAATGCAACGCAAATTTACAAGTCGTTTTATAAACGCAGGAGGAATATAGTAATAATGTCAACAAGGAAAATTATCTTACTCACACTTTCAGTTTCACTTCTCATAATGAGCCTCGCAGTCTCAGCATCAGCCGCTGCAAAGAAAGCCGCAGCAACAGCAGCAGCTCCCGCAAATGCCGATTTTGTTGGCATAGTAGACAGGGGAGAAATCCTCAACAACCACCCCGGCCTCAACCAGGCACGCCAGCAGTTAGCAAACATTGCCCGCCAGAAGGAAAATGAGGCTAAAGCTGCCGCCGACAAAGAGACCGATACAGCAAAGAAGGCTCAGGCAGTGCAGGCAAAGAGAATGGAGCTTGCGCAGGAAGAACAGAAACTTATGGCACCGATATACAGGGATTGCGAACAGGCAGTGCGTGAAGTTGCCGTGAAGAGGAAACTTACACTTGTTCTCGACAAGTTCGTTGTTCTCATTGGCGGAGTTGACATCACACAGGACGTAATCCAGCAGTTATCCCGCAAGAAATAGTACAGTAAGTGGCTCTTTATGCGTAAAATCTTTGCGTTACTCGTAATAATTTTATGCCTGAACACCACAGCACAAAGGGCGTTCCCGCTCCAAGCACCGGACGAGAGAGTTCATGACTGGGTATGGAACGTCCTTGCAGTACCGCCTTCAGGGGGCTGGGACAAAGAGCCGGGAAAATCCATAAAGACGGCCTTATCGTGGTGTGAACGCGAAATCTCCGAGAGCAGTTCAGGGATTGGCGGCCATGACGTGAAATTTACCCTTCTCCCTGTTCCCGAAAGCAGCGACAGTCCTGCCAGCGATGTAGTGTTTGAGTTTGGGCCATACACTGCGGCAGTGATGAGTTTCACGCTTTCCCCAGAGGAGGACAGAATACTTGTTGCCCGTCTCGCAGGAAGGAACATACCGCTAATGCTTGCAGGCGGTGAGAGTGTCCTGATAGACATTGGAGGCCGTCCTGTTAGCAATATATTTGCGCTGGACATGTACAGGGATTACAGGTGCCAGGCATTCACAGAGTACGCAAAGAGGATTTATTCACGTGAAAAGAGGATAGCATTAGCTGCAAGCCGTTTCACCGTCAATCAGGAACGCGAGGCGAAAATATGCTATTCCCTTCTGGATAGCGAAGGTTTTATGCCCATGCCGTACTGGACTGACGCGTCGGCAAAGGATAGTTACTACATGATGTCGGAGGAGATAGAGAGTTTCGAGGGCGAACAGGCAGGAGTTGTAATATCCTTCATGGGAAGCATGGGAGCGCGTGAGATTTGGCGCAATTTCATGAGGATTCGTACAAGCTGGCGGTTATGGAATGTCGCTGAGCCTGACGAGATATATCTTTCATGCAGGGGAATGATTTTTGCCGACCAGAATATATTATTGCCCACGCAAGGAGGCTTCATTGAGACTCGGCGTATGTTGTGGAGGACTCGCGCAATGCAGGTGAATGACTCAGTCGCGGCGGGTAAAGCTATTGCCCTGTATGAATGGTTTAGGCGGGCGGTTGAGCTTATGCCCCAGCCAGTTGACGCAATGCCCCGCGCACAGCTTCTCCGCAATCTTGAGCGTGTTCAGTCAATACCATTTGGGAATCAGAATATCAGCATATCACCATCATTACACAGACCATCATCAAGAAACGTTTTCATTGTTGAAATTAGAGATAGGGAATATTCCGCGCTTGATACTGTGAGGGTAAATGCGCTGGCGTATGTTCCTGCGTATTAGGGCGTAAAGGGAAAATCAAAGGGAGATTCCTTTTGGGGAGTCTCCCTTTTTTTGTGGCAAGTATTCAGCGTATATGCTTGTATTCGTTTTCATGACGCGCAAAGAATTTTTCAGCGGCTGTGCTGTAATTTATTCTTACAGGGCGCATTACACGTATACTATTTCGCTTCGGGCAATCCGCAAATCATCTTCCGAAAGATTTTCGAGGGTGCGCAAGATTTCTTCATTCTCTTCGTCAGACACTTCATTTTCCGGGTCATAAAGCCACGCAAAGCCGGAAGGAATGTATGTATTTTCCGCTGAATTTTCCATATTCATATCAGCTTCCTTTTTGCGCGGATTATAACATCATTCGTCCTCATCATCATATTCATCTTCAGGGCATGGAACATTATACGCAATCGCCGTAAGCACAGGGATAAACAGCAACGTCAATATTGTACTCACCGTCAATCCCGCCATAATCGGCGCGGTGAAGGTGCCCGACGCCAGCGTCGATCCCTTCCGCCTCACGGACGCGAACGCGCTCGATGCAGTGCGCCACGGGGCCGACATCCTGAAGTTCCGCGCCGTCACGGGCTTCGTGAAGGACGGTGCCAGGGTGGTGGGCGTAAAGACCGATGCGGAAGAGTACCGCGGCCGCATCACCGTGCTTGCCGCAGGCATTTGGGCGGCACAGCTTGCCGAAAAGGCCGGGGCCCATATCGGCATGCTTCCCAGCAAGGGGGCCCTTCTCATCTTCGGCCACCGCGTGGCCAATATGGTCATAAACCGCTGCCGCAAGCCCGCCAATGCCGACATCCTCGTGCCCGGCGACGTGGTGAGCGTTCTCGGTACTACCTCCGACAAGGTGCCCATGGACACCTGCGACGATATGCATGCTACCCCCGCAGAGGTGGATCTCCTTATGCGCGAAGGGGAGCAGCTGGTGCCTTCGCTGGCGCGTACCCGCATAATACGGGCTTATGCAGGCGTCCGGCCGTTGGTCGTGGCGGATCCCGCCGGAGACGGCCGCAACGTAAGCCGAGGCATAGTACTGCTCGACCATGAAGCACGCGACGGCGTGCCTGGGCTGATAACCATCACAGGCGGAAAACTTACTACCGCCCGCCTCATGGCGGAGATGGCAACCGACCTGATTTGCAGGAAACTTGGTTCGAATGCCGTGTGCGAGACTGCCAGAAGGGCATTGCCGGGCTCCGAAGGCCTCAAGCCAGGATTCAAGGATCCGTTCAACACCAGGGCTGCCATAGGACGTCACGGCACCGAAGTTTCCAGGATGGATTTCGACAAGGGCGGGGAGATACTCTGCGAATGCGAGAATGTCACCAAGGCCGAAATAGAATACGCAGTCAAGCAGTTCGGAGTAAGGAACATATCCGACCTGAGGCGTCATACAAGAATAGGCATGGGGACATGTCAGGGCTCGTTCTGCATCAAGAAAGTTGCTGCAGCCCTTGCGGAAGAACTCGGGGACGCGTCCAGGGCCGATGAGCTTGTACGTGAATATCTCCAGGAGCGTTGGAAGGGAATGACCCCCGTATTGTGGGGCGATACCCTCAGAGAGGCGGAATACATGCAAAGAGTGAACAAACATGAAATTTGATGTAATCGTCATAGGCGGCGGCTGGGCCGGATGCACCGCGGCGGAAAAACTCGCTGACAGCGGAGCGTCGGTGTGCGTTGTCTCCGAGGGCCTTTCCCTCGCTTCCACGGGCTACGAAAGCCCGTATATCAGGCATTCCGGACTGCAGAAAAAGGGGGTTGTCGTCCTTGCAGGCGACAGGGTCCTTGCAGGTACTTTGAAAGACGGCAAAGTTACGGGGCTTTACACCCGTAATCTTGGAAAGACATCCCCCCTCGTCGCAGATGAATACATACTCGCCACCGGCAAGTTTTTCTCCCGGGGCCTGCTTTCCGACAAAGACCATGTATGGGAGCCTGTTTTCGGTGCGGATGTCGATTATGAACCCGACCGGAGCAAATGGTTCAATCCGGACTTAAAAAACGATAAGGATCATATTTGGGAAGCAGGAAAAGCCGAAGAAATCGTCAAAAAGTGCAAGGGAAAAATCGGTACGGTTACCGAAACAACCAAACCCAGTACGCAAAAATGCGGTCCGCTCTACGACTTAACGACCCTTCAACGCGAAGCGAACAACCGATTCGGATTCAGTGCCAAAACGACCCTTTCCATTGCACAGGCTCTTTACGAAAAGCACAAACTAACCTCCTATCCGCGTACCGATAGCCGAGCTCTTCCCGAAGATTACGTCGGCACCGTCAAAAAGACTCTCGCCACCATGGAAGGCGGCCTTGCCAAGTTTGCCGAAAAGGCGTTGGAAAATAACTGGGTCAAGAAAGATCCTCGTATTTTCAACAACGCAAAGATTTCGGACCACTTTGCCATCATTCCGACAGGCAACAAAATGAAGTCCCTTTCCGAAGCGGAACTCAAAGTGTATACGATGATCTGCCAGCGTTTCATCGCCGTATTTTATCCGGCTGCGGAATACTTGAATACGACCCGCATCACGGAAATCGAAGGCGAAAAGTTCCTAACGGAAGGCAAAATTTTAAAAAAATCTGGTTTCAAGGAAGTCTACGGCAAGACGTCCGATGACGAAGCGAATGTGGCTCCGATCGACAAAAACGGCAAAGCGAAAGCCGTGGAATTTGTCATTTCAGACGAACAGACGAATCCTCCTCCGCGCTATACAGAAAGCACGCTCCTTTCCATGATGGAAAATGCGGGAAAGCTCGTGAAAGACGATGAACTTGCCGATGCGATGAAGGACCGTGGCATGGGAACTCCGGCAACCCGCGCAGCGATCATCGAAAAGTTGATCTCAGACAAGTACATGGTCCGCGACGGAAAGGAACTTGTTCCCACAAGCAAAGCCTTTGGACTGATCCAAGTCGCTCGGGCCATGAAAATCGAGAACTTGACATCTCCGGAACTCACGGGCGAATGGGAATACCAGCTTTCCCAGATTGAAAAAGGTAAAGAAACGCG
>CALAUZ010000367.1 GCA_937892105.1 uncultured Fretibacterium sp. | reverse complement strand
CCCTTCTACACAAGCCATCTTAAAGGAGGCAACAATAAAAGCACTGAGCAGCTTTTTTCTTGCTGTCTCGTCCGTCTCTATTCGTAATGCTTCCTCTTTGGGGGCTGACTTAATGATTTTTCCCCGTGTATTCCTGTATTCCTCAATTTCTGACACGCTTAACGGAACGGAAAATACAATATCGTAAGGCGATGGGTAAGCCTCTTCACTGTACACCGTCTGGGTTGTATCGCTCAGGTCAAAACCAACGGCATCACTATTATAAAAGTCTGGCGCGTATATCATAGCTGCAGCGTCCTGAGCTATTTCTACATCTGCGCCTATATCCTTAAACGTACTATGCAGTTTCCTCTGCATAAATTCCCATACAGGAAGTTCTTTTCTCGTTAGCCCTCTCTTGAACTCCCATAACATATAGTAACCGTTGATTACGTAGTCAATCCGCGTAGGGCCCGGGATTTTTCTTTCACGGCAATACTCAAGAAGGCTCTCTGTTGCTTCCATTGTTGTATCGCAGTAAAAATTCTCGTTGTGCGGTACGTATACAATAAAAGTCCTTATTTGTTCTATATGGTCTATGTCCTGCTTAGGCTCGCTGTACTCCGCCAATGATATGCGGCAATCAACCGCGTCATAATTTCTCAGGCTGTCTAATACACTGTCAAGTTCTTCGGCTCTATACCATTCAACAAACTCTCTATACTCATATTCACTTTCATCCTTTATGTAGTCAGGGGCTAGTACTGATATAAGAACAAGTCCACTGTTCTCGGAGGTCTCTATAAGCTGATGACAACTAAGGCTAGCAGAATCATCATGATAATTTTCCTGTTCGCTTCTTTCTCTTGTTCTCACCTGCTTACACCTCCTCATGGATAAAGTTTTATTCTCTATCCCTAGTCAGTTCGGGCGGGGGCAACTAATCTCTGAGTTACTATTAAGTCTTGTTTTTATGTTACAATTAATAAAGACATTCACGCAATATAAATGCAAATGCGTTACCAGTCTTTATAGAGTGGTACTTAAAGACAAGAACAGAGTTTATGTTGCGGCCCGCCCTAGTCTGGATCACTAGGGCATATCTATTTTTAAGGGACATTTTTGCTGTCCTCTTTTTCTTCGAGTCTTTCTTGGGGATAAAATAAATCGCGTTCACTCATTCCCAAAGCCTTCGCTAATTTCGATGAAGCCTTATAGGATGGATGAGTTTCCCCTCTTTCCCACTGTGAGATCACGGTCTGGGTTACTTTCAAAGCACAGGCTAAATCACGCTGTGTCATTCCAAGCTCGCGTCGGCGCGCTCTCAGTACACCTCTAAAATCCATTTTTCCGCTCTCCCTCCATGTGAAAATTATCTTTTTCGTAAATTATAACACATCAAAAAGAGAAACTTTTATTTCAATACCACCAATTTATTCTTGTTATCTATAGTTTATAAAACATCGCTTTCCTCTGGCGCATCGATTTTTGACCTCTCGGAAAATGTCTTGTCCAGAAAATATAATATCTGCTTTCCGTATACAGGCGGAAATCCCGCCGCAAATACTAACATGTCGCCGGGTTCAGTTATATTCTGCTCTACGTCTTTCACTGGGCCGGGCAGTCTCATTATTTCGTCCGGCGTTAATACCGCCCGCTGGACTTCCTGCTGGGATTTCGTTACGCTCTTCTTGGCGAATATTCCTGTTCCGCCCTGATATGAGATACTTTCCTGCTCCTTGATTACCGTCGTTACTCCTAAGCGATCTGATAAATATTTGGCCGTCTCTACCTTATTAGGCGCATACGCCACTGTTACATGACAATTTGAGGTTATTGATTCATCCTTGCCATATGCCGCATCGAGCTGCGCTTTGTCCTGACAGATTAAGTACGCCTTGATGTTCCAACCGCCGAAGTACGCTATCGCTTGTTCAAATATTCCTAACTTCCCTAATGCTGGGAATTCGTCAAGCAATAATAACAGCCGGTGCTTGTATGGGGCTTTCATTTGTCCGCCACTAAATTCCATCTCTGGCATTAGGATAAACACTAATTGTGATATGAACAGCCTCACTAACGGTTTTAGTCTCTGAATGTTCGTCGGGTTCAGCACAAGGTAAAGCGACACAGGCGATTCGTTGTCCATTACGCCTTGAATGCGGAAATCACTCACCGCTGTATTTCTCGCCACTACAGGATCGGTGTAAAGTCCTAACTTCGCTACTGCCGTCGAAAGCACTGATGACGCTTCTTCCTCCGCCCGGTTCAGCATTTCATTTGCGACCTGCTCCACAACGGGGTGGCATGGACTTTCTCGTACTTTGCCTGTAGGGTCATAAAATACATCACCTTCTCGCTTATGTTCGTACTGCTTGCATGAGTTTGCCATGTCCTCGTATCCGTCCCCTGTCAGCTCATGCAAGACTTCGGATAAATTTCCCGTTCGTCCTTCATTTCTGGCTCGATAAACTACATGAGTTATTGCTCCGATTAACAACGACCGCGCTGTCTGCTCCCAATGCCCATCTACTCCTTTGCCGTCGGGGTCAACTAACAGCGTCGCTACGTTCATCACGTCCCCTGTCTCGTACACCGTCCCAATTCGGATTTCTGCTAGCGGGTTATATCTTGCGCTACGGCCTTCTTTCGCGTCCGTTGGATCCCAACGCAATACTTTGTGGCCGTTCTCATGTCGCCAGCCGGAGGTCAATGCCCAGTTCTCCCCCTTAATGTCTAAGACTACCACAGAATGCTCCCACGATAAAAGCGTCGGGATTACTAACCCTACGCCTTTTCCTGAACGGGTCGGGGCTAACGCTATCACGTGTTCCTTACCATTATGACGCAAATAATATTGCTGGCCGTCTTTCGGATTTATCCATCCTCCTACGTAAACTCCTTTCCCTTTTTCGCCCTTCGGCGGCAGGAGGCCTGCTTCCCGTATCTCTTCCAGTTCGGCGTACTGGGCTGAGCCGTAAAGATTTCCTGCGTCATGTTTCTCATTTCGATCCCTCACCGATATTCCTATCAACGCAACTCCCATGAATGCACAGCCACCCATCAATATCAAGCTGTCCCTGAAGTCCTCCATGCTACGACGACTCGACTTCCATAGCCTTAGCCATTCTAGTATCTCGATCGGCGAATATATCCTTATTCCGGCATACTTGAACAGTTCATTGGGCAGTCGGTTTCTTCCTACTGTCCACGCAAAATACTGTGTTCCTGCCACTAGCGACATAAATATCAGGATTAAACCTACAATCGCAAATGCCTTTGCGCCTTTTCCCCTCGACGGCTTGCGGAATGAATAATTTCCCTTGATTGTCGTCTTCATTGCTTGTCCTCGCTTTGACTACGTACCCGGCTGTGATGTCGTTCCCTTTCAAGGGCTATTGTCCCTCGCGCTTTCTCCTGTCCGGCTGGCCATCTAAGGTCTAATTTCTCTCCGGGCTGCCCTAACGCAGGGGCTTTCAATTCAAGACGTTTCAGCTCGTAGATGAACAAACTACGCCCCTTCAATAGCGTTAATGTGTCCTTCGTCCTTGATATTACTTCCGCTCCTTTCAGATTTGGGAATCGTCCTGCACGAACAATTTTGTTCTTCGTTATGTCCTTCTCTGGCGATAATCCTGCCTGTTTCAACTTCTCTAGCGCGCTCTTGCTTTCTTGTACGTTCTTCTTGATTTGGTCTAGCATGTCTAACGTATCATTCTGTTGCGGGGATGATTCATATCCTCTGAATGACGAATTATCCAGTGAACGCGGATTCTTCAGCAATGATACCGCTGATTCGATTTCGTTCTCCTCGACTTTGTTTAGCTCCGCTATTTTCTCATGTGGCAATGTCCTTATGCTCTTCAAGCAACGTTTTCGCACTCGTTCGGCTTCGTATAGTTCTTGCGGAGACGCTCCTCGTGCTGACATGCTTCGGATTACCTTCTGCCAGTCCTCTTGATATTTGCCGATTTCTTTCGCTGTCCATGCTCGATTGCGACTGTCCTCTAGTGCTTGGGAGGATTGAGGCTCTTGTTCCCATCGCCCATTCTCTAGATGATTTCTGTATATCTCGTTGCCCTTGCGGTCGCGGACTACTACTTCTTCCGCTAATCCATCGTCCTCTATCCTTTGGAGGGCTTCGGGCAATTTCCTGTATATCTCATCGTGTTTGGCGATTTTCGGTTCGTCCCCGATCCCTCGTGTCGCAAGCTGCCATTCATATTTCTGGTACAGGCTTAAAAGGCTTTCTCTCTCATGCGCTGAGACTACGTAAATGCTAGTTGAATAACCGTTCTCACGGAGATTTATTAACAATTCTCTATTTGGAAGCGTGCCCTTGATTACTAGGTTCTTTCTTCCATGCAATGTCTCTTCAAATAGGCTCTGGGACTGGTCTTGCTTTTCGTTTTCTTCTAGCAACACTGCTCCGCTTCCTGAAAAATACTGCATTATCGTCGGTATTTGTGAACTCCTACCGATTCCGGGCTGACCACATAATATTATCGCCTTTGGCTTTGCTGACGCTTTTCGCTTGAAAATCTGCTCTCGTCTCAGCTCCTCTATTCTTGGGCGGTGATCTTCGTCCATAGGGTGGATTGGTTCGTTCGTCTCTGGCATTCTTTCGTCCTCCTTATCGGCGGCTTCGCACATGTGTTTGCGCTTGGCTGTCCTGTAGGCTCAATGTTGCTTTATGACCGACTCCTCTCGGATATGACAGCTTCAGATTTTCTCCTACTTCTGGCACTCGTTCTAATTTGTCAAGACTGTGAACAAATAAACTGTGTTTCCCGCTTAACTGAACGCAATATCCTTGTTCTTTATCCACATGCAGGATTGTTCCCTTATATTGTTGGCCATCCGTGCGCGGGTTCATGTAGATTACTGGCTCACCTTCTATCAGCTTCAAGTTCCGTATCGTTTCTCCTGATACTGAAGACGGTATTCCCCTGAAGTTCACTGCCTCTTCTACTGGCGGGACTGGGTACGTCTTTTCTGGAGCTTCGGGAACCCTTATTCCTGTGTCTTCTATTTCTGGTTCGATTGGTTCTATGCTCGGCGGCTCTTCTGCCTTCGGTGAGGGACTACTCTCCGACATCGTTAGCTCCGCATTCAATTTCGCTAATCTCGCCGATTTCTCTTTTAGCTCGTCTGCATGGGGGAACGGTCGCTGTAATTCTTCTTCCGCCGCTTTCACTTGATTCTGATAGTTCGATAATTGCCCCCGTGTCGCCTCTAATCTCTGCGGGATTCCGTTGAGCGCGTTCTCAATCCTCGTCAGATTGCCTAGTACGCTCGTTCCTAACTTGACATTGTGCGTCGTCGCCCCTTGAAGATTAAGGTACACCTTCCCTGACGCTTGCTCCATGTAGAAACTCATCTTAAATCCGCGATACTCTCCGATTGTTCCATCGTTGCGTCCCAATGTTTGCACCGCCGCTAAAAGGGCTTCTCCAGCTTCCTGTTTTCGCGAGTTTCCTTCTGAGTCAAGTCCGAACGTTTTCCCCATTATCGTCATCTGAAAGTCCGCACTCTTCGTCTTCTCTGCTGTCGCCTTGTCGCGCTCTAACAGTTCGATTTTATGCTCTGTCGATGAGATTGACGCGGGCAACGTTTTCCTCAATCTATCCTGCAACGTGTAATGCTGATTCTTGAAACTCGCTTCCAGCATTTTCAGCTTGTTCACGTCTATATCTAGCTCCATCTTTTCTTTGATTCGTGGGTCGCCTATGCAAAGAGCTTTCACCTCTGAATAGCTCAGTACGGATTCGTCTACGTCTTCACAGCTTCGCAACGGCGTTCGGCTCGTCATTATCTGGCTTATGAATTTTTGTTTGTTCTCGACTGTCTGATAAAGATATGCGTCAAACGTGCTTTCCGTTACATAGCGGTAGATATTCACTTCAGGATTCTGGTTACCCTGTCGGATTATTCTTCCTACCCTCTGCTCTAAATCCGCAGGCCGCCACGGGCAATCTAAATCGTGAAGAGCTATCAGTCTGTCCTGTACGTTCGTCCCCGCTCCCATTTTTTGCGTCGATCCCATCAGAACACGCACCTCACCGCTTCGCACTTTCGCGAATAGCTCATCTTTCCTTTTCTCCGTGTCTGCATCGTGAATAAACGCTATTTCGCTTTCAGGGACTCCGCTCGCTATCAATTTCTGCTTAATGTCATCGTAAACGTTAAAACCCTTATCCTTGCCGGGCGTTGAAAAATCACAGAAGATTAACTGCGTCAGCCTGTCCGCTTGCGTATCCTGCCATATCTGGAATACGTTTCTTACACACGTATTCACCTTACTGCCAGGATCGTCCGGCAATAGTGGATTCATCAATCTCTGGTCAAGTCCGATTTTCCTTCCGTCTGACGTGATTTTCAGCATGTTGTCTTCTTCCGGCCTCACCTGTCGGCTATGGACTCGGCTTGCTCGTTCAGATAATCCCGCTACTAGCTGCCTCTGGTCTTCTGTTGGCTTCACTGAGACTACATGAAAATTCGCTTTCGGACGCGGTAAATTCAGCATGTCTGCCGTCTTGATGTCCGCTACGTCCTTAAACGTTTTCATCAGTTCCGGCAGATTGAAGAATTTTGAGAATCTCGTCTTGGCTCGGAAGCCTGTCCCTTCTGGGGCTAATTCTAGAGCCGTTGTTGTCTCTCCGAATGTTGAGGCCCATGCGTCAAAATTTTGCAGTCCCATTGAACGCAACTTATCAAACTGGAGATACCTCTGCATTGTGTACAGCTCTGTCATTGAGTTGCTCACGGGCGTTCCTGTCGCAAATATTATTCCCCGGCCTCCTGTCAGCTCGTCCATGTAACGGCACTTC
Organism: uncultured Fretibacterium sp.; assembly: GCA_937892105.1. Next base: position 3,735 of record CALAUZ010000367.1, on the reverse strand, counting down.
ATGAACATGTCGGAGGATTTCTGCGCTTCTGTCTGCGATATTCCTGCTACGTTCTGCATTTTCGTGTACAAGTACAAATTCTTGTAGCCGTGCGCCTCATCTACAAAAAGACGGTCAACTCCTAGTTCCTCGAACGTTATCACGTCATCTTTCTTGTGTGAGGCTTGCAATCTTTCAAGACGCGCTTCTAGGGATTTTTTGCTTGCCTCCATCTGTTTTATGCTCCAACGTTCACCGCGTTCCTGTTTCAGCTCTCGGATGCCCTCTGTGATTTCCTCTATCTGCGAGGTTATGAATCTTTCTTGACGCTCTTCCGATAACGGGATTTTCTCAAACTGGCTGTGGCCAATTATTATTATGTCGTAATCCCCTGTCGCTATCTTCGCACAGAATTTCTTACGATTCTTTGCCTCAAAATCTCGCTTCGTGGCTACCAGCACATTTGCTCCGGGATAAAGCCTTAGTGTTTCTGTTGCCATCTGTTCCGTAAGGTGGTTCGGCACTACGAAAAGACTCTTGTGTGATAATCCTATGCGTTTAGACTCCATTGCCGCCGCTACCATCTCATACGTTTTCCCCGCTCCAACTTCATGCGCTAAAAGCGTGTTACCCCCGTAAAGAATTCTCGCTATTGCGTCCCGCTGGTGTGGGCGTAAACTGATTTCGGGGTTGATTCCTCCAAAATTCAAATGGCTTCCATCGTATTCCCTCGCCCGCGTTGAGTTAAATCTTTCGTTGTAGATACTCACTAAACGTTCCCGACGGTCGGGGTCTTCAAATATCCATTCCTTGAATTTTCCCTTGATTTCTTCCTGCTTCTGTTGCGCTAACGTCGTCGCTTCGTTATCTATTACTCGTCGTTCGTGGCCTTCGTTGTCCTCCACTGTCTTGTAGATTTTTACCGCTTTCAGATTCAGCGTCTCTTCGATTATGCTGTACGCATTTATTGATGACGTTCCGTAGGTCGTGTTCGCTAATACATTTCCCGCGTCGAGCTTTTTACCTGACACGTTCCATGCTGACGTATGCCCGGAATATGCCACTGTTATACGGCTTCGCGCATATGTCGGCGTTTCTAACAATTCGTGCATGAACTGTTCTACGTACTCAGGCGGCACCCACGTTGCCCCTAATCTTACGTCAATTTCTGTCGCCTGTAACGGTTCGGGCTGCGCTGCTTCTAGGGCTTTCACGTTATCTTCATATTCGGGATTATCCTTCGCAAATAACCTCGCAAGTACTAGTTTTTCTCGCACATTGCCGGATAAATATTCGTCTGCTGTCTGGTATTCCCCTCTGCCTCTCGCATCGGCGGGCTTCGGCACTCGGTAAATTTCTCCTTTAAGCTCGCTGAATAATTCGGTTTCCGTCTTTCCTGTCAACCCGCTCATGTACTCCATATCTACACGTGCTTTTTCTGACATCGACAACAATAGGGCTTCCTGCGCTGTTTCTACTCTGGTCGGCACTACGTTCTGCTGAATTGTCCGTCGCGTGAACATGTCCGACTTCCCTATAAATTTATGGTGCGCGTCAAGATTTTCTAGCCCGCAGATTAAGTAATATGAGCTGTCCTCGTCAAAGGCTCGTGCGTTTTGCGGGTCATTTATCCTACCATACATCCGGCTGAAACTGTCATACGCACTGTTTAACTTCGCCTGAAGTCCTCTTAGCGTCTCATCACTGCAACCGTCCATTTGTGCATTGATTACAGCTCGGCAAGCGTCCCGCACTCTCACCATGCCTTTCGCCCGGCTTATTGCTGTTTGCGGTAAATCGGGCTTATACATCTGCGAGTCTTCTCGGTAATACAATTCGCCGTTCACTAGCGTGTAGCTGAAATTTCGCACTCCGGGATTGGCGGGAATTGTTTCCTGCGCGTTTTCCTGTGTCTGAATTTCTCGCTCCTCGATTCGACCCTCGATTTTCCCTAATGCTTCGCGAAGTTGCTCCCCTAAATCCGCTCCTTCGATTGGCTCGCACGTCGTCTCGGTTTCATTCCCGTACATTCGGCTATCACGTACCATTTTTCCCAATACCATTTCGGGGTGCTGGATAAAATAATCGTTGACTCGGATTCCATCTTCGTTTTCATGCGTTTGTGTCCAGCCAGCTTGAATGTCGTCTACTATTTTTTCGCGCTTCTGGAGAAATACTATGTCCGCTGTTACTTCCGTTCCTGCGTTGTCCTTAAACGCGGTATTCGGCAGTCTCACTGCTCCTAACAGCTCCGCTCGTTGCGCTAAATACTCTCGGACTGAACTGTTCGCCTTATCAAGCGTTCCTTTGGAGGTTATGAACGCCACTATTCCGCCCGGCCTCACCTTGTCCAGCGTCTTCGCGAAAAAGTAATCGTGTATCCTTAAATTTTCACGTTCCCGCTTGTGTTCGCCATCTATCAATGAATAACTGCCGAATGGTACATTCCCTATCGCTACGTCAAAGAAATTATCTGGGTACTTTGCTCGTTCATATCCGTCTATCTTTATGTCGGCTTTCTGGTAAAGCTGGCGAGCTATCCGGCCTGTTATGCTGTCTAATTCAACTCCGTATAGCTTTGAGTTACTCATGCTTTCGGGCAACACTCCGAAAAAGTTTCCCGTTCCGCACGATGGCTCTAATATATTTCCCGTCGCAAATCCCATTCTCGCAAGCGTGTCATACATTGCACGTGCTACTATCGGTGAGGTGTAATGGGCATTCAGCGTTGAGCCTCGCGCCGCGTTATACTCGCCTTCCGTCAGCAACCCTTTTAACTCCGCGTATTCCTTGCTCCAGTCTTCATTACTCTCGTCAAATGCCTGTGGAATACCTCCCCAACCTACATAACGCGACAATATTTCTTGCTCTTCGGGGGTCGCTAGGCGGTCTTCGCTCTCGATTGCCTTCAGCGTTCGGATTGCCTCCACATTATTGCGGTATTTCGTTTTCGCTCCGCCTACTCCTAAGTCTTCGTCTGTTATTCGGTAATTCGTTCGTGGCTGGCTTGAGATTCGGGGGACTGATGGTTCAGGTCGCAGATTTATTACTGTCTCTACAAGATCAGGTTCAGGGTTCTCTTTGGCCGCTGATTGTTCCTTTTGCAGGATGGTCTCTGATGGGTCAGAAACATAGGCTTGTTCTTCGGTATCTATGCTAGATATTTTTCCTATATTTTCTACATTTCGACTATCTGATGAGGTATTTATTACATCTTTAACTGCATTTCCTATATCAGAAATTGAAGATACTGAAGTTATATTTTCTACTTCTTCAATATCTTCTGCCTCTTCTGTTATGTCAAATAAATCTAGCTGTATATTACGCTGCTCATCACTATTTCTTCCGCTGTCATGTCCAGACTGTTCATGTGCTGTACCCAACCCAGCGGGGCGATTCCCCTGTCGGGCGGCGGATTCTGCCTCTCTAGCTGACTCATCAGCTCGCTTTTCATCGCCTTCGCCCGTTCCTGTACTTCCAGACAATGAATTAGCAGATTCCCTCCCAATTCCAACGCTGTCCGCACTTTCCATTCCTCCAGATATTTCCGCCTCATTCTCCCGTACTTCGTCAACGGCTGCGGCGGCTGTTTCAGCTTCTCCATCTGGTACGGGGTCCAAATGTCCACTACTTTCACGTACAGCATTCCGTCCCCCGTCTCCCTCATCAGTGAACCCTCCGGCAGGTCGGCCTTCTCCGACTCCGTCAAGTCCTCCTCGTGATATATCGTCAGGTCTTCTTCCGGCCTCGTCTCCA
>CALAUZ010000366.1 GCA_937892105.1 uncultured Fretibacterium sp. | reverse complement strand
CATGCAGAATAAACTTTATATGTTGCTTAGGTACTGCCTTGAAATACAATTTAAGAAAGTTTAATGCAGAAAAGAAGGCGTAAGTTTCCATTTTTCCGGCCATGAGGCTATAATCCTCTATATCTCAATAATAACAGGAGGAATATATATTGACTGATATCAAAGGTCTCACCGACTCCGAAGTCGAAGCCAGCCGCGAAAAATACGGCACAAACTCGCTCACTGAACTACCCGGAGAAAAACTCGCCGCAAAATTCATCGAAAGCCTTAAAGACCCCATGATCATCATTCTCCTATGTGCCCTCGTAATTCAGATGGTACTGTTCTTCATGGGACGCGCTGAATGGTTCGAGCCTTTCGGGATACTCGTTGCGGTTCTCATTGCCGGAGGAGTGTCATCGTTCACCGAGTACAGGCAGGAACAAAAAGCCTCGCTCCTCAAGTCCCAGCAGGAAGCAGGCGAAACTACAAAAGTTATCCGGAACGGCTCAATCCACGAAATTCACGTCAGCGAAGTCGTAACGGGAGATATCATTTACCTTCAGGCAGGCGACAAAATTCCGGCAGACGGCGAAATCATTTCCGGCAGCGTCAAAGTTGACCAGTCCGCCCTCAATGGCGAAACTGAAGAAGCCGAAAAGCTCCCCAATTCCGCCAATGACACCTACGACACAAAAGACCTCCTCAACAAGTATTATGCTTACAGAGGAACTGTCGTATGTTCAGGCGAAGGCTACATGCGTATATCAGTAGTCGGCGATAAAACTCTTTTCGGTGGACTCGCTCTCGAAGTTCAGGAAGCACAGAGAAAAACGCCCCTTCAAGTCAAACTGGGAAAACTCGCACATCAAATTTCAGTGTTCGGTTACACAGGCGCAACAGCAATCGTTGTCGGCATATTGGCACGTACATTCATTACAGGGAATTTTCCTGTTGACGGTTACGCGTGGGCACGCCTCATTATTGACGCAATAACAGTGGCCGTTACAATCGTTGTATGTGCCGTCCCTGAAGGCCTGCCTATGCTCACGTCAATGCTAATGTCGTTCCAGTCAATGCAGATGGCGGGTGATAACGTTCTTGTGCGTAAGATTAACGGTCTCGAAACCGCAGGAAGCCTCAACCTCCTTTTCAGCGACAAGACAGGTACAATCACTGAAGGAAGGCTCACTATTGCTGAAATTGCCCTGCCTAGCGTGAAAGTCTGTCAGTCTTTGGACGAGCTTGACGCGGAAGAACTCGACGACATAATAATTGGTGCGGGAGTGAACAACAGCGCAAGTGTTGGAGATGGCCAGGTAATAGGCGGCAACAGTACGGACAGGGCATTAATGGCGTTCTTCATGAATAATTCTGATGCACTGAAGAAGATTGCCGACACCAAACGCAATGTGAAGGAGTTTACGGCCTTCAGTTCCGACAACAAAACAGCCAGCGTAACCCTGAACAACGGAACGAAGTACATCAAGGGTGCGCCGGAGAAAATCATTCCGCACTGCAAGAATGTTACGGCCCGCAAAAAACTCGACAGTTACATCAACGCTCAGGCTGAACGTGCAATGCGTCTTCTTGCTGTAGCTAAGGACTGCAATAGCTGCTTTGATGTTTTTCTCAGCCCGTTCAATTGCAGTGTTTAGTTTACCGTCAGCACAGAGATTCTCTACCCATGAGGAATCTTGAAGGAACTTGTTTTGTTTCAGCAGTTTCTTCAAAGGCTTTGTCGGGTACGGGAAACATGGTTTCATGTGGGAAGCCAACACTCCAGACACCTCCCCGTAGTTTTTCAGCAGTTTAGTATAATTCACGTAGTGAAGCAAGAACCAGTATTCAATGCATGGCATGCTGGGACACAGTGTGACGGTGCCATCTGAGATTTCTTTCTCAAATTGCGCCTCAAAAGTGCTATGCTTGTTCAACTTTTTTTTGTCACCATATATAGTGTCCCAGTCAAACACACAAAATATTTTTGCTTCGTTATTAGTGCTCAAAATATCTCTAATCCTTTTGGGGAAAGCCTCTGTATAGTTCGACTCGTCACCAAAATATTTTGGCCTGACATTGAATTTGTGGTCGGTTTTGTTGTTGATATGTGTGAAATAATAGCGCTCTGTGTTCATACCGCCACTTATTATGAATGGGTGTAGTTCACCCATTTCCCTCATAGTCCTGTTTTGTTCTGTCGCGGGATTAACGTCAACGGACTTGAAATAAGACCCTCTTTCTACACTTTCAGCTATCTTTCTTTCCTCCATGTTATCATCCCATTGTTGCGCCGAAGCGCTTGTTTCGATAAGCCTCCCTTATTGACGAAAGACGGTTAATGCCCCTGAAATCGGTCAGCTTATATAACTCCGTGACCCCCGACCTCTTTTTCTCAGTAAACCACACTGAGTCTTTCCTTAATAAGTCGTCCAGCAAATCCAGCAGACCGTCATTATGTGTCGTGACAATAAGCTGGGACCTTGATTCTGTTCTCAGATATTCGAATAGCATTTTCTCCAATAGCAACGGATGCAGCGAAGTCTCCAGTTCGTCTATCGGCAATACAGCATCGCTCATAAGTGCATCATATAGGGCGGTCTCAATGCCAAAGGTCCGCATTGTTCCTGTGGACTCGTCTTTTTTGTCCATCCGATAAATCTCCGTGCCATTGTCATTTTCCACCGTATGTTCAAAGATTGTTTGGACTTGCTTCATGATTCTTTCTTTTTTGAGAAGTTCCATTTCCCTTAATGAATCCTCATCGCTGTTGTGGCTTTCATCTGCAAGATGTTCGATGGCTTCGTTAGTAATCAGTTTCCTAATCACATTGGCTGAAATATCCGTTACGTTGAAGTCAGCCTCATGCAGGAATTTCACGATGTAACTGATCAGAGACTTGTCTTCTGAAGCCTTCTTTTGAGCGTAGGAAGTAAGAGCTGTCGCAGGAAAGACGACAGGCATCAGTTGCCTTCTCATCCATTCTTTGGCTGCATCAATTATTGGCAGGTTCACATTCACTTGGTTGCGCGCTACGAAGAAAGAAGTGTTCTTCAGGCAGTTCACACTGATTTTATCTTTGGCAGCAGGACTAATCTTCTCTACCTTGGGATTATATTGTATGTCCGAAAGTCCTTCTTTCAGCGTTCTCTCAAACAGCATAATGGGCTGAGTCGTCTTGTAATAGGACAGCCTTTCCAAGTAGACCTGGTGCTGGTCTAATTCCAACTGGTACCAATATTTCGTGTCCTGCACATAAAAAACCAACTCAAAGCCAGATGGCTTGTCTGCAGAACTGCCATCAAGCTTAAAAGGGACGACCCCTGTCTTTGAATCTACATTTTTAGGCTGGGCAGACCAAAAACGAGACAAGAAATCAAAGGCACCTAAAAGATTTGACTTTCCTGAAGCATTGTAGCCATACACGATGGCGAAGCGTAGCAGTCTCGTATTCCCGTTGATTGTAACGACCTGTGAGTCCTCCGCAAACCTGTCATTAGAGGCCTCGAAGCTGAATATCACCTCTTCCTTAAACGAAAGGAAGTTCCTTATCTTTATTTCCTGTATCATGTTCTAAGTACTATAATGATGCAAAGATACAATTAAATGAGAAAATCCAAGATTTTCTTTTGAAAATTTGCAATGTTTTTGGAACTTTTATATTTAGATTGCAATTTAGGCAGTTTTTCCAATCTACTGCCCGATATGCTATCGCGGCCCTCCGGGCTGTTGTATTAGCGTCACCGACGAGTTTCAAACAGCTCGTCGGCAGTCACAGCATTTTGTCGCCCAGCACCTCATTGACGAGATACGTCTTACCTACGCGCCG
>CALAUZ010000365.1 GCA_937892105.1 uncultured Fretibacterium sp. | reverse complement strand
GAACGATGAGCAGGCAGAGAATGATGAGGACTTTACAGACCTATCGGAGCTTCACAGGTTAATGGACGAGAAAACAGAGATTGCAGAGAACACTCCGGAAGAACATAACCTACAGGAAGATTTGCAGCCGGAAGTTCAGGAAGAAGCATTACAATCCGACCAAGAAACAGAACAGGAGGAAGACGCTATGCAGGAAGAAGAAACAGGATACGAGTATGATGAAGAGCCTGTCTACTATGAAATAGAAGCACCCGGCGGCGATTACCATGATGATGAAGACGAAGACATGCCACTCACTCAAGAACAGGAAGAAGAATCCCGCAATGTCCTGCGAATAATGTTGCAAAAAGACTTCCTGAAGATATGCCGTTCTGGAACTGAGGAGGAAATCGCCGAAGCCGTCAACGCAGGTGTGAACGTCAACGTTATGAACAGATCCTCGTCCACTGCCCTAATGTTCGCCTCACAGAGCAACACAGCCGGAGCAGTCGAAATACTCATTAACGCCGGAGCAAATGTCAACGCTCAGGACAACAATGGCAACACTGCCTTGATTTACGCTGCCTCGTATAACACTGACGATGTGATTGACGTACTCATTGACGCGGGAGCTGACAATGGAATAGTGAACCTTGCTGGACAGAGGGCATCAGACTATGCCGGGTATAATTACAGGCTTACAGATACGGAGGCTATCAAGAGACTTGGAGAATGACGGGTAATGCCGGGAAATTTTGACTTTCTGCGCGTGAAATTCCCTGAACTTGCTGAAGATGGCGGGAAAGCAGAGAAGTATTTATATGCTGATAATGAAGTGTGTATGTTCTTCATCTCCAGAATATTCAATAACGTTGTGAAGATATTAAGCACTATCAACGGTGTGAAGAATAACGGTACTAACTTGGCAGAACCTTTAGGCGAGATGTTTCGGGAGAATATGATTGACGAAGGGACATATATGCTCCTTGAAATGATGCGTAACTTCCGCAACGGCAATGCTCACAATAAGGATTACTCGTTCAATGAGAGCATAATACTCCTTCAGTTAAGCCGCATATTATGCGAGTGGCTTATGGAGGACTTATGGAGGAACGGGCTATCAGCGTAAGGGTTTCACAATTCCTGAAAGAGAGAAACCTGCGGATATCAGTATAAAAACTAATGATACTTCACATGCTGTCAGCAATGTTAGTATTGGAGATACTGTTGAAGGAATAATCAGGGACATACGCAGTTACGGTGTCTTCACGATGATTGATGGAATGAACGCATTAGACTTGTAGAACTCAGCGGCGAGTTTTTTCCGGATGACGGCCACGCTATAAAATGGGCTATACCTGCTTAGGCGCAATTCCTGTGGACAGCGAGGGTTATTTCCCCCACTGTTTTTTGTTCTATTTCAATCAGAATAAGAGTATAAAATACTTGCATTTAATGTTATTAGAGTTATGATACGTACATCAAAAAAACGCAGTAATCATCAGGAAGGAGAATCAAAAAAATCATGGAAACGAAAACGGTATAAATCGAAAAGTACGAGAGTATTCTGGAGTCTCATCAGCAGCGGAAAAAAGTACTGGAATGTCAGCGATGACGAAGCCAAAAGTCATGCCGTTACTTATGAGCATGAACCATGTTGAATCTTGATCTCGTAGGGTTATGCGGTCTGAAGCAATTTTCGATATGTCCTCATCGTAATCAATACTGTATTTCTTGATGAGGAATTTTGCGAAACCCCGAAAGTCATCTCCTTTGTAGCCGAAATAATCTGCTGGAAGAGTTAATTTGCAGATTTTCCCATCGTACAATTCAACATCGAACGGAGAAAGCGCAAGATACAGATTTTTGAACATCATCAATGCCTGGAATGAAAACGATATAGATACGGCATCATTGTAACCATTCTCACGAAGGAATTTTGAGCATATCATTCCATGACAAATTTGCAGCTGCTGAGGGTTTTTTGCCGCTCTCAAAATCATCCCAGTCCACTATTTTTCCACCGCTAATTTTCAGTCCGAGAGTGAAGGATTTGTTTAACAGCGTCCATTCCTTCAGTGAGCTGGAACATCTTGGAATTATCCGCCATTTTTGATGGCACACTTTCTTTCGTATAATGATTTGAGACGGCACAATGTTAGCATGTCGGGTGAGGGCATTGTCAAGACTACTTAGAGGATTTATGTAGTTTTACTCAGTGTAAGCACAGCCTATGTACTCACTACAGAAAAAAATATATTAAGCCAAGTAGAAATTTCCGCATAAAAACCTCCTCTGACGGCAAAACATCAGAGGAAGCAAACACTATTCTACGTCTAAGAACGAAGCCAGCTCACAAGCTCCTCATTGTTGCGTATCATCAAGAACTCTTGAGCGTATCTCGTGTTCACAAGAATATGCTTCCCTTTCCCTAAATCCTGATGTATCCACCCTTCTGTATTCCTGAGCCTGTTTACGGGATAGAAAGGCTCAATGCCGACACCTTCCGCAAAGTTCACGAACATCACTTCACCCTCTGCAAATTCGTCCATTACTCCCGCAAGCCCAGATCCTTCTTCCTTCCATGCAATAAAAACTGTCTGGTCTTCGGGCTTTTCTTCCCCTCTGAGTTCGTCAACACTGGGTTCCTCGTAATCTTCTGCGTAAGCGTCAGGGTTCCCGCAAAGTTTGAGTGCTACCCTGTGCCAGTGATGATATTCATATGCCATTTCGCCATTGTCTGCAAGAAGTTCATTGTACCTGTCTTCATACTCTTTGCGGAAAAGAAGAAAGTTCCCGCCGCCTAAGTTATGGAAAACCCAGCCTTCCCATAATCCATTGCGTTCTGCGTCCTCATGTATCAATGGACAGACTTCGAGTATAAAATCCGGATCAGCATCGCCGCAAAAAGTGTTGCAGTAATACGATTTCCCATCGTCCGTAACAAACCTGAATGCTCCATTATCCCCCAATGCACCCCAGACTGACCAGAATACAAACTGTGCGCGGTCAATAAGTTCTTTCGTAATATCCTCGTCCTTTAGATGAATGATCCCAATTTTCAAGGTATATAACACTCCTAAATATAAAATTTTGACGCTTTATTATAAAATATGATGCCAATAAAACAAAAATATAGGGAGGATTATCTCAAAGATTAGGAAAAATTATTGATATTCCTGTCCATCTTTGTGCTTTCGGCAATGCCAGCCTTCGCTTCTTCACTGCTTTACACGTTCTCATCAGGCGACGTTCTGGCCGCTAACTCAAACGCTATATACGGAATTGGCCGTATCGACTTCACAGGGGAGAGGGTTTAACTCTTTATGTCTTACTCTCAGGCGACAGAAGAGAACATGCATTAGGCGAGTTCACACACAACGGTAAGAAGTACATTTACGCCTCAAAAGTCAACAAGGCCGACGAGAACACTACATACTTCGACATCTATGACCCATCACACGGGGTCTCCTCGAATGACACTTTAACCCCACACTCGTTCCCAACGCTGAAGGCTACATCTACGCGATTGACGGTACGACCCTTAAACGTTATGACTTCCTCAACTGGGGTTCGCCAACAACTAGAACCCTAAAGAGCGATTACAAAGCCTACAGCCTTGTAGCCCTGACCAACAACAATAACTTCCTGTACGTCTGGGGATCTAACCGAAGTGCTGTAAGTGCTGACGGTTCATATACCCCTGTGAGCAGCGACATATTCATCTATGACAGAAGCAGCCTGGCACAGCTTGCACACTTCCCGTTCGTGAGGACTGGACTTGACGCTACAAAGAAGCTGGCTGATGATGCACCGTATGAACCTGAAGTAGGGCGGGGACTTGTCGGATATCAGCAACACTTCCTACGATAAGTCAGTTGTACTTGTCGTCTACGAAAACGCTTCGTCCGGTACTGCACAGATTATCCGCATTAACGAGGGAGCTTATCCGCTGTCCTATGATGTAATAGTGAAGAGTGCTGACATTAGAGGCTGGAACGTCGATAATGAACCCCCAATCCCTGATAACAAGGGAGGCTTCTACTCAGGGGACAGGACGCATAACATAGTCTCTGTTGACATAAAGAATGCTCAGACAACGGCTGACTTGGTGATAACGTGTGGAATATTCTGGTATTTACGCCTTCAACCGCTGATTTAACCATCGGGAGCATTGATATCCCGGCAAATTACATCTGGGACGGTGCAAACAATGTAGTTACCAGTATGGGTTATAGTCTTGGCGTTAAACTGGAAAAACCATTCTCGGACGGAAAAGACGGTATAGATTTCACCATGGAAATGTATATCTCCCCATTAATCTCAGATGACACTGACGCTCTCTGCCATTGGGACGCTAGGAACGGGGAGGGGCTTATTTCTCTTGCACTGCTTACAGAGCTTGAAGTCGAAAATCCACCGCTTGACGGCAACGGAGGGTTTTACTTCGTTCAAAACAGTGTGATGCCTCAGAACGTTGATGTATCAACAAAGACATGCCAGACAAAAGCGACATTCTATCATTGCGCGGGGATTACGTCAGGAGATGTGAAGGAAGTGCGCGAACTTGGGATATTCGGCTTTCCCCCGTCAACATTTGATAACATTAGCGGAGATAAGGCGTTGGCGATTGAGCATTTACAGAACGAACACGGCTTCCTTGAGGTCAAAGAACACAACACATTCTTTGTCGGTGCCGGGCCCATCGGAGGAAGAATGAAGCTGCTTGCCTTCAACTGGACGGACACGACGAAGAAGAACTTTACCTCAACTGATATTGTTGCTGAGTTCACAAATGAGGACTTGGGGGCTACGCTGAAGTCTCGACCGCTGTTGCCTTCACTGACCCGGTAAGCAACGGGGGAAGTTCCAGCGGGTGTGATACTGGAATGATGAGCCTTATTGCCCTGAGTCTGGCTGGATAGCTTCATGTCAGGGGTAAATTTTCAGGGAAGAGATAGAGAATTGTAATAGATACGACAGCCTGCGAGGGTTGCCGTGTTTTTTGCTATATGAGAAATTTTGCGGCGTTGTTGTAGAGTATGTTCTGCTTATTGCCGTCAGAAAGTTCAAACGACATTACCGCCTTTATACTTTCACTCTGCGAAGCCCAAGGCGAATTCGTCCCGAAAAGCACGCGTTCACTCACAAAACTTCTCACGATCTCCGTGAGTAAATTCTGAATATGATAACTATATCAAAGATATAATATATTTATTATACGCAAAAAAATTAAAAAGATTATCGATAAAATAGAGCCTGATATTATAAATGCACATTATGCTATACTCGCCACAGTTGAAAAGCTGTAAAAATGGCACTGTCAAGATCTGTGGAATTTTTAAGAACCTGTCTTCACAATTAACATAACCTCTGTAACAGAGTATTTATATGTGATATTTTTACCATTGTCTCGGCTGATAAAACATTGTATTCATAATCCTTACTAAAACGTCTGGAATGCGTAATCCAGCTAAACGTTCTTTCAACTACCCAACGTTTAGGCAGTATAGCCCCGCCTCTGGGCTTAATTCTTTTGGATATGTCCACCTTAACTTTTAGTATTTCACCTACCTCGTCCTAGAAAGTTCCTCTATATCCGACATCGCCACAAAAACGCTCAATCGTCGGGTATTGTATGTATGCGTTTATTGCAGGGATTGAGCCAGTTGTCGTATCATGAAGGTTGGCTGCGTGTACACATACAGCCAGTAGATTTCCCATCGTATCCACAACTATATGGCGTTTACATCCTTTGATTTTTTTTCCCACCATCTACTCCACGACAACTGCTGTGATAGACAGTTGTTACACTTTGGAAATCAACTATTCCATATGTTGGAGAAGGTTTTCGCCCAGCTCGCTTACGCGTTTGAGCAACAAGTAGAACAAGAAGCTCATCCCACAATCCTTTTTTACAAGCACGACTATAGAAACTGAAGACTGTCTTGTATGGTGGAAAATCATTGGGCAAATTTCTCCACTGACACCAAGTGCGATTTATATAAAGCACGGCGTTGACCAGTGTCCTTTGGCTCCATTTGTATATTCTCATCCCAGCTAACAGAGGTTTTATGACTTCCCATTGTGCGTCTGTTAAATCGCTTGAATACATCTATAACTCCTTTTTTATTAGAATATCATGAAGCATTAACCTTGTGAAGACACGTTCTAAGAAGATATAAACTTCTCATAAGCACATTCATGCCTCTGGGATAGTGCTTATTAACATAAATTTTTTCTGTTACAGCTTGCTGGCTTCTAGAAGTAGGCCATTTTCAAGATAGTATTTGTATGAACGCTCAGTATCGTAAAATTTGCCGTGAACATGCGTTTTTTTGGGTGTTTGCCACTCCCCAAACCATTGATGCAGTAGCTCCTCATAGCATGACGGTGCAGGAAGGTTGAGCATCTCAAAAGAGAGATAAGTTGTTTGAGCAAAATATGAACGCGGCAATCCCATTCTCTGAAGATATCCCGGAACCAATATAGGCCAGAAGTCAGCTACTCTTTTGCTTTGTGGGTATACATATGAACTTATAGTATTCATGTACAGATGGAATATTTTGCTACATACTTTAGAAAGTTGCAACGGCCTCAGGACATAATGAAGTAAGGCTTTCAATATACGCTTCCATTTCTTAGGAGAGGTATGATAATACTTGTCGGATAAGCCGCGTACTTTACGCTCTGCCCACTTTAGAAAAGTTGCCTTTTTGTATATCTTCATGAAAGTGCGGTCATCATCAGGAATATCATAAAGTGGGAATATGTCAATGTATATCCCTGAAGCATAGCTGAACTTTTCCCCAATTTTTAGTAGCTGATATTCATCATCTTCAAATAACGATGTATCTTCATTGTGGAGTTTTGCAAAATCTTGTATTCTTTCAACGTCATTGAGTGGAGATTGCAGATAATAAGGGTGCTGGAATTCTTCTTCGGAAATCTCACATAGCCTTTCGTAATCACTGCGCATCATCATGATATCAACATCGTCATCCCAGGAAACAAATCCTTTATGCCTCACCGCTCCCAATAAAGTCCCGTATGCTATGTACCATTTCAGGTTATACTTATCACATACACGCGCAAATTCATTCAGCAGATCCAGCTCAACCGCCCAAACCTTCTTCATTTCCGGCGAAACATAATACCCTGAACGTTCCTCGCCCTGAAAAAAACTCTCCGGGATTTCAAGTTTTAGGTTCACGATTTTCTCCTTTCAGAACGCACAAAGACCACAATAGTTTAGCAATTATATAGGAAAATATTACGGGAGCTATAACACATCATTAATTGCTCCCTTCAGGATACCCGCACTCTCCCGCAACTTCCTCTGTTCCTCAACACTAAGCCTCACAGGGATTAAATCCTCTATTCCGTCCTTCCCAACGATTGCAGGCATACTCAGCGCAACATCTTCAATCCCGAAAACATCAGGCATTATGCTGGACACAGCAAGCACGGATTTCTCATCGCGAATTATAGCCTCGCATATCCTCTTAACAGCCATCGCTATTCCGTAATACGTTGCATGTTTGCGCTTGATTATCTCGTATGCACTGTTCCTTACGCTGTCCTCGATCTTCCGCGAAGCCTCCTCAAAATGTGTATGTCCCCTCATCTTGCAGAAGTCATACAGCGGAACTCCTGAAACATTCGCGCTCGACCACGCCGCAAATTCACTGTCCCCGTGTTCTCCGATAATGTAGGCATGAATGCTCCTGCTGTCCACACCTAGATGTTCAGACAGGAGATATTTCAGCCTAGCAGTATCAAGCACTGTTCCTGAACCGATTACGCGTTTCGGGGGAAGACCAGAGAGTTTGGCCGCAGCGTATGTCAGAATATCTACAGGATTTGCGACAATTAACAGAATACCCTTGAAGTTGCGTTTTGCAATTTCCGGCATTATGGATTTGAACACGCCGACATTCTTCTTCACAAGGTCAAGCCGTGTCTCTCCCGGTTTCTGGTTCGCACCGGCTGTAACAACAATTATTGCCGCGTCTGTTATGTCGTCATAATCCCCAGCGCATATCTTCATTGGCCGCGCTAAAGGCATTCCGTGTCCAATGTCCAAAGCCTCGCCCTCTGCACGTTCACGGTCAACATCGAGCATAACCATCTCCGAGAACAGTCCGCTCTGCATAAGGGCAAAAGCACTTGCGCTCCCGACAAATCCACAGCCTATTACAGCAGCTTTACGCAGGTTTATTCCAGCCATTCTCTATAATCCCCTCAGGTAATCCAGGCACGTTCTTACGCCGAAAGCAGTCGCACCTTTGGGGTAAATACCGTATTCCTTGTCGCAGAAGTCTACCCCCGCAATATCCATGTGTGCCCACGCAATATTTTCGCCGACAAACTCCTTCAGGAACAACGCCGCAAATATCGCACCGCCGTATCTTGGTCCTGAGTTTATAAGGTCAGCAAAGGGTGATTTCAGGCTCTCGGATATATGTTCGTCCTCAAGAGGCATTCTCCAATAAGGCTCACCCCTGCGTTCCGACGAGGCAAGAATTTTCCCTGAAAGTTCGTCATCATTCGAGAACAGTCCAGCCCTGTATTTCCCCAACGCTACAGCACATGCTCCGGTTAAAGTGGCCATGTCGATAATGACATCGGGTTTCAGTTCGCTGGCAACACAAAGCGCGTCTGCAAGCACTAATCTTCCCTCTGCGTCAGTATTGTTGATTTCTATCGTCTTGCCGTTACGGGCACGGATAATATCATCGGGACGGTATGAGCTTCCTGAAGGCATATTTTCAGCGCATGACATGAAGCCGTGAACCTCCACATTAAGCCCTAATTCCGCAACACCCTTCATAATTCCCAGAACGTTGCAGGCACCTGTCTTATCGCCCTTCATTGTGAGCATGTAGTTGTCAGGTTTTATGTTGAGGCCGCCGCTGTCGAACGTTATACCCTTTCCGACAATCGCAACTTTCTTCACGGGATTTTTGGGTTTATATGCAAGATGTATAAGGCGTGGAGGATTTTTCGATCCGCTTCCTACTGCAAGCAATGCTCCTGCCTTCTCGTCCTGTAATCTTTTCTCGTCCCAAACTTCACAGTCAAGGCTGTACTGACGGGCTAAATCTTCCGCTTTTTCGGCCATAACTGACGGTGATACGGCGCAACCTGGCTCATTAGCTATACTCCGTGCGAATATCTGGGCTTCCGCAAACTTCAATCCCGCCGAAATATCCTCAAAGTTATACTCGTCCGAATACACTTCTTCAAGCGCAAAAGGTTCGTAATCCTTATCCTTAGTCTTGTAGGTATCAAAAACGTACCCGCATAATCCTGCCGCCTCACCCAGAGTAAAGCACAGCCCATCATGCTCTTTAAGGTGCGACAACGGGACATACACGCTTCTGCAATGTTTTTTACCGGCATTGCGAAGACCCTGCACGAGAAAATCACGTATTATGTTGAGGCAAGACTTTTCCTTTTTGCCCAAGCCGACGAGATACATTGTTCCCTCAACCATAGGAACGCGGAGAGTGCTTCCTTTTTTGCCGTTGAAATCTTTGCGTGAAACGAGGACTGAAACAATCTCCCGTATATCCTCGTCAAAGGAAGGGATATTATTGCAGTCCTCCTCAGTCAGGAGCAGAAGCAATGAATCTGCCGGGTTATTCTCCCAATGCTTAATTTGCATTAACTGCCCTCTTTACGAAACCAGATCTGAGACATCTTGTGCATACGCGGACTTTGAGGGTCTCGCCTTCTCCTGCGTCAATCCTTACGGTCTGAAGGTTGATGTTCCAGCGTCTGCGGGTATGACGGTTTGAATGACTTACCGCATTTCCAGCGACAGGGCCGCGTCCGCAGCATTCACAAAATTTAGCCATGATAATAAATCCTCCGTTGCTTGTGAAAAAATTATAGATGGTATTATAGCATTAGTGCTGAATTTTCAGGGGTACACAAAAATTTGCTTGCCGTTTTCGCAGTTTAACCAAACAGTAAACTAAAGAAACATTCTTTTACACCATGATTATGGAGGAGTTGAGCGATTTCATTATGTTTATTGCGTTTTGCCCACTTCAAAGCCGTCATGCCTCTATCGTTCTTAGTGTTGAAGGCTGACATTGTGAGCAAGGGGTCGTAATCTGGCATTTTATACCTCCGTATTGATTGGGTTTACCGTAATATTAGTATAAAAAAATACCCTCCCGATTTTTAAGGAAGGTATTATGTGATTTCGCACTTTACTCCAGGATTGCTCCCTTATCGGCTGACGTTACGAGTTTCGCATACCTAGCTAGATATCCCGTCTTAATCTTTGGCTCATTGGGTATCCAGTTCTCACGCCTCCGTGCAAGTTCCTCATCTGAGACCTTGAGGGTAATTCTGTAATTGTTGATGTCAATAGCAATAATATCCCCCTCGTGAACAAGCCCAATGTTACCGCCCGAAGCTGCTTCCGGCGAAACATGGCCGATACTTGCACCCCTCGTTGCTCCCGAAAATCTGCCGTCCGTAATCAGTGCAACGCTCGTATCAAGTCCCATTCCGCAGATTGCACTCGTAGGGTTCAACATCTCACGCATTCCAGGCCCGCCCTTAGGCCCTTCATAGCGTATCACTACTACATCGCCGGGATTAATCTTACGGGCATATATGGCCTGTATCGCATCGTCCTCGCTGTCGAATACCCTCGCAGGCCCTTCATGTTTCATCATCTCAGGCGCAACGGCTGAACGTTTCACCACGCAGCCGTCTGGGGCAAGGTTGCCTTTAAGAACTGCAATACCGCCCGTTGAGGAGTATGGATTGCTTACGGGGCGGATTATGTCGGTGTCGAGTATCTCAATTCCTGCAATATTCTCGGCAACTGTCTTTCCCGTTGCAGTCAGAAGGTCTGTCTTTATGAGGCCGTGTTTCGCAAGCTCATTCATTACAGCGTAAACTCCTCCTGCCCTGTCCAAGTCCTCCATGAATGTATCGCCTGCGGGGGCTAAATGGCAAAGATTAGGAGTGCGTTCGCTGATTGCGTTTGCGTGGGAAAGGTCAATAGTTACGCCTGCTTCGTGTGCAATCGCGGGAAGATGAAGCATAGTGTTCGTTGAGCAGCCTAACGCCATGTCTACAGCCTCTGCATTGTCGAATGCCTCAGCGGTCATGATGTCGCGGGGCTTAATGTTCTTCTCGACAAGTTCCATAATCTTCATGCCCGTCAATTTCGCAAGCCTTATTCGTGCAGAGTATGGGGCAGGAATTGTTCCGTTTCCGCGCAATGACATTCCTATTGCTTCGGTAAGACAGTTCATGGAGTTAGCAGTGTACATTCCAGAACACGAACCGCAGGAAGGGCAGGCGTTCTCCGTGTAATCATCTACTCCGGCCTCGTCCAATTTTCCGGCATGATACGCTCCAACTGCCTCGAACATATGGCTGAGACATGTACGCCTTCCGTCCTTCAGGTGTCCGGCAAGCATAGGCCCTCCAGCACAGAATATCGCCGGAATGTTAAGCCTCGCAGCAGCCATTAGCATACCTGGTACGTTCTTGTCGCAGTTCGGTATCATAACGAGTCCGTCAAACTGGTGCGCGATCGCCATAGCTTCCGTGCTGTCAGCAACCAAATCACGCGACACAAGCGAATATTTCATGCCCACGTGTCCCATCGCTATGCCATCACAGACAGCAATCGCAGGGAACATCATCGGAGTACCGCCAGCCGCATAAATTCCTTCCTTTACGGCCTGAGCTATCTTGTCCAGGTGCATATGGCCCGGCACTACTTCACTGAATGAGCTTACAACTCCGATTATTGGGCGCGAAATTTCTTCTTTCGTGAGGCCAAGAGCGTATAACAGGCTTACGTTTGGGGTGCGTTCAACGCCTGCCTTGATGTTATCACTTCGACACTTCATCGAGGCTTGAACCGTCCTTCCAGAGCATTTGCTCGCGAAGTTCTTTCCCTATAGTCTCCATAGGGTGTTTTGCAAGCTGGTCGCGCTTTGAGTTGAAGAATGTACGGCCGTTCTTGTTCTCAGCTATCCAGCGTCCGGCAAATGTTCCGTCCTGAATATCCTGAAGTACCTTGCGCATGTTGGCTTTGATTTCTTCATGAGGAAGAACGCGGGGGCCTGAGACGTATTCGCCGAACTCTGCCGTGTCGGAGATTGAGTAGTTCATTGCCGCAACTCCGCCCCTGTTCACGAGGTCGATGATGAGCTTCATCTCGTGAATGCACTCAAAGTATGCGTTGACGGGATCATAGCCAGCCTCGCAAAGTACCTCAAAGCCGCACTGCATGAGATCAACAACTCCTCCGCAAAGAACTGTCTGTTCGCCGAATAGGTCAGTCTCTGTTTCCTGCTGCATTGTTGTCTCAAGGATACCTGCTCTTGCGCCGCCAATTCCTGCAATGTAAGCCAATGCTGTATCGAGGCATTTTCCTGACGCGTCCTGTTCAACGGCAACGAGGCAAGGAACGCCCTTTCCCGCAACGTACTGGCTTCTCACAGTATGGCCAGGCCCTTTCGGTGCGGCCATGAAGACATCAACGCCCTTTGGAGCAACTATCTGCTTGTACCTGATGTTGAAGCCGTGAGCAAATGCTATAGTCTTGCCTTCTGTGAGGTAGGGGAGCATTTCGGACTTGTACATGTCTGCCTGTTTCTCGTCGTTGATGAGGATCATGATGATGTCTGCTGCTTTCGTTGCCTCGCTGACGGTCATTACTGTGAAACCGTCCTTCTCTGCTACTGGCCAAGATTTGCCGCCTTTGTAGAGTCCGACGATGACATCACAGCCGGAATCACGTAAATTCATAGCGTGAGCATGTCCCTGTGAACCGTAACCTATGATAGCAATTTTCTTGCCGGTGAGTTTGCCTAGATCGCAGTCTTTCTCGTAATAAACGCGTGCCATAAATGTATACTCCTTTGTATGTAGAAAATGTAGGATTGGGTTATTGTAGCAGAAAAAGTTTAGGCTGGAAGTTTTAGGACTTCTTCAAGAACTTGGTATGCTCTTCTTGACGTTGTTGCTCTATATGTTCGAGGGCTTGTTTGCGCTGCTGGACTTGTCGGAGCTGTGAGGATTTCTGCACCATGTCGTTGTGGCCGTCGATAGTCTTCATGAGTGAGTCGTGGATGCTGGATTCTGCGGCCTCGTAAAAGTCGAGAGCTTCCTGCTGATTCTTTGGGAGTCTGTGTTCTTTCTTGACTGAGCTTGGTGGGAGTTCATCCCAAATGCTTCCGTAACGTGTATCAATCTTCATGAGATACCACTCCTTTTCTGGAAATTCTGGCAAATATTCTAGCTAGTTCACTTTATATTTGCACGTACTTCCTGCACAAAAACTTTTGATGGGGGAGAATTTTTGTGTGTGCTATAATTTCATGAAATATCAGCAAGAAAGGACTTGACAAGGTGAATAGTTCTGCAATAATTGACCAGACCAGACCAGACCAGACCAGA
>CALAUZ010000364.1 GCA_937892105.1 uncultured Fretibacterium sp. | reverse complement strand
TAACGCTTTTTAAATTGAGACTCTCTGAATTATGTGTCTTCCTAAATAAAATCAAGCATACTTAAATTCAACTTGTCGTCATAAAGCATTCCCAGTACCCACGCACTGTGATTTCGCTTTAAGTGTTTGCAATTCTGATACGCCAGATTAGTTATGTCAGCCTCTGTGAACTTCGATAGTCTGTTCGCAAAGCGTTCCTGATTAATATCAGCAAAACGAAGCAACAGACACATTCCGCTCAACATTTTTGAAGAAACTGACCAAGGCGCACCGTGCCACGTCTTTCGCAACGTATTAAGCATGAACATGTATTTTTTCGCGCCCAGTACCTGAAAACATTCCTGAGCCTTCTTTATTGCACGAATGCTATACGGACTGTTACGCTGATTTGCGCGATTGATTGCATTTGCGCGATTGATTGCAAAACCAGCATCTTTCGTACATTGGAGAAACATTCGCGTGCTTTCATCACCAATAAATGTCTGCATTTTAATGCTAGAAAAAGCATCTATCGGCTTCATCGAAGCCATGAGTTTCATGCAAAGTTCTATTTCGCCCTGTTCTGTAAGACCATGATAAACTTTGCACGAAATTGGATAATCGGGATTATTGAACTTTATTGCGAGTGCCTTCACCAAATGCTGTCCGTCAAGAATAAAGAAGCCACCATCTCGATAGGATACCCATGGAATGCCGATAAGATCCGCATCAAAATTATTAACAATGCGGCTAACTCGAATCATATCAAGGTGCCGTTTATATAACGGATCTGTTTTCATTGCACTCACAGGTAAGATGCGTATCTCTGACCATTTAACGTTAATGTTAGCCATGGCCGTTACCTCCTTCCTATACATTCCTTCATGGCCGACATCTCTTACAAATTAACAAAATTCAATTTTGCAAGTTCCAGTGTCCCCTTGCCGCCTTTCTTGTTGTAGAGTGTTCCCAAAGCCCACGCATAACGATATTGTACCCTCAAGTTGTAGTAATGGCTTGCCTCACGGTCGATATCATCATCGTTGAAATCCCTCAGCCGTCTCACAAACTGTTCCGGCTTAATGTCCTGCTTAAACACACGGAAAAGAAGCGTCATGCCGCTGAGAATATGCTGAGAAACAGACCATGACGCGCCGTTCCACGTTTTCATAATGCAGTTAAGCATTCGCTTATATTCGTCCGCGCCTAAAGCAACAAAGCTGCTGTGTGCCTTCTGAACTGCTCGGATGCTGTACCTGCTGGCATTGGGCTTGGCCGGATTGATTGAAAATCCCGTCTCCCTTGTGCATTGAAGAAAATGCCGCATTTCAGAATCGCCATAGAACGACTGCGCCTTAATGATTGAAAGCGCACTGATTTTCTTCTTCGCCGTGTTGAATTTGTAGAACATTTCAGCTTCTTCCTCTTCCGACATTCCGCGGTAAACTTTGCAGATGACGGGATAGTCAGGACTATCGAATTTGAGCGCTAGAGCCTTCAGCGTGTGCTGGCCGTCGAAAACGAAATATTTCCCGTCACGATAGGAAACCTGAAGCGGAGCTACCAGCGTCTCGTCAAAATTATTGACGATGTATCTGACCCATGCTTCGTTGAGGGGACGCTGATACTTCGGGTTGATCTGCAACGCTGACAATCTTACTGTCCGTGATTCTGTCCATTTTTTACTCATGTTATTTTCCTCCTAATGGTTTTTTAGTTATTTCTGTGGTTACTTGTGTTGTCTCTTTATTACTTACACTACTTAACTTAAGCTACTTACGCCATTAGCGTTATCTGTGTTCCTGTTATCTGTGTTCCTCTTGAGTCATTTATGTTGAGAGTGAAATTTGATTTCGCCCTCAATTATTTTCCTGGCTTCGTTATAGGCCGCATCAAGCATTGACAGTATTTCATAGCCTTTCTCCGCGTCCTCATCACTAAGCTGATAAACGGCATCAGTAATTTCTTTGAGCATATTTTTCAACGCGGAGCGCGTGTAATCCTTCACGTAATAGAATGGTCCCGGCTTCCTTTCCGGCTCATGCGGAAAATACTCAAACGGTTCTTGATGCGTCACGGGCTTGAACCCGGCTATGTGTTCAATTTCAGGCTCTTGAATATCTTCGCCATCGGTACTGCAAGCGCGGGGAAGCCAATCTTCACAGTCATCAACTTTGCCAACAGGTTCATTAACAGATTTCGTGGCTGCATTGACAGCACCTCCGTATTTTTCTTCAGACTTTATGGACGTTTCGGGCACTTTAGCCGTGTCCGCCTCTTCCACAATGACGGCTTCCTCCTTCGGCTTAATTAATGCAACTAATCTTATATACTCAGGCGTAATTTTTGCGACACCGGAGCGAAGCTTCGCTTTAAGATCTTCGTCAGCATTTTTAATCAAAAATTTGGCCATGTCCCACTTAGAACGCGTCACACCTAAGCGTTGAGCCATATAATTCGCGGTTCTCACAGACTGGCTTACTTGTAAGCCAGTCTGCCTTGCCCTGCTTATAGCCTCGCGTCTACGTCGCTCAACCGTTTCGCTGATCGCTTTTTCTAACGGCAGTGCTAACTCGCATTTTTGAAAATCGGACAACTGCTTTGTTGATGTATGCATGTCCAGCCGCCAGATTTTAACAGCATCCAAGTCCGCAAACTCCAGCTCTTTGTAGTCGAATGGAATTCCTAACTCGTGACAAATTTTATAGCGGTAATGGCCGTCAACGATAATACGCGTGAATTCTGTAGCTTCATTCTCACCGTTTGCATCGTTCGTTTCGTTCTTCCTGTTCTTCCGTTTCCATACGAATATAGGAATCGTGCAGCCGTTATCAATTAAACTGTCGCAGAGTCGATTTTGTGCATCTTGCGGGAGAGCTGGAAAAAAATTTTGAATTTCAGGCAGTGTTTCAAAGTTATAAAGCCCCTTTTCCATACCCTTACCTCCGTTCTTCCTTTTCGCTGAATATTTCGTGCTTAATCATGAGTTTTCGCAGTTCTGAAACCACCCATGACTTCTTGTCCTTCGGATAAAAATTGTTCAGGAACACGCGCAGGTCATTCCTCAGTTCTGCAAGGTCGC
Source organism: uncultured Fretibacterium sp. (assembly GCA_937892105.1). The sequence continues at coordinate 4,036 of CALAUZ010000364.1, read as the reverse complement.
AGCGATCCATGAGATTCTGAAAAATTTTGCGAATTGGAAGTCTGTTTTCAATCGCCTGAAGCAGAGATTCTTCATCCTCAAGGAATATAAGCTGCTCGGCCAAGATGAAATCTTCCTGAGTCACCCCTGCAAGTACGGCCAAGTCAACGGAGCTAAAATGTTTCTTGTTGTTCAAGAGAATCTCACAGCGTTGAAACGGTGTCAATTTTCCCCTGCTGAGCATGGTGTAAATGATCGTCAAGAATTGCTTCAGGCACGGTTGTACTCAATAATTCCTGTGTTGAGTACGGAATGTTTTCTTCCTCGCAGATGTTATAAATGCGAGAATCGTCTGCAAGAAAACCGCGCCATTTCATCAAAGGCCAAGTACAGCCCTCGGCTCGTAGTTTTTTCCGAAGTTCGTCAAGAAGTTCGTCAAGTTTCGGTGTAGTGCCGACAAAATCTTCATACATCATTAACATTTATAATTCCCCGTTGTTACTGTTAACTGTAAGTTTTTAAGTTTCTGTGTTGATGTGCATCGCCTTCGATATTCCAAGAGTCGATGGCTTCTAACTGACTTTTACACCATGGCCCGGTCTTGCCGCACTTCATGCAGGCTCCCAGCCACAAGCCTTCGTGAGCTTTATCAGTTTGCAGGGCTATTAGCGTAGCCTTACATTTCGGACACGGTTTTAATTTTTTCATCATTAATTATTGCCTCCTGTTCGTTCTTCAGTTCGTTCAGATGTGTCTGAGGCTTCCGCGCCTTTCTCTGTGTCCGCATGGAATGTTCCCAGATCAAGCATTAAGTTCCGCTCGTCCATCAGCTCGAAAGCCGTATTAAGCACGCAGAGAGTACATTCTGGTCTGAAGCACGTTCTTTCAGAAATCATCTCCGCAAGCTCAGGGATAGTAACTTCCTTGATTTCGTCAAGGTCATCAAGGCCATCAATGTCATCGGCTTCGTAGTTCTCGGCATGGGCATCAGCTTCATTAGCTTCATTAGCTTCATAAAATATGTCGCTTGCATCAACGTGATTATTACGACCGTATCGATTACACAAATCGCCGTCCAAATGTTTGGGATGTTTGGCTCGATGATCGCTCCATTCGTCCTGCTGATTCCATCTACCTTGCTCATTTATCTCGGTCAGTTTGCTTCGTCCGCCTCGTTCAAAATGAACATTGATACCAGCAATAGTTCCAGCTTCATCGACAAGGTTCATGGCCTCGGTAACTTTGTCACCGGCTTGTTGAACCAGACTGAGTATTTTCTTCTGGAACGCACTCTGCATCATGCACTTAGTAGCGTTCCGAGTCGTACGCTGTGCTGCATTCCGAATCTTGTTCCCGCTTGTGTCTGTGTTCTTCATGATTATTGAAGACTCCTTTCTTAAAAAATGTTCCGTTGTTTTGTTGTTTTGTTGTCCTGCGTTCCATTGCTTCACGATAAGTTAACTCTTGTAAATCCGGTTTTAGAAGTATTGCCTGAAAAAAATTTTTTCTGGATTTTTTCAGAGAGAATGATCTTTTCTCAACAGGCCATGTTCTGAGTCCCCTCGGAATATTTGTTGAAGAGTTTCTGCTGGCATTATTTAGCTAGACCTTAGAGGTTGTCTCCTGAAAACTCATCTCATTATTTCTGTGAGCAGACCGTCCTGCCAGTTTGAAAATTATCATTGCCTCTATAAGTAAGGCTCAGAAATTAACAGATTCAGGTGTTGCGTCCAAGAAATTTTCTTGATGTTCATGTCTTAAATGATTTTTTCTCAGCCGGCCATGTCTTCAAGTCCCCTCGGAATACTTATTGATGAGTTTCCATCAGCATTATTTAGCTGAACTTTACCGACCCTCTTCGAAAAACTCATCTCATTATTTCTTTGAGCAGACCGTCCTGCCGTTTTAAAAAATTTCATGCCTCTAATAAATAACCCTCAGAAATCGACATTTAGAAGTATTGACGAAAAACAACTTTTCGTCTTTCAATTTCAACACGTAGATTAAAATTTTTCTCGCTCCACTAATTAATGTCTCAAAAGCGAAGCGAGAAAATGAGTACACTATAAGAATTGTTCCATATTTTTACGAAGCTTTTGTTCCATGCCGTCAAGTCTGTATGACACTGAACGCTGTGAGATTCCAAGAATTTTGCCGATTTCTTCCTGTGTCATGTCCTCGTCGTAGTAGAGCCTGAATGCTTCAGCCTGTTTTTCCGTCATGTCCGCACGAGTCTTCGACAACGCCCAGCGAATTTCGCCCTTGGTTTCTTTCTTGATGTACGCAGTTTCAGGATCGTCAATGTGAACCGCTAAGGCCGGCTGATTGATTTTTCCGTTTCCAGCGATACCGCCACAGTCGCAAGCACAGCCCAAGTCATAAGCACCTGCACTGACAATGCTGTTGTCGTCCTCAGAGACGAAGTTATGAGCCTTTTCTTTGCTCTGCTGAAAATCGATCTGCTCGTCGCCAAGTATTACGAGCGCGTAGCCCCACGGTGAATTTCCGATTGCAGAGGCTTCGAGGCTGGCCTCGCAGAAATTTGAAGGATACGTCACCGTGAAAATTTCATCGAGATCGATTACAGTTGTCCTGCCGTAAGATTCATAGCCAGCGTAGCCACAGTCATACACACGCAGGTCAAACATCGCATTTTTGAGACTTGCGACGCAATGACATTCTCCGCAACGGCATTTGTTGCGTAAAGTCACGAATTTCGGCGTGGCTTTCGGCTTCTCGATGGCATTGTTGCGGGCGAGAGCGATAAGTTCGTTCAGAGTCGTGTCGCCAGTGATAGCACCGACATTATTCGAATTGACCGCATTGACGCTTGCGCTCGCGTTAGCATGAATCCTCTTTTCATTATTATGCTCACGATTATTATTAATGGTCGTCATAGGTAGACCTCCTTGAAATTTTTGAATTTCCAAGGAAGGCCGCCTTCGAGTTACGGCATTCCGGCTGCATTGCGCTCTCGTCCTTCTCGATCTCGAAAGCTTCACTCCGGATTGAAGCATCACTAAGGCGAGTTTCCTGATACGAGGGTATAAAAAACAAGGCCAAGTCAAATTCAGTGGATATAAGCCCCACCGTATTTCTTGCGCTGGAGCTACATATTTCCCCTGAAAGGTTTACTTGCCTTGTGCACTTTAGGCCTGATTAAACCCTAGTTAGGATTTCGTTTCTTGGGATTGGTTGACCGTTCCCTTAAAACGATAATAATTTTATGGGAAGCGATTTATTTTCACTACCACGTTTATGTGTCAGATTATCGAGGGATTTTGACACATAAACGTGTCAAAAATTTATATATTATTACGTATTGATATTGATATTACGAGATTTATTTCGAGCAACCTTCTTTTTAAGTAAATCCAATTTGTCCTCGATAAAGTCCTCAAACTGGTCGTCAGATAATGACGGTAATAATTCTCGGAGTGCGTCAATAAAACGTGCGTCAATAAAACTTTCTTGACGTGATAATCTGCTGTTATTTGAAAATCATCTCTATCAGGTTCTTTTGGTAATGACGGTAACTTACTAGAAATAGTTTCATAGTCTGTCCTATCCCCTGATGCACATACTTTTGTTCTCCTTAGTAGTTGAAATATTGGATTTATTCTTTTATACTATTATTTTTGGTATTTTAGGAGCAAGACTTTATTATGTATTGTTCAATTTTGATTATTATGTATTTCATTTAGATGAAATATTCAAAATATGGCAAGGTGGTCTAGCGATACATGGTGGAATTATAGGTGGGGTAATAGTAGTATATCTATACTCTAAAAGTAGACATATATCATTTCTAAAATTAACAGATATAATATTGCCTGGTGTAATAATTGCGCAAGCTATTGGTAGATGGGGAAATTTCTTTAATGGAGAGGCACATGGAACCGAAACAACAAGCCTTTTAAGAATGGGAATAGTTGAGAATGGAAAATATATACAAGTACACCCAACTTTTCTTTATGAATCTATTTGTACTTTGATTATATTTATATTCTTATATACAAAAAGAAATAAAAGGAAATATGAAGGCGAATTAACATAT
>CALAUZ010000363.1 GCA_937892105.1 uncultured Fretibacterium sp. | reverse complement strand
CGTCCTCGTCCAGGTGATTATTGAGAACCTGCGTAACGTTTGAGTAGCCTAGAATATCGCACACGTCTTTTGCGACGAACCATGCCTGGCCATCGCGCATAATGATACGGACAGCGTGTTCGTCGTAGTTGAAAAGCTGAATGTCGTTCATGAATAAATCACAATCCTTTCTTAGGCATGAAGTCTGATCTTAAAGAGACCTCCCTTGCTAAAATAGTTTTGCAAGAACATGACAGAGCGAGGGAGGTTGGAAAAGTGTCAAAATATACCCTCATCGTTGAGTATTTGAAGGGCTTTGAGAGTACACTTGACGGGAAGCACGAACTTGCATTGAAGTTTCCTGACTATGGTGTCCCATACCTGTTATTGTCAACACAGAATGGTAAAGATGAGTTCATATCATTTGAGTTATTGTCAGATACAGGCGAAAGTTTAGCTGTTATACAAAGTTATTTACAGTTGAATTTTATTGCAATCTCTGAGCCTAACCCTGATACTCAAAATCAAGCGAGGCGCGTAGGCTTTAAGATGGATTAGTATCGCCAAACGTAAACGAGTGTGTACTGTCAAGGAGCAACTTAGTGATGGCAGGAAGGATAGTAATTTCTTCCTGTTTTTTGTTCTCAGTATCAGAGGCGACGCGCAGAACGAAGTCCCGCAGAGCGTTTACTACCTCAAATTTCTCGTCTTTAGTCAATTATGTACTCACCATCTTTCATGTAAATATTGTATTTCCCGTCTTTTGGAACGAACTCCGGCACGACGGGCAGTCGGAGGCAAAGAAGTTACGAGGATTTGTTGAGCCAAGTATGTATCACTTGTTCTCAATGACTTTAGAGGGAGTGTCCTTCCTAGTCTAAGAGAGTGAATTGTCAATAAACGTTTGATAGTTTTCTAAGTTTCTTCTTGCCTACTGTCTGATATGAGCTGTCCGATTGGGACATCTAAAGCGAAGGCAATCTTTCTTAAATCTCTAACTCGTGGGTCTCTGCGAGCTGTCTCAAAATTGACAATGGTGTTTCTGGATAAGTTGGTTGCTTTAGCGAGTTCCCCTTGAGTAATACCCTTTCTTTTGCGGAAATCCCTGATATTTTTAGCTACAGAGCCTTCCATGATTACCTCTTCCCATAAATTTTGCACAACTTATTGTGCAATAAACATAATATACACAAATATTTATACTTTGTCAAGTTTTTTATGCAAAGAAAAAATACTTGAATTTTTGCACACAAACGACGACAATAAATAAAAGGAGTGAAGTAATATGTTCATGGATAAGCTAAAGAAAATTCGGAAAGATAAGAAACTGACGCAGACACAGTTGGCAGTGTTATGTGGCATATCAAGAAATTCGATAGTGAATTGGGAGACAGGTAAAAGTACCCCGAAGGTAGGAGATATAGAAAAATTATCTATAGTACTTGGAATATCGCCGCAGGAATTAATGGGAGTGGGTAGTGTTGATGTTTATAAAGAAGCATTAGAGCGCGAGGAAAGAACGCCGAAGGGAGTTGCATATTGGGGCGGTATAGTAGATGAAGCGCGTAGGGTAGCAGAGCGAGGGGACGCTGTAGAAATGAAAACGATAGAACCTTTGCTTAGGCTGGCGTATGACGTTCTCGTAGCTGGAATAGTAAAGATGAAGGGTGGAAAACCCAATGTTCCCTTGTCTAGTATTTCAGCGTATAACGGTGATTTTAGCAATTATACTGGTAACAGCCTTAAAGTGGGGACAGCAACGGCGTAGGAAGGAGAATAAATATGTCCCAAGCAAATGTACTATTATTCGATGGTGAGTATACCCCCCATGATTACCTCAAGAAGGCAATCATCGAGATGAAGGACTATTGTCTCCCATATGGTCAGGTAAAAATAGCGAACCAAGAGACGGGAGCGATAGTAGCAATCATACTTTATGTGCTGGCGAAAGAGCCGAAAGCAGTACGCACGAAGTTAGAGTGTTACATAATTCTGCTGAATAAGTTGATACGAGAAGAAACATGTAATGATTTATTCACATGGAAATTGAATAATAAAGGGCGTGTAAGTAGCTTTAGTAAATTCTGGGATTATATGCTTATGAGCGGACTTTTGTTAAGTAACGGTCGTTCAAGATTTTATGTACTCGGTGGAGCGGGGAAGATAATAGCTAGGCTGCCAATAATGCTGGACAGGTTGTTACCTTATCTAAATAAGATACTAGTGAATTATGAGGATTATACAGCCGGAGAGATACTGGAGAAGACATGTACGGTGTTTACGTAAGCATAACGATAGAAAAGCGAAAATTAACATTTAACGAGGCTTTAGATGCTATTAATATGCCAAATTATTCTTCGCTTGAAGAAGTGCCACGAGATAATGAGGTAGTAATTAGGTTAAATACGACAGATATAGTGATATTCTCATTTGTCATTGGAGCTGTATTGTCTTTAATTTTTGCACTGGTGTATAAGATATTTTTTGTTTCCCCTTCTTACCGTGAAAAAATATCTAGTAATGCGAATGATGATGAGTACATAGATGTAGAGTTTGCCGATAGAAAACTCAATGAAGATTTTGATTATCCGTATGAAGACATAAACGAAGCACTAGGATAGCGCAGGTGAGTATTACTATGTGGAGTAGTCTGCGTAAGATAGATAAAGCCAAACTAATATACGCTTATGTAGTAACACCTTTGTTTTTATTCATGTTCATAAGTGGGAACATAAGTTCAGAGCTTTATCATATACATGGTTCAAAAACCGCATTGAATACCCCTTTCTGGTTGGTATTGAGGTTGGTTATATTAGGTTATCTGCCTTTAATATTGCCACCTACAGTAATACGTTTTATTATTCCTAGACGTGAGCTGAGATATGGTATAGAGATTTACTGCTATATGTTGCTATCAATGTTCTTAACACGTGTTTTGTCTGTTATTATGATGGGAAAGTTAATCTCAACATTAGGACTTCTTGATACTCTTGTATTGTATTGTATTCTTTCGTATAAGACAACGGATTACAGTGAAATTCCTCGCTTGTATAGATACATACTAACATTTCTAACACTTGGAGCAATATTTATCTTGCCATACTTTAGTAACAATAAGCATTATATTTTCCCAATATATGAGGCATTAGTTTTATGTATTGTGTTAAATACTCTTAAGAATGATGTTAGGGCTGTAGATGAGGCAACGAGTGCGTCATCATCGAGTTCTCAGTATCAAGAAGTCAGTCGCGAGCCTTCAGATATAGTTACCCGCCTAGTAGACACAGGATTAGCGCATATAGGGCGAATAACGCCGACAGCCAACCCGTATCTAACGCCCGAACAGACCGAAGAACGCCATAAAGTTGAGCGACCATTTCTGAAGTTATTATCAGACCGTTATAGAGCGGAAGTGGACAGGAAGGTTTTATCGCAGTACTTCATGATATATAAAGAGATGACGTTATTCATAATCTACGCGATGGTGTTGAAGTCAGAAAGAATGCTCCATGCACAAGTGCGAACGAAGCTGAAAGAGAGTTTATTCAGAAGGGTTATCAGAAGGCGTGAAGAAGAAGCGTAATGCGATGTGGCGAGGAATGTCCGGGAAGTTCTACGATGAGTACACAAGGACGCAAGACATAGCGATGACACTAGGATATGTATTCTGGAGGACACTTCCAGAGAGCGTGGAGGGTAATTGGCAGGACGGAGGGGAATATCTTAATGAAATATATAGATACAGCTATGTAGCAGTTCTTGAAAAATATCAAGAGAGTAGAAATGGTATTTGAATACCCCCAAAATCAAAGATATAGAATGGAGTTAGCCCAATGAAGAAACTAAGAGAGCTTTTGTTAATAGTACTAATTCTAATGCCAACAGTATGTTATGGAGCAGTCTCGGAAGATATAAGCGTGTACGTGAGGAAAGATGTGTTTGACGCAAAGATGGAGGCGTTATTCAATCAGCTTCATGGAGATATTATGGCGTTGT
>CALAUZ010000362.1 GCA_937892105.1 uncultured Fretibacterium sp. | reverse complement strand
TATGACCCGTTTACGGGTGAAGCTGTCGTAACAGGAGGCAAAAGATAAGCCCCTTTAGGTGTAGCCTGTAACATGCCCTTCTAGTGCTGAGCAAACCACCGGCTACACCGGTGGTTGTGATTTAACACATGTTCATTAATCTATATTATTGATACCTATAAAAATTTAGTATAATAACAAATTATTCTGAAAGGAAAGAGAAGAAAAACGGAACATAAAATATTGACACCAGCAGAGCGTGAAAAGAAATGGCAAAGCCTTACTCTCGGTGATGATTATCTTTTCTGCAAGATTATGTCAGATAAATCTCTGTGCTCTGAAATGATTCACAGGATTTTTCCACATCTTGACGTTAGCTGCATTGGAGATATTGAGCCGCAAAAGTCAGAAAAACTTGCTCTGCATATACGCGGTGTGCGTTTTGATATTTTCACGAGATTAGCGCAAGCAATAATGGATTTTGAAGCCCAGAATAGGAAACTTAATGACTTGTTCAAAAGACCGAGAGCTTATCAGACTGTATTGACTTATGACGGGCTTAGTCTCGACACGCTTAAACAATCAGGAAATTATAAAGATTTGCCAGACTGCTACGTTGTGTTTATATGCACATTCGATCCGTTTAAGAAGGGACGGCATATTTACAGTTTCCAGAATTACTGCACTGAGGATAAGGAAATTGCACTTGGTGACGGAGCGTATATTGTTTATCTCAACACGAAAGGCAAGCTTAACGATGTAAGTCCCGAGTTAAAACGATTCTTGGATTTTGTGGGAAAAAATAAAGTCAGCGATGATGATTCGTTTATCAAAGCATTAGATCAGAAGGTTAAGGAAGCCAAAGAAAACACAGAATGGAGGCGTGAGTTTATGAAATTATTAACAATAGAAGATGAGAAATTTGCAGAAGGCAGGCATCTTGGGCAAGCAGAAGGCGAACAGCGAGGACGTAGCGAAGAGAAACGTTCAATCTATGAACGGCTTGTCGCAAGCGGCAAGTTTTCACAGCAAGAAGCTGCCGAATTTACAGGCTGGAATGCTAACGCAACATATGACATGCATTAACACACTTTAACATAGTAGAACAACACATGGGAGTCTATACACAGACTCCCATTTATAATAATTATCCATACATCTGTCTGTTGTGTTAGAATTAAGCCAAAAAAGAAAGGTACATTACTGACATCATGGATATAGATGAAGCAGCAGCAACTCCAACCGTAGATATAGCAGATGAAGTTCCAGCAGATGATAATCCAGAGGAAGCCAACGCCTCTCAGATTGAAGAGCATTCTGGAGAACAAACTGATGCCTCCCGGAACTCGAAAGGCTCAAGGAGCTTCACAAAAGAAGAAAGGGCAACGATCATAGAACTAGCCAAAGAAGTCGGCGCAACAAAAGCCGCCCATGAAATTGGTGTAAATGCCAGGCTCATTTATTACTGGCTTCATCGAGAGAAAAAGAAATCGTCTTCCCAGTCTGAAAAACCAGCGACTCAGACAGCGGCTCAGACACATACAAAGCAGACACAGGCTACTAAGCGGAAATCTCGTCGGAAGAAAGAAGTCGCTCTGAAAAATATGCCCACTGAATCAACAGAGCCAGTGAAATCTGTTGAGCAGACTGAAGCGAAGAAGACACCTGAACCCCAAGCACAAAAGACCGTGTCTATCAACGCGCTGAAGTCATCGGAGCAGCGTGATGAAACGCAGGCACTCCTTATCGAGAACGCTATTCTCAAGGAGAAAATCTCAACGCTGACAGCAGAGATAGAGAAGCTAAAGTCAGCAATGACGAGCTTGATGTGAGCAGAAGACATGAGGGCGAGGATAAATGATGTTCTTCGCCCCGCATGTCAATACTTGCAGAAAGGAAAATGACCATGCCGAATAAAAAGACAAAGGATTTCACAGAAGAAGAGAGGCTCAAAATCGTAGCCAAAGCCCGAAATACATCGGTGAGAAAGGCTGCTGAAGAATTTGGCATTTCACGTTATCTCGTTAATTATTGGGTATATAAAAAATACGCCGTGACGGCCACAGCTTCCAAAGATATTCAAGCTCCTATAATCACTGTAGATAGTCCTCAACCTACTACAGAAACAGAGGACACAATAACTGACACAGATACAAAAGAAATGGACGACTCCGCCGTATCCGCTGTACTCGCTGATGAGCCAGCTATAGATGAGAAGCAAGTACCTTTAATGACGGTGAAGCAAGTCATAGCTACGGAGAAATCAGTAGAGCCAGACGTTGCGGAACAGACGGAAGCAGCAGGTCCAACAAGAAGAGAAATTGATTCCCTTGCAATCGAGAATGCTGTACTCAAAGGGAAAATAGAGCTTTTATCTCACCAGTTGGAAAAGCTACGCATGGTCATTGCTGATCTTACGGAACTTGATGTCAAATCAGATGAATAATCGCTTTCTTTGCATTGTTGAACTGCATTATGAGCATCGCAAGCTTATCCTTCAGGACAGCGTTTTCAAGCCTGAGCTGTTGCAGTTGTTCATGTAAGGCAGGCAAATGTTCTATCTGCGTTGTCAACTGCTGAGATGAAACTTCTGACTGTGTTTCTTCCGGCAGTTCTTTTTCCAGCAGTTTCTCTTCCGGAGCCTCTCTTTCTGGCTGTACTTGAGAGGCCTGTTGTGCTAGTGCCGCAGTTTCGTCCCTACGCCATTTCCCAATTACCCAAACAGTAGTCCCGACTTTTTTCGCCGCCGCACTCCAGCCGATTTCTCTGCCAAGTTTCAGAATCTCTGCCTTTTCTTCTTCCGTGAAATCTTTACTATATTTTGTGTTCACGGGGTCTTCTTTCTGTACGGCTGTCTCGTCTGTTTGTGCTGTACTCTCAGCGATCTGCGTTGCTGCAACTTCATTAATTTGGGATACTTCCATTCCAAACACCTCCGATAAATCAATGCCCTTGAAAATTCTGGGACTGTCATTTTTCATATTGTTGAGCATTAATTCAAGTTTATCATGAACGACATTAGCTGAAAATTTCTGAATGTCAATTCCTCTCATCTTGAAGAAGATAGACGCATCGGTGTCGAGCCGGACTCCTATTCCGTAAAGTGCGGCCGCTACATGCCGGCACATATTAGCCCAATCCCGACATGTACAGCTAAAATCCATCTCGTCAGGTAGCGGGAAAAGGATACCTTTCTGGAAGAATATTTCTTTTAATTCTTCGGGAAAATTTCCAGAGGATAATTCTTCTAAACTCTGAATCTTTCCTGTGGCTAGTCTCTCAATTTCTCTTTGACGCTGTGATGAAATCGGCGCGATTTGTATATTCACTTCATAGGGTTCATTGAGATGCCCCAATACAAGAGCATTTATATTACCTCCATTAATATTTAAATCTATGACTGCGCCGTTACGGATATAACTTCTTCCGAGCGTTATCCTATTTTCCCAAATAGCATAACGTTCAAGATTTTCACACCACGCTTTACCCCACCAGCTTGAGCATATTCCCTGCCTTGATGCGTTTGTTACCTCGACGGGTTTGTATTCAGGATGAGCCGACAGAATATCTGCCGCCTTTTCCTGAAATTCTTCCTTAGTCCTTTTCGGTTTATAGTAGAAATAAGCCATGATTCTACCTTCTCGTTTCAGTTATGATTCTCTAACGTTTGATTGTGTTTGCTAAGTTCTTCAAAACACAGCTTGTGATAAGTCCGTCCGTCCAAATCTTTCCAAGTGAAGCCCTCGTCGCCCAGAATCATATAACTGCGCTGGCTGTTTCGTCTGGGATTTGAGACTGAGCCGGGACACAAATCGAGGCAGCCCGCTTTAGTTAGCTCCCAAGATGGAGCATGAGTGTGTCCATGAAGCAGGATGCTATTTGATGACAGATTTGGGATTGCTCTGTGTCCGTGTGTGGCAAAGATGACTTTGCCCCCAACGAATAATAAACAATATTCAGCCATGATAGGGAAGTCAAGCATCGCCTGATCTTCCGGATAATCACAGTTACCCCAAACACAGAGAATAGTTTTCTCGCGGCTAAGGCTGTTTAACATGGCCGCCACTTCTCGATTTCCGTCCAGAATATCGCCAATTAGAAGGACTGTTTCAGCTCTTTCAAGATAACATGCCTTGATTAGTTTACCGCAATAAGCCTCTGCTCCATGAATGTCTGATGCGATTAATAAATTCATTTTAACTTCCTGCCTTGTGTTTTTACATACTATCCTTTATTATTTTAATGCCGCTTCTTATACAAGCAATAAGGCTTATAACTAACGTAGCCCCCATGCACAGCGCATTCTCTGTAAAAAAGCCGGTTCAAGGCTTAGTGCCGCCTGATCAGCCTAATGTCTTTAGTCCAGGCCAAAAACGGAGCATATATAAGAATTACCCCTGAGAATATAAGCATTAAAATAGCTGCATTATTCATATCCAATCCCCTTATACTCACACTATTTAATTGCCTTCTGCTTATAAACGGCTTCCTTAAATACAAGCCATTGTCCCTCCATTCCGAGCTGACGAACAACGTCTACAAAGCGACCGACAACATCTTTCCCTTTGAGGGCGGCATTTAATTCATTGTGAAACTCATCAGGTAATGTTCTCACTAATTTAACCATTGTTCTATGAAGCCCGAATGTTTGGGGCAGAATAAAAAATCCATGTTCCTCTACCAGGTCAGCGAGTTCCTCGTCAAACATAATGTCATCAGAACAAATTATCTCGCCCGTTTTCTTGTCCCAAAAATATTCAATATCGCAGAATGTCATTTCCACAGCATCGATAATATCGGACAGCCGAACTGTAATTTTAAGCTTCTCCTTCGGCGCAGAAGCTTCCTGTTTTCCCTGCTCTTCCTGCTGCCGCTTTGGAAACCGCATCTCATATGCCCATTTAGCTGTGTCTCGAACTGTTCCTCTTTTGTCCTTACATTTTTTCTCCAGCCATGAACGCTGCTCACGGTTAAGCCTGAAAGGAAGATTTTCAATCCGTGTCAATGTCTGAAGTTCATTACGCTTTTCGATTGGAAGTCTGGCACAGTCTTTACAAACTCCCATGGCCTTCCATAGGGCACCACCATAAATGAAACTGTACATGTAG
>CALAUZ010000361.1 GCA_937892105.1 uncultured Fretibacterium sp. | reverse complement strand
CACTGCTGCATTCTGGGACTTCTATATTGACATGCTTAGTATGAAGTGAGACTTTATCTCACGTAGGAATGGCTTAACGCTACGGGCTAATATCCTTTTAGTTTTTATTCGGTTCCTTATCACTCCGTTGAGCGACTATATTGCTTTGGTCGTGTATATCACTCGCCTTATCTCTAACGGATAGCTGAAGATTTTTACCACGTGAACCTTTACGATGATGCCATCGAGACAAAGGACAGGATAAACAGCATACAATTTATTATACAGTCTCATATTGGTAGTTCAATTCGGGGCTATTGACATTGAGAAAATTAAAGCTATAATGTTTGACGTAACGAACAAATGACGGAACGCAGTCAATCAGGAAAGACCTTACACCTGCAAGAAGGACTTTCATGAAGGAATAATGACATTGATGAACCCTCGTTCTTGTTCGATCGTTAATAGTTTTACCCCCCTCAAAACAGGTCGAACCCCGCGTATTCGGGCACTAGGCCTTGTTTTTTTTGCCGTATAATACCCCGTGAATTATGTCGTGAAAGGAAAAGCATATGCATATAGGCAAGTTATCACTCTACGTAATCGCAATGAATGAGGAAAAACGTCTCCCACGAACGCTGGAATCGGCCAAAAATCTCGTTGATGAGATCGTGATAGTTGACTCAGGCAGCACTGACAGAACAGAAGAAATAGCAAGGTCATACGGTGCAAGGTTCATATTCCACGAATGGGAGACAGTAGGGCATCAGGTGAAATTCGCAGAGGAACAGTGCAGTTATGACTGGGTTTTGAGGCTTGACGCTGACGAAGTTATCCCTGAAACTCTGGCGGAGGAAATATTACGCATTAAGGCAAACGGCAACAGGGACGGCTATATATTGCCCATAGGTGAAGTATATCCAGGAATGAAACACGCTAACAGATGGGTGAAACATTACAAGGAAATACGGCTCTATGACCGAAAAGCATGGACAATGAGCGGGAAAGCTGGGCATGATGATGTTGTGAAGGCACGTTCAGACGCTACATACGGAGAATGCAGAAACCTCATAGACCACTATTCATTCATTTCATTATGGCAGGCTGTGGACAAGTATAACCTTGAGTCCGGGAGGCTTGCGGAACGTGCGGTTAAGCAGGGGAAAAACTATTCTTCATGGAGACTTGTGGGGTGTTCAACTCTGGAGTTCCTGAAGTTCTACGTTCTGGACAGGTTCTTTTTGCTTGGCTGGTGGGGGTTCATTCACAGCGTCAATATATCGTTCCTGAGATTTCTGAAGTTCGCTAAATATTATGAGCATTACCATAAAGATTATGAGTGATTTGGTGAGCGTTATAGTTCCTGCATACAACGCAAGTTCAAGGCTCAGGCCGTGTCTTGAGAGCATTATTGCGCAGGACTACGGGGACATGGAGATTATTGTTGTCGATGACAAATCGCAGGACGGAACAGGGGATATTGCCCGCGAAATTCTGGGAGCTTCTGCCAGAAAACACAAAGTAATCACGCACAAACTCAACAGCGGTGAATGTGCCTCGCGAAATACAGGTTTGAAACACGCAGAAGGTAAGTATGTATGCTTCATTGACGCTGATGATTTGGTTCGCGGAAACTTCATATCATTACTTCATGAGGCAGTAACGCGGGGGAAATGTGAGATGTCTTTCTGCGGATTAACTGACAGATTTATGGACGGTAAGCCCGACAAAGATATTCATTCCGTACATGATGTGCCGTATATATCTTCAGGGGAAAAATTCATACTCGATAATTCCGTACCGCCTGTGTGGTGCTGTATGTATGACGCTGAGTTTCTGAGGAAGTATAACCTAATGTTCCACGAAGGCTGCACAGCTGGAGGAGATGTAGAGTTCATCACTAAGGCTTTGTGCAGGGCTGAAAGGGTTACGTTCGTCATGGAGTGCCTGTATATCTATATGCACCATGAAGACATGGGGTCAGTGAGGGATAACGATACGAAGGAAAAGAAGTTACTGCGTTACGAACACAATACGCAGGCTCAATGCAGTACAGCAGAATATCTCTGTGAACATGCAGCTTCTCAGGAGCTTAAAGACTTTGCAGGGAAAGTATTGCTTCCTCATGCCATAATCAGGAAATTCACGGTTCATTCTATGAGTAACGATTATGAGGGCTATAACGCGTTTCTCAGGGACAGCAGGGTAATGATGATATTGCGGGGGGCTGTGAATATTTACACTCTCAGGAAGAAAGCGGAAGTGTTCTTAAAGGCGTTAATGATACTGTATTTTCCAGGCTTTTATTACAGAATGAGATGCAAAGCGTAATGTCGGTAAAAATTTTCAGCGTACCGGGCGGTAATCTTTTCGGGATTTTCGGCGCACATACAGAAGACGGCAAAGGACAAATGCGCGGCGGTAAATACTTTTTCAGCGGAGAAGCTGGAGACTGGTTCAGTTCTGAATGGCTTATGGTTCAGGATAATCCGTATGCCTGTTTTTACACGGATATTCCCAGAGAAAAAAGGATTTTGTTCCTCACAGAACCTCCAGAGATACGAGATTATTCCAAGTACATGCAATATCTTGAACAGTTCGGGGTAATAATATCAATGTATAACATACCAGGCTATTCCGGCAGGGTAATACTCTCAAACCCGCATATAGGCTGGACTACAGGGATATTCGGGGAAATGAAAACTATCGGCAAGGCGCTTAATTACCCCGTTCCTGATAAGAACAGGACAATCTCCATCGTATCATCACTGAAGCACAAGACACAGCAACAGAGAAAACGTGTAGCCTTCATGCGCGAAATGGAGAGGGAATTTGCAGGGGTTGTTGACTGTTACGGCAGGGAGTTTAACCCTGTAGATGACAAACTGAAAGCTATAGCTCCGTACAAATATCATGTAGTGATAGAGAACTCAAAGCACAAATATTACTGGACAGAGAAGTTAGCTGACGCATGGGCGTGCTGGTCATTGCCGATATATTGCGGAGACCCGTCAATACTGGAACAAGTGCCTGACAGGAAGGGTATAGAGATTATTGATGTTGATGATTTCGCCGGATCTGTAAGGAAGATACATGAGATTATCGACGGCGACATATATTCCTCAAGGATTGACGCTATAAGAACATGCCGTGAATGGGTTATGAAGGCTTGCAATCGTTATGATATTGTCTGCGATATTGTGGATAATGCTGATATCAATACGCCGAAACTGAAAACTCCCGAAATTATCAGGATAATGTTAAGTTCGCGCAAAAATTTCGTGTATAAGCTGCTTCAGGGAATATCGCCTGATTATGCCGACAAGTTGTTCGATGCGTATTGCAGGAAGAAAGGGCTTTTTTGGGAGAAACAATAATGTCCGGTATTCAATGACACCCGGAAAATTCTGCTTAGTGCTGCCTCGTTCCCGATCTGACACGGTTCGCAGGTTTCCGCCGCATTGAGCCGGACAATAGATATTCTACCACATTGCCATATATAATATAGCCATAAAATCAACGGAAGGTGTTACAGAATATGGGAAGAATGTTTTTTGCGTCAATGTTAGTGTGTGTTATGTGTTCGGGGTCATACGCATTATCTGAGGATATGAACGTGTACATAAGGCAGGACGTTTTCGATGTCAAAATGGAGATGCTTCTTACGCGGCTTGAGGGTAAAATTAACGCCTTATCAGAACGTATTGACGGTTTGGACAAGAAGATTGATGGTGTGGAAAAGTCATTATCGGAAAAAATTGACGGGGTGGATAAAAGACTCTCGGCACGAATTGACGGGGTAGAAAAATCATTGTCGGAAAAAATTGATGGCGTTGACAAAAAATTATCGGCTCAAATTGATGGCGTTGAAAAAAAATTATCGGCTCAAATTGATGGCCTGGATAAACGCATTGAGAACACTCACACTTTCGTTTACTGGATACTTGTCCTTTTCGGGGCAATATTTCTTATGCCGTTTGTCAGCAGATTTTGGGAGCTTCACAGAGAACGCAATAAATCCGCATTAACTATTGAAGATATCCAGCGAATTGTCAGGGAAATCATGAGTGAGAACGATACTAAACTCAGAGGCTAACAGTCAGCATAAAGCATAATTTCAGACCATACTGAATTTCCAAGCCTCATACCCCGCTTGCTCAACGATATTCTCTCAGGGGTAATCACGAACAAATCAGAAGGCATTTGCGATATTGCGTCCTCAATTTCAGGCATAAGGCCATCGCGCAATACCCCCCATTTCGTCCTAAGGGATAATATAACCAGCTCTATTGCACGTTCACGGGGGGATAATTCCTCGCTTTCAGCCTCAACACCTGATATGTATTCCCTAAGCGTTCTGGGGTTAGAGTATCTCACACCATCAACGTAACTCACAGCAGAAGGCCCTAGCGCGATAACGTCCGAGTGATCCCAGTATGACATATTGTGCCTGCATTCATGGCCTGACGGGGCAAAATTCGAGATTTCGTACTGCGTGAAGCCGTGTTTCGGCAACACATACTGCGCGTACCTGTAATACTTGTAGCCCGAAGCGTTGAGGTCTTCGCCCGAAAATTTCCGTCCCATCGGCGTATCCGGCTCAAGTGTAAGCTGATAGCATGATACGTGGTCAGCATGTTCCATGACACAACGCAATGAATAATCCCACGTTCTTAACGTCTGTCCAGGTATCGCGAAAATTAAATCACAGTTCAGATTAAGCCCGCAGGATTTCACCAGTTCCATTGCCCTCAATGCCTGCCGCGAATTATGAATGCGTCCCAACGTCAGCAGTTCATCATCATTCAGGCTTTGAACCCCAAGACTTATGCGGGTAAAGTTATTGTCCCTGAAGAATGCCATATGCTCAGGCGTTAAGGAGTTGGGGTTTGCCTCGCATGTCGCCTCAATGAGCGATGAAACGTCAAAGTACCGGCATATTATCCCTGCAAGTTCCTGCCATTGCGGAAGCGATAGGACTGTTGGAGTTCCGCCGCCAATATAGAGGGTACGCAGGGGAATTTTCCCGCCTTCAACACGAAAATATCTCCCTGCCTCGCGTTCAAGTGCCTCAAGCCATGCACCAACATATTCCACGCCTCCTGCAATGCTGTAGAACGAGCAGTAACCGCACTTCCTCTCACAGAACGGAACATGAATATACAGTCCCGCGCTATTTCCCTTCACTGTCCACCTGCATGAACGCCAAAAATGCCTCCTGCGGGATTGATACCTTGCCTATCTGTTTCATACGCTTCTTGCCTTCCTTCTGTTTTTCCAGCAATTTGCGTTTTCGGGTAATGTCTCCGCCGTAGCATTTCGCCAGAACGTCTTTGCGTAATGCTTTAACATTCACACGGACTATTACGCGCTTCCCGATTGATGCCTGTATTGGTATCTCGAACAGTTGGGAGGGGATTAGCTCTTTCAGCTTCGTTACTGTTGCATGGCCGCGATTATATGCCTGGTCTTTGTGGCAGATGAACGAGAAAGCGTCAGCAGCCTCGCCGTTCACCAGAATATCAACACGAACCAGCTCGCTTGCCCTCAAACCTATAAGCTCATAGTCCAGTGAAGCATATCCCCTCGTCTGCGATTTCAGCTTGTCATGAAAATCAACGATAAACTCAGACAACGGCATTTCGTAAACCAGCCTGACACGTTCAGGGGTAATGTAGTCCATTGATTTATATGTTCCGCGCTTGTCCTGAACCAGCTGCATTACGCGGCCGGTAAATTCTGACGGCATAAACACTGACAGTTTAATATACGGCTCTCTAATCTCCGTAATTTCTGAAGCATCGGGAAAATCTGACGGCCTGTGAGCCTCGACAACTTCCCCCGAAGACTTCACGACTTCATATATTACGTTTGGAGCAGTGGCTACGAGTTCGACACCGTATTCCTCGCGCAGCCTCTCTCTAACAACGTCCATGTGCAGCAATCCCAAAAATCCGCACCTGAAACCAAAACCTAAAGCCTCCGAACTTTCAGGCTCATACGTTACGGCCGAGTCATTGAGGCATAATTTCTCCAGAGCGTCCCGCAACTGCGGGTAATTGTCGCGTTCAACAGGGTAAAATCCGCAGAAAACAACACTCTTAACCCGCTTATAGCCTGGCAATGGGGAACTTGCAGGATTATTTGCGTCAGTTATGGTGTCGCCTACCTGTGCTTCAGCAAGCGTCTTAATACTCGCTGTAATGTAACCTACTTCTCCCGCCTTCAACTCACCAACGGGCGTAAATCCCGGTCTGAAAACTCCTGCCTCATTCACGGGGTAAGTAATGCCGTTTGACATGAACATGATATTCTGTCCCGCCTTAATGCTTCCGTTCATGACGCGGACATAGCATATTACCCCCCTGTAGTTGTCGTAAACGCTGTCGAATATTAACGCCTGCAACGGTGCTTCGGGATTTCCTGATGGTGCTGGAATGCCGCTTACTATGCGTTCGAGAATGTCATTCACTCCCTGACCAGTTTTTGCGCTGGCGAGTACTGCGTCAGAAGCGTCAAGCCCAACAACATCTGAGATTTCCTGTTTAGCGTTGTCCGGACGTGCTGAAGGCAGGTCTATTTTGTTGATGACCGGCAAAATCTCCAATCCCTGTTCGATTGCCTGATAAGCGTTTGCAACGGTCTGTGCTTCAACCCCCTGTGTCGCGTCAACTACGAGCAACGCCCCCTCACATGCTGCGAGAGAGCGTGAGACTTCGTAGGCAAAATCTACATGGCCTGGAGTGTCTATGAGGTTGAGAATGTATTTGCTGCCGTCCTGAGCCGTGTAATCCATTCTCACCGGCACGAGCTTAATGGTTATGCCGCGTTCGCGTTCGAGGGCTAAACTGTCGAGGATTTGAGCCTTCATGTCGCGAGATGATATTGTTCCTGTGGTTTCGAGAAGTCTGTCGGCCAATGTTGACTTTCCGTGATCAATATGGGCGATTATGCAAAAATTCCTGGTATTCTTCATGGATGCAAAAATAATCAAAAGGATGCAATTATCATGTATCTTTCTTTGGCAAAGATATTGCATGGACCTTTCCCCGGATTCCACGGCCTATGAATGACAGCGAAATAATACATCTTTACAGGCAAGGGCAAACCGAAAAAGCGTTCCGGGCGATCGTCGATACCTACAGCGAACGGCTTTACTGGCATGTCCGTCATTTCCTGGGCTCCCATGAAGACACCGACGACCTCATGCAGGAGATATTCATAAAAGTCTGGAATTCCCTCCCCTCCTTCCGCGGGGACTCCCAATTATATACATGGCTATACAGGATCGCCAGCAACGAATCCCTCAACTTCCTTTCAAAACGCAAGGTCCGGGCGGCAATCGACTCCCAGGCACAGCCCCTGGAGATAGCCCGGGGCGTGGATGCCGATCCGTTCTTTGACGGAGACAAGGCCCAGAGAGCCCTTGCCAAAGCCGTAACCACACTACCGGACAAGCAGCGTCAAGTTTTTTCCATGAAATACTTCGACGAACTTCCCTACGAAGAGATGTCCGCCATCCTTGGGACCTCCATCGGCGCTTTGAAAGCATCCTACCATTTCGCCGTCCAAAAAATAAGGGCGTATGTCGAAAAAAACTGTGAATAAATTAAACCTCAACACTTAAGATATGTCAAAGTGAGCGTATGAACAAAGGAAACAACATACTTGAACCCATCGGGAAAGGCACGTGGAAAGTCCCTGAGGGCTATTTTGACAGTCTGAAGGATCGTCTTTACACCATTCCCGAAATGGAAAGCGAGCGCCGGAGAATATCCTGGTTCACGAAGAT
>CALAUZ010000360.1 GCA_937892105.1 uncultured Fretibacterium sp. | reverse complement strand
GCCTAACGTGTCGAGTAACAATAAATCTGCTTACTGCATTAGAGATTACTGAAACATATTCCCATATATCTCCTCTAGACCCTATATCTTATGACTTCCCTTTAACTAGATTAGCCATAAAACGCCTGAATTATAATCCCCATTTATTCCCTTATAAATCAGCATAATTACTTCTCTTTTCACCAGTTAGTCTACATATTCTTCTTGAGTTATAGCTTCATATTCACTAGGCATAATCTTCCCAGTTTTCACTAATTGCTTAACCCTTTCCTTGCTCCAAATCCCTGCTTCATAATAATTCTTAATCTTCTCTAGCATTTAAGATTTTTTCCCCTCCCTTCCCCTTTTCTCACTCTTTTTTTTTATAACTCAATGCCACTCATTATAGCTACAAAATCTACATCCCCTCGCAGCTTTAACATGGCCAATTCATGAGCTTCATATTCACTCAGCCCCACTTCCCATTTACCATTACGCTTACGAACATAGCAGAGCTTCAAGATATCATGTGCCCCACAATACATTCTCTCGCCATCTTCATCTTCCCCTTCTTCACTCTTCCCAGTTATCTCGCAAGGGCTTAACTTCCCTGCAAACATTCCAAAGGTCAATTCATGTTCACTCTGGAACACATTACCTACTAACTTTAATTCACTTACTTCACTGCCATCATTCAGCTTTATTCTGTACATCCTTATTCTCTCCCTCCCCCTGCCATCACCGGATCACCACATAAGGGTCTATATTGAACTTGGCCGCATAACTGCTACCCTCATACAATCCGTAGTCCCAAACGTGCTCAAGGCCGAACATGTCATTCCAGGAATTCACACTATCACCGAAGTTCGCCGGGGTCGTACACGCTACATCTATATACTTGGGGTAACTGCTATGCTCGTCGCCGGACCGCCTATCGCATATACCCCTATTATGCACTAGCAACGGGAACTGTCTCCGGTGTCGAGGGTAAACACTCCGGGCACTCCAACCATTCGCTTTCCCTATATCCTCATAGCCCCTAAGCTCCGCATACGTAGGCATAAATATTCGGTCATCTGCCGTCACTGTATGTGTCCTCGCCATAGTACTGCTATCTACTGCATCCGCTACATATGTTCGGGATACTACTATTCGCTCACTAGGTATCACTGTCTCTATACGCTCAAGTAATGTAGGCAATATCTCCGTGTATATCTTCATCCCTACCCACCCTGTCGTGGGGTCTATCGGCCCATCATTCAGATACTCGCCAGCCATATGCTCGCGCGTAAACCATAACACTATATGAGGGTCCATGTTGTAAATACTCGCTTCCGTAGTTACTAGGTTAAAGCCCGCTATCACTCCGTAAGTGTCTCCGCCATTCATCCCTATTCCTGGAAATTTCCAGTAATCGCCTACAAAGAGATCTTCATATGTACCGGATTTTATCGCAGCTAATTGTTCCGTCGTTATTGAAGTCCCTAAATTCTTACCCC
This sequence comes from uncultured Fretibacterium sp., assembly GCA_937892105.1. Next base: position 1,301 of record CALAUZ010000360.1, on the reverse strand, counting down.
TGAAATGGCTGTTGTGATATCCACTACTCACACTCTCCGTTATATATCTCGTTCGGCTATTTAGGGTCTGCCATTCCTGCGCACCTATAAGGCTCTGAAGCCATTCTTCCTGCGTACCTGTAAATCCTCCCGCACACGCTACCTGATACGCACTATCTCCCTTAAGACTTAACAGCCAATCTGATAACGTCCCGCTAAAGCCATTCAACTTGGCCAGTCCATAAGCATTCAAGCTCTCCAGCCATTGATCTTGCGTCCCTATATATCCAGATGAACACGCTACTTCATATGCACTCTTCCCCTGGATCGTCCGCATATCGTTATCTATGTAGCGCGCAAATTCTTCTATTAATCCAGAAGTCTTCGCTGCCGTCTCGGAAGGTAAGCCAGCCGTAAAGTTCCGAATTATGCTGTACGTTAAGCCGGTGTATTCCGTATCGTATGCGTCACTCGTCTCATAGGCCGTCGCTAATGTTAGTTCCGTGTTGCTTACTACTGAAGATATCTCGTAATCTTTCACGTTATCCAGTGAAAATATATCTCCAGCATGAAGCCCAGCATTCAGCCAGTATGTATTCTCTCCGGTTACTGTACTGCTACCGTTATGAAGGGTTACTGTCCCCTCACGATACCATCTTGACCAATTACTCATTAGGCATCTATTCCTATACTTACTACATCTACTAGCTTATATGTCCCGTCAGAACTTTCATTGATTATCATCTTCACTATGTGCTTGCGAGGCTCAGAGAGTACTAGGGACTGCTGCGCTATGAGGCAATAATTTACTCCATTCACTACCTGTGAGCCGATATACAGTAAGGGAACATACTGCACGCCTAAAAGGTCACTCGTTACTGCTGAAAATGCTGTCTGTACTTTCTGGGGAAGATTGCCTCCCTTAAAATCATCTAATGTCCATCCGCCTACTGTTAACATGTTTTCTATCTCCTGTCCTGTTAATGTCTGTAATCTTTGTGTGGTCTTGGCCGTCCTTAATGCCGTTACTTCATTAGCTTCTTCATTAGCTTCTTCTTCAAGATTAATTATTCGGCTATAAGTTGTCGCCATGAATTGTAGTAGTGCATCGGCCAAGTTATCTATTTGGTCTTGAAGCCGATTATCTGTGTCTGCTATTAAAAGGTGTATATGCGATAGGTCTCGCGTGTGCAGTGTAGTTAGGTCTGCCCGCAAGGTATCCGTGTAATCCTGTGCCGTCTGCGCATTACCCGATATCGTAGTGTCTGTAGTATCGAGCCGAGAGGTTATTCGTCCCTCAAGGGCATCCGTGTAATCCTGTG
>CALAUZ010000359.1 GCA_937892105.1 uncultured Fretibacterium sp. | reverse complement strand
ACCTTTCGAACCTTCAGGTTTTGGCCGTCCCATCAGCTGCAGGTAACATTGCGACGCTTAACGCGAGCGGACAGGTAACGGACAGCACAGTAGCAATCGCGACTGATGAAGAAGTCGAAGAGATGCTCGGCGAAGTCTGGGCTTAATCACTAAGCTGTAAAGAGAGAAGGCGGGGCATAAAAGCTCCGTCTTTTTTGTGTAGGGAGGTGGCTCTGTGGCATATGACGACAACAGTTTAACCACCGTTGGACAGCTGAGGAGTTCAGCCGAAAAGACCAAAAGCGAAACAGACGCATTATCGCTAGCACAGGCAGTATTAGCTGCCCGAATGGATGCACAGGTAACAGCCTCTACCGACGCAGATGCAGATTACGCGGCAGAAGTAGTAGATGGCCGGGTGGATGCATGGGCGAATGAGCAGGCTAGTTTGGGAGCAAATATCCGAGAAGGGCAAAGCAGAAATTCGGAAGCAGTGTATCAGGCGCAGGAACTTTTGCAGGGCGAGATAGACGCGCTGACAGAAGCCCGCCTAGAAAACACCTTGAACATAGCAGATGCGAACGAGACCCGCCGCCGAGAGCTAGCGAAAGAAGCAGAGTACCGCACCAATGATGATGATTCATTGCAGAGACAGATAAATGCATTGTCAGAAGCGGTGCTAGGAATATTGGCAATAATCTCAGAGAAGCGAGAGAGACAACAGGAGGAATAAAGATGGCAGAGACAGCACATACAGCGTGGTATCGTCAAGGAACAGTAACAGTAACGAACGGTAGCACGAAAGTATCAGGAAACGGGACGAGATTTCTGACGGCCGGAATAAATCCCGGAGCGGCATTCAGGACGGACGCGAGGGGAGACTATGCGTGTGAAGTAGCGTCAGTAGTAAGCGACACAGAAATTCAGTTAGTGAAGCCGTACTACGGACAGAGCGCGAGCGGGCAGACGTATTCAATCGACCGCAACCACCAGTCAACATTGGAAGCGAACTTAGCAGCGAGACTTTCGAAGGCGATGGGTAACTGGGAGGCGCGTTATGACACTGACGTGGCAAAAATTACTGGCAAGAGTGCGTATGAGCTAGCAGTCGAGGAAGGGTACGTTGGAACAGTAGCGCAGTGGTTAGCCTCATTGAAGGCGACGACGGAGCTAACGGCCTTGAAGGCACTAGTAGACCCGTTACTTGTGCATAACTCAGGAGCGCACAATGCGATGTACAGGGGAAATGATCTCGGAGTATTCTCCGATGCGCAGAGTGCGGCAATTCGTGCAGGAACATTTAGCGGAACATACGGCGGAGTATATGCGGATGTATATCCCGGCGACTATTGGGTATTCAGCAACATAGCCTATTCATACCTTGATGAGAATGACGAGACGCAGTCGAGCACGTACAGCGGGACGATGAGGGTAGCAGACCTCGACTACTACCTGAGAGCGGGAGATTCTGACTTCACCACTCATCATATAGTAGTAGTGCCCGACAGCAACATGTTCACTGCGCCGATGAACGAGACGAACACGACAGAGGGCGGCTACGTCGGTTCAAAGATGCGTACAAAGTATCTGAGGAGAGCGGAGGCAATCTTTAAGGCGTGCTTCGGTGAGGATCATGTTCTTTCACACCGTGAGTATCTAGTGAACGCTGTAACGAATGGTAGGCCGTCAGCCGGAGCATGGTGCGACAGTGTAGTCGAGCTGATGGATGAGCGTATGGTATACGGTTCGTGCATCTTCGACAGTGCGAATACGGATGGAACAGGAGCAACTTGGCAGGATATTGCTGTCTCATTCAATCGTTACAGTGTAAGCCATATGCAGCTTGCGGCGTTCAGGCACAAGAAGGTATTAGTCAGTAATCGTCAGTGGTACTGGCTGAGAAACGTCGTTTCGCCTGCGATTTTCGCTAATGTCCACGGTATTGGTTATTGTAACTTCCATTATGCTTCTTATGTCAACGGTGTGCGTCCGGCTGCCCTTATCTATTAAAATCAGTAAATCACGCGGGGTTTATCCCCGCGTTTTACGCTTGACAAGTATAAGGCAGCGTTGTAGCCTGTTGTAAAATTTTCCCGCCGCTTGCGGCGGTCGCGCTATGTAGGATTTTTAGGAGGTTTAAGGTTTGTCGAATATTCCGAAGAGTAAACGTGCAGAATCAAAACTTGAAGCTCTGCACCGTGCTTATGAATTACGCAGGAAGATCACGGCTGAACTCATGGCCACTTTTGGATACAGCCAAAAGAAGCTAGAGGCTCACGTGCAGAAGATGACAGCCTACATCCAAAACCCAGAAGAGCGCGAGAAAATGAGCAAAGCAATTCGCGAACTTGCAGATGGTTTTGACTCATGGTTCATCCGGCGGGAAAGGGACAGAGTGGCTGATTTTTGTCAGGGCATAACAGAGCATCTGAGAGCAGCAAATACAATCTGGCCGACATACATGAGCGAGTTTCAGGAACGGCGGTTAGAGATGGATCGCGCACTCGTCTGCTGTAATAAGTTGCAGGACGAATTGCAGTACATAGCTGAGACTTTGCCCGCTGACAAGAACAAGTACATGAACATAGTGCTTGAAGTTCAGTCCGTTTTTGATATGATTAAAGCATTAAGACAAGCAGACAATCGCTTTCTGAAGAGCATTAAGCAGTGAGCGTAGTCAATAAATTTAGGGTGTTTCTTGTTGGTCGTTTCGCCTGCGATTTTCGCTAATGTCAACAATAATGGCAATTGTAACTACAATAATGCTTCGAATGTCAACGGTGTGCGTCCGGATTCACTACCCACATGTTTATTGGACTTGCTTCCATTTGTGGGTGAAGGGAAGGAAGAGACATCCTTTCCGCCTCAGAGCGGATAAATGCCAATCGCCACGCTGTTAGTTACGACTAATACAGCTATAGGGCGGTTTTTCTTTATGGACGGAAATATTTTTCTTGACGCAAACGTAATCTATGATGCAGGGACAAAAGCAATGAATGGCAGCAAGTTCAAGTATGCTACTCAATTGTTCGAGATGAATCACCTGCTTTACACAGCGATGCTCCAGCAATCTTTGTTTGACGGCTCGTATACACCTACAAATGGTAGCAGATTCTTGATCCGAGAGCGCGGAAAACCCAGATACATTACCAGTAACTCAATGGCAGATAAAACCGTCAATCACATAATCTGTGATGGCATTCTTACTCCTGCCCTGAACAAGTACTTGATTTACGACAACGGGGCTTCACAGAAAGGCAAGGGAGTAGATTTTCATCGCCGACGTTTTGAGGCTCATTTGCACCAGTACTTCATGAGACACAAGACGAATGACGGCTACATTCTGCTTGGTGATTTCACAGGGTATTACGCAAACATTCCGCACGATAAATGCCGCGAGGTTTTGGCGCAATTCCTCTCACGCTCGGTGAGTAATCCCGCTGAACTGAGATACACACTTGGCCTGATTGCAAGGATATTCAAGACATTCCGAGTAGACGTGAGCAGGTTCACAGACGAGGAGATACAGGCCATGATAAATGGCAAGGTTGACCCTATGCTTAACCTCGACGCAGCCCCTGCTACGATGACAGGGCAGAAGTTCCTTGATAAGGGCGTGGACATTGGTAATCAGATTTCCCAGAATATCGGGCTTATTTATCCTTACCGCTTCGACAATTACGCTAAGGTCATTGCTCGAATTGAGGGCTACGGCAGGTACACAGATGATTTCTACGCGATCTCCGAGAGCAGGGAAGAATTGTTGACTCTGCTTGATGGTCTGAGAGTGGTAGCACAAGAGTTCGGGATAATCATCAATGAGCGCAAGACACGTATTGTAAAGCTCTCCGGCTTTTACCGGCACTTGCAGAATGGATACAGTCTCACGGACACAGGGCGGGTAATTCGCAAGATAAACCCGAAGAGCATAACCCGCGAGCGCAGGAAACTGAAAGCGTACAAGAGGCTGCTAGACGCGGGAAAGATTACGTATGAGGAGATAGAAAATATTTTCAAGAGCTGGCTGGGCGGCAACT
>CALAUZ010000358.1 GCA_937892105.1 uncultured Fretibacterium sp. | reverse complement strand
GTTTGGACAGCTTATGAGCCTTCACAGCCCCGAAGCCGAGAAGAACGGCGGAATATCCGTTCTGTTCAGGGGTTCTCAGAGCGACCACAGAACACGGCCCGGCAAGGACGACCGTAACAGCTACGGCCTGTCCCTCAGAGTCGAATACCTGTGTCATTCCGAGTTTCTTCCCCAGAATCCCTATTGACATAATTTGTGCTTCTCCTTACGCCTAAAATTTTATCTGTATGTCTACGCCTGACGCTAAGTTAAGCTGCATCAGGGCATCCATTGTCCTCTGTGTCGGATCTATGATGTCTATCAGTCTTTTGTGAGTGCGCATTTCAAACTGTTCGCGGGCATCTTTGTCCTTGTGCGGTGATTTCAGTATGGTGAACCTGCCAACCTCTGTTGGAAGCGGGATAGGCCCTGAAACTCTTGCGCCGGTTGACTGAGCCGTCTCTGCAATCTGAGCAGCCGACATGTCAAGCACTCTATGATCAAATGACTTCAGACGTATGCGGATTTTGCGTGCCATGATTTTCGCCTGATTACTCGATTATCTGAGTTACAACTCCGGCACCGACAGTGTGGCCGCCCTCGCGGACTGCGAAGCGGAGACCTTCCTCCATCGCTATGGGCACAATCAGCTCTACCTCGAAAGTTGCGTTGTCGCCAGGCATGACCATTTCGACACCCTCTGGGAGCTTAATGTTGCCGGTAACGTCTGTTGTCCTGAAGTAGAACTGAGGCTTGTACCCTGCAAAGAACGGTGTATGGCGGCCGCCTTCTTCCTTCTTGAGGACGTAAACTTCACCCTTGAACTTCGTGTGGGGAGTAACGCTGCCTGGTTTTGCGAGAACCTGTCCGCGCTGAACTTCATCTTTGTCGATCCCGCGAAGAAGTACGCCTACGTTGTCGCCCGCCTCTGCTGTGTCAAGGATCTTCCTGAACATTTCGAGTGATGTTGCGACTGTCTTGCGTGTGTCTCTGGTCATTCCGACGATTTCAACTTCCTCGCCAGCCTTGATTACGCCGCGTTCAACACGTCCGGTAACGACTGTGCCGCGTCCTGTAATCGTGAACACGTCCTCGATGGGCATAAGGTAAGGCTTGTCAATTTCGCGTACAGGGTCAGGAATGTAGTTATCACATGCGTCCATAAGCTCAAAGATAGGGGCGCAGATGGGGTCATCTCTCTTGCCTGTACCCTTTTCGAGGACCTCAAGTGCTGAACCGCGAATGATAGGAATGTCATCGCCGGGAAACTCGTACTTGTTGAGAAGCTCGCGGACTTCCATCTCTACGAGGTCAAGAAGTTCTGGGTCGTCAACCTGGTCTGTCTTGTTCATGAACACTACGAGTGCGGGAACGTTGACCTGGCGTGCAAGAAGAACATGCTCACGTGTCTGAGGCATAGGGCCGTCAGCTGCCGATACAACGAGGATCGCGCCGTCCATCTGGGCTGCACCTGTAATCATGTTCTTGATGTAGTCGGCGTGGCCAGGACAGTCGATATGTGCGTAGTGCCTCTTAGGTGTCTGGTACTCAACGTGAGCGATGTTGATGGTAATTCCGCGCTCTCTTTCTTCGGGAGCTTTGTCTATCATGTCGTATGCTGTGAACTCAGCAAAATTCTCCGTAGCAAGGCACTTCGTGATTGCCGCAGTGAGTGTTGTTTTGCCGTGGTCAATATGCCCGATTGTTCCGATATTCAAATGTGGTTTGTTGCGCTCAAACTTTTCCTTTGCCATAGTTTAATACTCCTTCATTTGTGATTAAAATCTTCCCTGCAAAATCTTTTCGCTTACTTCCGCAGGTGTTTGTTCATAGTGGTCAAACTGCATCGAGTAATTTGCGCGTCCAGAAGTCTTGCTTCTCAAGTCCGTAGCATACCCGAACATTCCGACCAGCGGGACAAATGCGCGTACAATTCGTGCGTTAGCTTTCATGTCCATGCCATCAATACGTCCGCGCCTCGATGATATGTCGCCGATAACGTCCCCCAAATACTCTTCAGGCGTTACGACTTCAACCGACATGACAGGTTCCATCAACACCGGGTCAGCTTTCTTCATTGCGTCCTTGAAGCCCATTGACGCGGCAATCTTGAACGCCATTTCCGAGCTGTCAACTTCGTGATATGAGCCGTCAACGAGAGCGGCTTTAACGCCAATAACGGGGTATCCGCCGAGAACGCCTGACTGTACAGCTTCTTCGAGACCTTTTTCGACAGCAGCAATGAACTCTTTTGGAATTACGCCGCCGACAATTTTGTCCTCGAACTCGAACTTGCTGCCTTCAATCGGTTCAATCTCGAACACAACATGGCCATACTGTCCGCGTCCGCCTGACTGACGGATATACTTGCCTTCAGCTCTTGCAGGTTTTCTGATTGCTTCCCTGTAAGATACCTGAGGATTGCCGACCTTAACGTCAACACCAAACTCACGCTTTAATCGGTCAACGATAATCTCAAGATGTAACTCGCCCATTCCCGATATAACGGTCTGTCCGCTTTCCTCGTCATTGTGAACCTTGAACGTTGGATCCTCGTCAGCAAGAGCATTAAGCCCCTTCGAGAGTTTCACTTTGTCCTGCTGGGTAGCCGGTTCAACGGCCAGAGAGATAACGGGTTCAGGGAACTCAAGGCTTCCAAGAACAATCTGGTTGTTCTCATCGCAGAGAGTATCGCCAGTTCTTGCGGTTTTCAGGGACGGAACGGCAACAATCATTCCTGCTTCCATGCTGTCAATATCTTCGCGCTTGTTAGAGTGCATTCTCATTATGCGGCCTATACGCTCTCTCTGTCTTGAAGCCGGATTATAGAGAACTCCGCCTTTATCCATTTTTCCCGAATATACTCTCAGGAAGAACAGCCTTCCGAGATAGGGGTCAACGGCAATCTTGAAGACGAGAGCCGAGAACGGTTCATCGGGATTGCTGTGGCGTTCAACGACTTTTTCGGGGTCATCTGGCGACACTCCCTCAATGGGAGGAAGGTCTACCGGGCTGGGCAGATACTCCACTACCGCATCAAGCAACGGTTCAACGCACTTGTTCTTGAACGCTGATCCGCAAAGCACAGGTACGGCTTTAAGTTTTATGACAGCCTCACGCATTGTTTTGCGAATGAGTTCCGAGCTTACGGGCTTGCCCTCAAGATAGAGCGTCATTATGTCATCGCTGAAATCAGAGAGTGCCTCGATTATCGCGTCCCTGCCCTCTTTGGCTGGCATGGCTAATTCCGGCGGTATTGTTCCTTCTTTCGGGGGCTGGCCCAAAACGCCTGGAAAGTAGTATGCCTTCTGGTCAATGAGGTCAACAACGCCCTCGAAGTCATCTTCTGCACCAATGGGGAGCTGTATAGGCACTGCATTAGCACCCAGTCTTTCACGCATTGCTTTTACGACAGCGGGGAAATCTGCGCCAATTCTGTCCATTTTGTTGACGAAAGCTATACGCGGAACATCGTATTTGTCCGCCTGCCTCCATACTGTTTCGGACTGAGGCTCAACTCCGCCTACCGCGCAAAACACTGCGATAACTCCATCAAGTACGCGTAACGACCGCTCTACTTCCGCTGTAAAATCCACGTGGCCTGGCGTATCAATCAGGTTGATAGTACAACCCTTCCACGCACATGTAGTAGCCGCTGAGGTGATGGTAATTCCCCTCTCGCGCTCCTGTTCCATCCAGTCCATAGTAGCAGTGCCTTCATGAACTTCTCCAACCTTGTAGCTGCTCCCTGTATAGTAGAGTATTCTTTCGCTGGTTGTAGTTTTTCCGGCATCTATATGGGCTGCTATTCCTATATTTCTTACCTTGCTAATATCCTGCATTTCAATCCACGCCACAAAGAGCGACGTTCAACACCTGCACAAATAGATTTTATTCAGACTACCAGCGGTAATGTGCAAATGCCCTGTTAGCTTCAGCCATTCTGTGAGTATCATCACGGCGTTTTATTGAAGCTCCCTCATTCTTGTAGGCATCCATTAACTCACGCATGAGCCTTTCACTCATAGGCATTCCCTTTTTGGCTTTGGCATATGACACTATCCAACGTATTGAGAGCTGCACGCCTCTTTCGGCCGTAACTTCTACGGGAACCTGATAAGTTGCGCCGCCTACACGTCTTGGACGAACCTCAATGTTCGGTGTAACGTTGGCCATAGCTTTCTCGAAAACTTCAAAGGGTTCAACGCCTAACTTTTCCGCAGCACCTTCAAGAGCACCATAGAAAATCTTTTCGGCAACGCTGCGTTTTCCTCCCATCATAAGCGCACTGATAAACCTTCCTGCCGCTGGATTATTAAATCTCACGTCCGGCTGGGGTATACGTTTTTTGATGTGTCCTTTTCTCGGCATAATCCGTAATCCTCCCGTTAATTGGCTTTAGGTCTGCGTGCACCATACTTGGAACGGCTCCTTCTGCGGTTCTCAACGCCACCGCAGTCAAGAGTACCTCTGATGATGTGATAACGAACACCTGGCAAGTCCTTAACCCTTCCGCCCCTTACGAGGACAACTGAGTGTTCCTGTAAGTTGTGGCCAATTCCTGGAATGTATGACGTTACTTCGATGCCGTTAGTCAGTCTAACACGGGCGACCTTACGTAAAGCTGAGTTAGGCTTCTTAGGGGTAATAGTGTACACGCGTGTGCAAACGCCCCTTCTGGCAGGATTACCCTGCAACGCCGGAGAATTACTCTTGCTCTTTTTCTCTTCGCGTCCTAAACGCACTAACTGATTAATTGTCGGCACAAGTCTCTGCTGTCGAATTTTAACCTGTAATTTCAGGGATATATTGTATCTGCCCTGTCAACAGCAGATTTCCCCTCCTTCCCGAATATTGTCTGTGAAAAAACAGCCTGATAATCTTAGCAAATATACACCGTTAATGTCAAATTCCATGTTATGCGTTGGAATAAAAATTCAGCCGGTGATATACCTGCCTGCCTTAATATACCACGTAAAGTCCCTACGGCAAGCTCGTCATGAAGCGGAACAACGCACACTGTATTATCTTTGCGCATGACGGAATGCGAACCCTTAGTGCGTGCCAAGATAAAGCCCATCTTACACAATACAGATATTACTTTGCGTCCTGACCAGCCACTAAGTTCAGGCACTTGCTGACACCTCGAACGTTGTAACTATTGCTCGGGACTGAGGAATAATTGATGTTTCTTCAATGTAGAGCTCTGTAGCCTCTTGAAGATTGGCTAACGCTTCCTCTATCGTTTTGCCTTGACTTACAGAACCTACTTCGGGGCACTCGGCAACATATATACTGCCTTCCCTGTGAAGCAATGCCGTAAATGTCTTCATGCTAATTCATATAACCAGGCTCATTGTAGATTAACGCCATGAACTCAAGCTCTCCATCAGAGTTGTTCTCCAGTGAATGCCACTGCCCAACCTGTATCACGCAAACCTGTCCGGCATGTACGCGAGTTCTCTTGCGTTCGCCATCACCTGTATTGCCTTCGAGAAAGTCTCCTTCACCCCTCAATATGTAGTAAGGCTCTGTGTCGTGAATGTGCTGGTGCCACCCAACACTGGAACCAGGCTTTAACACTATGCGGGCATAAAGCCTTCCATGACCGTTAAGTTCCTCTTTTGAGACTATCTCATACCGCGTAGCCTTGCCTTTTCCACCTGCAAGACCCTCTACTTCCAGTGAAATAACATCTCGAACTATATTAGTATTGCCCCCTTCCGCTAACAAGCTAATAAATATTAATTATTATAATTCACGTAATGAAGCGTGAATAGCTTGACATTTACGGGATAATGTGTGATTATTCTCAATGTTACAAAATTTAAACGGAGATAATATATTACAGTGAACAAAATCAATCTTACATCAGCAAACTATTTCGGCTTTAGCTTTTACCGCTGGTATTACTTCCAGAGGTCAATTATGCTTTGGCTGACGTAAGAGGATAAACTGTAACACAGCACATCAATACACGGAGAACACAGCACCTTCTGAAGCAGTCAAAGCGTTTCAGAGGGTGTTTTTTTTGTCAGGAAGGAATGAACATACACATGCCCGCAAATGTACAGGTCAACGGAGAATACGGCTACAGTATCAGGATACGCAAAGGAATAATTGAGCGTCTCGGTATCGAAATATTGAGGCTCTGCAACGATACGGAATACTCGGAAATACTCATCGTAACGGACGAGAAAGTATCCGGACTATACCTTCAGAAAGTCATCATGAACTTTCAGGAATGCCCAAAGCCTGAAGGAATGAGATTGAGAATATGTGAACTGCTCATAGCTTCACACGAGGGCGCAAAGAATTTCCAGACCGTTGCTAAACTGCTCGATGACATGGCAGGACTTGGGCTTTCTGCTAAATGCCTGGTTGTAGCGTTAGGCGGCGGAGTCGTTTGCGATGCGGCAGGGTTCGCGGCAGGCTGCTACATGGGCGGCGTAAGGCTCGTGCTTGTTCCAACAACGTTGGCAGCAATGATTGAGGTTTCGGCATGGGGCAGCGCGTTCCTGAACCTCAGTGCGGGAAAGAATATGGCGGGCATGTCTTGCAGTCCTTCACTCGTCCTGTGTGATACCGAGTGCCTGAAAACATTATCTCCGGAAGAATACAGGTCTGGGATTGCTGAGGCATTAAAGACGGCAATAATGTCGGGCGAGGAATTGTTCAGGATATTCGAGCGCGGTGATGTTCAGAATAACCTTGAACGCATCATTGAAGGCTGCATAAAGTACAGGGCAGGTCTTACACCTGATGTCAGGACGAAATGTCTGGGCTACGCTTTGGGGAACGCTATCGAGGCTTTGAGCGGCTATGGGATACAGCATGGTCTTGCACTTTCGCATGGTATCGGTATAACTGCCAGAGCATCGGCAAAAATGGGCTGGTGCGATGACAATACATCGGCAAGAATTATCAATGCTCTAACGAAGAACGATTTACCTGTAACATGCAGGAAGTTCACGGCTGGGGTTATATCACAGGCACTTCTGAACGGCAGGAAGATTTCTGGAGGAAGTTTCGAGCTTGTGTCTGTTTCGGAAATAGGAAAGTGTGTTGTAAGGGAAATTGACGCTGGAGAGCTTGAAGGAGTTATCTTGTCGGGCATGAGCGCATAAAATGTAATATAATATTTATATCAGCTTTTAACTTTTCAGGAGGTGCCATTCAGAATGGACATTCGTTTTGTACAGCGCGGGTGCGAAATTGATGACAGGCTCAGGGATTACATGGAGAAAAAAATCTCCAAGCTGGAAAAATTCTTCCGGCGCATAATGAACTGCCAAATAGTAATCACGCACCACAAAGGCAGCTTCAACGTTGAGACCACAGCCAACGCAAACGGTGTAATTCTCAGGGCAGAAGAAGACGCAACAGAACCTAGGAAGGCTTTTGACCAATCATTGAAGAACCTTGAGCGGAGAATCAAAAAATACAATTCCTACCTCAAGGACAGGGCGCAGCTTGGAGCGGGCGAGGAGTTCTCGTTCAGCGTCGAGGAGCCAGAGCAGGACGCAGAAGCCTCACCAGCAATCGACAAGGTGAAGAAGGTTGAAGTTCACCCTATGGAAGCAGCCGAAGCAGTTATGCAGATGGAGCTTATTGGGCATTCGTTCTATGTGTTCCAGAGTGCCGCAACAGGGGAAATTAACGTTGTGTACAAGCGCGGGGAAAACAGCTACGGACTCATTGAGCCAGTGAGATAACATTTTGAGCGTTTAAGCGGTCAGTGTGAGATTATGCGCCGACCGCTTTTTTTTGCCGGAAATTAACCCTCCATATGACGCAAAATTATTCCGTCAACATCAGCAGGATTATATGACACATCACAAGCCCATTCGCCATAAGTCTTAACCGTGTTCACAGCCTCGCACCAATCGCGTAACGCCTCATGCTTTGCTTTGTCTTGCTCAGTCTCATTCCCTTTCACTTCAAGCACAAGCATTTTTCCATTCATGAGCCTCACCAAAAAATCAGGAAGATAACGCCGCGTCATTCCCCCGTAAGAGTAACGCACAATGAATCCGAGATGATCATTTTTCGCCCACGCTTGAACGTTCTCGTTATGGTCAAGTTGATATGCTGTAGAAGCCTCCCATGTTGAGTCAAACGTGCAAATGTTGATGTGTGATTTCTGCGTTTCATGGTGAGGGCGGGAAGTCCTCCACATTTCCATTTCTCCCGTTGAACGCTCAAATTTGCCTTGCGGGAATATCGGTATGAAGTGATTGCTGTTGTGGCTCCTAATGCCTTTCCACATGTGAGAGATTATCCGCTCCATGTTCGCATTCATATTCCGCATATACACTTCGTATACGTCTTTCCTCACGTACACGCCCATATCCTCCGACACTGCCCCATAGCACGCAGTACTCATCACTAGAAGCAGCGATACTACTGTGAGAATCTTTTTCATTCTTCTGCTACGTAAAAAGTGTAATATTGTGCTGTGTACACTCTTTCGAGGATTCCTCGTTCTTTCCGCTTTTCTGCGACATTCCCTGCCCTCTTTCGGCAAACCTACTCAAGTTGGTTCGGCAGTCCAGAGGCTTTAACTTCCCCCCTAGCCGGAGGTAGCCTGATTTCTCAGGTTTGGTGTTGCCTGTCCAGCACACTGACATTACGTAGCAAACTACACCTCCTTATTGGTTTTGTCAAGTATGCTTTCCGTAATACTTTATATCATGATGTTACACTTATTTACTATCTAGCTCTGCCTCCTTCTCCTTACGCTATTGCGACCGCTGGAGAATTGGTCAATACTTTTTCTACTATACGCCAGTACAAGGTCTTATTCTCTGGCGTGTCGGGTATATCTACTACTAAATCACCGTTTCTGAATACTAAATGTCCAGCTTTATTATCGAGTGATATATCCCGCCCGCTGACTTCCGTCCCTTCCTTTTGAGATATAGGAGCGTTTGCATCGGGATTATCTGTATCTCCTAGCAAATACGCCGTAGATGTTCCAAGTATTCGAGCCAATTCCGCTACTCGTTTGCTATGTGGTTCTTGTGCGCCAGTTTCCCATTTCGATATTGTTATACTGTGAACATTCATCTTTTCCGCTAATTCTTCTTGTGTATATTTCCCTTCTCGTAACTTTTTTAACCGTTCTCCAAATACCATTTCTCTCATCACCTTTTATAATTTTAGTGCTTACCATAAGTTTTTCCCATAAGCATAACACTTAAAATAATTAGTGCTTTCACTAAATTTCCTACTTGACATTTTTAATATTAGCGTTTATACTTCCAAATAGTTAGCTTAAACACTAATAAAACATTAGAACAGTAACAAAACCATTTAGCCCTTCATTCAGGAGCAAACCGACACAGGTTCGGGGTCTGACAAATAAGACGGGAAATGATGATGAGGCTCATTCGCCTGACACTTGGAGCTACAAGCTCGCCAATCCCGCTACATACAAGGCAGTACAGAATAAATTCACGCAAAGGAGAAGTAATCATGAATAACAGCGCATTCACGCTCATTAAGTCAACAGTCGTCAACGGTATCAACATCGACTGCTACGCTCAGGAAGGCAATAATCAGCCTGGTGAAACTTTCTGGCTCTCAAGAGAACAGATTGGCAGACTCTTAGAGTATGACAGACCAAATGACTCAATCGGCAAACTTCACAGGCGTAACAAAGGCAGACTCGACCAATTTTCAACATCGGTCAATTTGACCGGAATTGAGGGAGGCCGCACGGTAACACGCTCCATTATAGTCTACAACTTCAAGGGGCTTCTCGAAATTTGCAGATACAGCAATCAACCCAAAGCAAACGAAGTTATCAATAAGCTCTGGGACATCGCTGACGAGATTAGACGTACAGGGCTCTACGCTGTACCTACAGTTCAATCCCAGATTGACGCGCTGAAAGAAGAAAATTCTCTGCTCAGAGAACAAAATTTTCTACTTAAAAAGCAAATTGAAGCCGAACGCTCTTTCACCATTCTGGGACAGGCCGTTACGGCTATCAGCGGGGCTGTATCGGCGGGCGAGGCTACAAAAATTTTCGCTCAGAGAGGTTTTGATATTGGGCAGAACAGATTGCTCAAGAAGTGCAGGGATAAAAACATTCTCTGTAAACGCAAGGGGAGGCAGTGAAACCAGCCAACTCAAAAAGCCATCGAAAAAGGATACTGCTGCATTGCCGTCAATATTGGCACTAAGGCTACTACCCTCTTTACTCCAAAGGGTTTACAGCTATTTTCTGACGGGCTCGCTGAGGAAAAATACCCTATCATCGCCCTCATTGAAAAAGGCTCGTGATTTCATGCCTGATAACTTCGGTAAAAGGTTACGCTCTCTCAGGAAAAAAGCTAAACTAACTCAGCCTGAACTTGCATATTTAGTTGGTGTCCATGAAACAACTATTAGACGCTGGGAAAATAATGGCACTACTCCACAGGTTGACGAAATTAAAGCCCTCACCAAGGCTCTCGGCATTACTGAGGCTGACCTGCTCAATGACACTCCCCCCGATAGCAAGGGGGGCTGGGTCCTCAATATTTCCATCAAGCAAGATTTGAAAGAGGAGGTTCTCGATTTGGGTAAACCAATTCCACAGATTTCTACCATCGTTACTGCTCGAACTGGCGCATATGTCGCTCTCGGCGGCGATTACTCTCTATGGGCTGATGATGCTGGCTTCAAAAACATCATCGCTGAATTGAAGAAAATGCGCGCCGGTGTTCTGCAACAAGGTAAAGCTAATGGCGGCATTAGAGAAAGATAACTACAATGGATAAGATACTAAGCGCATCAAAAGCAGGGTTTCCCTGCTTACGTAACCTTTGGTACACGGTCAATGGGTTCGCAGGTAGTGAGAATGACACTCACACTCAACGCATATTCGATGTTGGTACGTGCCTTGAACCGGTGATTGTCGATTGGCTCAGGTGGGACGGTTGGCTGGTTGATTACAATCCTGGCTCTCAACAAGCCGCTCTCGAAGTCTCCATTCCAGTCAAAGGCGGTAAACTTACTGGACACCATGACTGCATTATCAGCAAGGGTAATGTCCAAAATGCTCTGGTTGACATCAAGACCATGAACGACAGGGCTTTCAACCACTGGAAACATAATGGTACTCTCAATTCTAAGCCTCAGTATGTAGTTCAGCTTCACGTCTATGCTATGGGGCTTACTCTCTTAGGCAAAGAAATAGAGCGGCTAGGCATTGTCGGCATTAATAAGAATAACTCGGAGATGTTTATTGACTTCTTCCCGTTTGACGGCTTCATCGCTGAGAGTATTACGGATAAGGCTGAAAGGCTTTTTGCCTTGTCTGAACCGCCGAAGCTTAATTGCCCTTCGGAAACTTGGGCTTGTAATTACTGCGAATATTCCTCTACTTGTGAACTTCACCGCAAAAATGCTCCCGTTACTGTGAATAACGAGCCTCTCTCTGTAACAGAGGACGAAGACATCATCAACGCTATGAAAATGCTCAAACAGGCTCGGGAAATGTCCAGTGAGGCTAAAGAGCTTGAACAACTAGCAAGAGCTACTCTTGATGAAAATGTCAAGGATAAAGGCTTATCAGGCATTTGTGGCGGTGGGTTGGTTTTTTCCATGAAAGAGCGTTCGTCCTCTAGGTTTGATACTACTGCGTTCAAGAAAGCTCACCCTGAACTTGTCTGCGAGTTCACTAAAACTTCTTTCAGCACTATATACGAGATTAAGGAGGCAATATAGATGGCTTTTAGGAAAGCTGAACGAAAAAAGGCTAAGCTAAGGCTTGCCATCACCGGCCCTGCTGGGGCGGGCAAAACTTACGGCGCACTGCTTATCGCTTTGGGACTGGGCGGACCTATCGCTATGATTGACACCGAGAACGGGCGCGGCGATTTGTACTCCAGCTTAGGCGATTACGATGTTTGCTCCCTTTCGGCTCCCTTTGACCCGCGAAAGTACATTCAGGCTATTCATGAGGCAGAGAAGGAAGGTTACAACGTCATCATCATTGACAGCCTGTCCCATGCTTGGAGCGGGCAGGGCGGACTATTGGACTTGCAGGGAAAGCTCTCTGAAAGCAGGTACAGAGGCAATAGCTATGCCGCTTGGAGAGATATTACTCCGTTGCAGAACGCTTTCGTTGATACCATCCTTGCGTCACCTGCTCATATCATCGCTACCATGCGGAGTAAAACTGAGTACGCACAGGCTAGGAACGAGATGGGCAGAACTGAGATACAGAAGGTTGGACTTGCTCCAGTTCAACGCGAAGGGATTGATTACGAGTTCGGCATCGTCTTTGACCTCAGCAATAACCATACATGCTGCGTCAGTAAGGACAGAACAAGCCTATTCGATGGCCAGATATTCACTCTCTCGCAGGAGACTGGGAAAACTCTCCTAGATTGGCTCAATTCGGGGGCGGATATCAAAGGCGGTGATGCTTAATGCCAGAAGAACTGAAGCCATGCCCGTTCTGTGGTAGCAGATTAGTGAGCTACACACGCGGGATTATAGGAGCACCAATAGTTTTCCTGAAGTGCGAAAATCCCGATTGTGGGGCAGTCGTGAGCTTTGACAATGAAGAATGCCATTTACTGCCGGAAAATGCAATTACTATGTATAACACAAGGGCAGGGTCGATAACATGATAACCCGCTACACCTGCACAACTTGCGGCTACGACAAGGCTATCTGGCGTATCATTCAGGACTTTACAGGACACATTTACTGCGAAAACTGCTCTGGACATTTCATGCTAAAAGCCAAGGGCATTGAAGGTCTCCTCGGCTGTCTGACTGCCCACCTTGCTGCCTTTGCGCAAGTCGGCAATGGCGGCACGCAATGCCTTGTCGCTGACTCCTGCCTCCTTGAGCTGCCGCGTCGTGCTGTCGTTACCGGCAACAAGGCCGATAAGCAGATGCTCCACCGACACAAACTCGTCGCCCATCTCCGTGGCTGTCTGCTGTGCCTTGATGAAGGCTTTGTTAAGATCGTTGCTCACATACTGGCTTCCGCCACTGACACGCGGCAACGACTGCATCTGGGCATCAAGGGTCTGCGAAAGACGGGGAATATTGACTTCCATCTTCTTCAGCAGATATGGTGTGACGTTCTCATCCTCACCGAGGATGCCTTTCATAAGATGCACTGTGTCAATGCTTGGGTGCTGATGGGCTTGCGCAATCTCCGAAGCCTTCTGCACCGATTCTTGAGCTTTGATTGTGAAGTTGTTCAGATTCATATTATTTTTTCCTTTCTGAATCTCAACACATCAACAATCACACC
>CALAUZ010000357.1 GCA_937892105.1 uncultured Fretibacterium sp. | reverse complement strand
GACCTTCTCTACGATATTCTAACGTCCTTACTCTGTATTTTTCTGGATAACTCATTTATTTATTTTAACATGAATTTTCAAGTGCTTTAACTATACCTATGGCCGTATTACAATCAGAAATCAACGATCTCGTTGGGGCAGTTGCAGCGGCAAGAAGAATTTGAATTTCAACTGTCTGCTAATGCTAACCCCGCCGGAAGTCATAGACTCTGTCGTTGTCCATGAATTAGCTCACCTAAAAGAGATGAACCACTCAGAGCGATTCTACGCTGAAATTCTGCGTGTATTCCCAGACTACTGGAAATGGAACGGCTGGCTTAAAAAGAACGGAAGGGCTATAATGGCAAGAATGATTTCAGAATAAGTAGGCAATCGCATGATGAACATGATAAAGATAAAGGAGAAGATAAGAATGTTTGATATTTTATTCGGCACGTTAATCGTTGTAGGTATATTCTTCGCTCTGCAGTATCTGAAGAATACTAGGCATTGTTCGCACAACTGCAATTAGTGCAAGCATACATGCCATACAAGATATTAATACGCAAGAAAAGATATTACCACCATTAAAGAGACGACAACTATGCTGAACTTTGCTGAAAAATGTCTTGAGGATTATCCTGTGAACCTTGCACGACTTGATGTCCTGACACAGGATTATAAGCGCAATCCCTCCGACAAACTCGAAAAGGAGATTAACACTCTCCGTTCCATGACCAGACCTCTACAGAAGATGGTTGATGACTTATCATCAAGCGAAAAAAATTGATAATATTGTCTCCCAAGATATGCTTACAGTCTTAGGCACATGTTATTTCGGACGTAATCCTGTAAATGCTATTCTTGAAATGACGGGCTGGAGCAGGGCAAAATTATTTAGACAGAAGAATAACCTTATCAAACTTGCAGCAGATTACTTGACCGATTATTCCCAAATGAAAACGGCAGGGAACGCAAGAAGCATCAAAAAAGATATTGAATACCATGAAACTAACCCGAACTAATATAAATGATTTGACTTTTAAGCGTGCCGTGTATATACTGCTTGTAATTCGTAATGTTTATACTTTATAGGGGGAATGGACAATGACAGCAAAAGTTTTTCAAAGTGGCAATAGCCAGGCCATTAGAATTCCTAAAGAGTTTCAAACCGATCAACAAGAATTTTTAATCAGGAAAATCGGAGCCGGATATATTCTTTGTCCTGTGAATGATCCGTGGTTTCCTTTGCGATTATCAATCGGACAAATGCCTGACAACTTCATGATTGACAGAGAACAGCCTTCTTGGGACGACGTTACTGAACGGGAGAGTTTTTAGAAGATGTACCTTCTCGACACAAATATCTGCATTTATGCTATGAAGAATAAATATCCGGTTCTGACTGAGAAATTATTTCAAGTTTTCCCATCAGAAATTTTCATTTCGATAATCACATTAGGTGAACTTGAATACGGCTGTGTCAAGAGTAATTGTGGAGACCGATCCCGAGCCATAATGCAGACATTCATATCGGCGTACACGGTATTGCCATTTGACGAAAATGATGCGCTTGTTTTTGCTAGACTTAGAGCGGCTACAGAAAAGAAGGGTAAAATGCCAGGACCTTATGACCTTCAGATTGCGTCTCAAGGCATAGCGAGGAGACTAACAATCGTTACGCATAATGTGTCCGACTTTTCAAGGATTCCAGGAGCAATAATCGAAGACTGGACGATGTAAAAGTCCCTCACGCTCAACTAGCTTTTAGCACTCATAATCCGATGTTTCTTGATGCTTCGCTTTTGCGCCGGTTAAATTTGTCGAAGGGACATTGATTTCCTGCCTGTTATGCAGTCCATCATGAAATAACGATGCAGTCCATTAGAGCATCGAGATTAGAGCGACGTGGTTGAACTTGATAAATTCGCCGCAATGCTTTAACATAAAAGTAAATTTAAGAATAAGGAGTTGAATGAGGCTGAAACAGAAACCTATAGACGAAGTAACCCTCATGAACGACTTCATATTTGGGATCGTCATGCGGCAGGAAAAATACTGTAAGCCACTCCTTGAATTCATCCTCGGAGTAAAAATCAAGAAGCTGGTTTACACAAATGACCAGGAGACGATCAGTTCTTATGTCCTAACTGCTAAAAGTATCCGCCTTGATGTCCATGTTGAGGATAATGCCGGAACGATTTATGACATAGAAGTTCAAACGACGAATAAATACAATCTTGGCAAGAGGACGCGATTCTATCAGAGCATGATTGACGTGCGCACCCTTGAAAAGGGACATAATTACAAGAAACTCAGGAAAAGTTTCATTATCTTCATTTGTAATTACGATCCGTTCAACAAGAACCGCCTTATTTACACATTCAGAAATCGTTGCGATCAAGATCACAATGTTATTCTTAAAGACGAAGCGACGAAAATTATTATTAACACGAAAGGGACTCTTGGAGATGTCAGTCCAGAACTTGGAGCAGTAATTCAATATTTTGACTCCGGCGTAGCATCGACAGAGTACACAAAGTCCCTAGATAAAGAAGTTGCGGCTGTGAAGGCCGATGAGAAGGTGAGGAGAGAATATATGTTATTAGCAGAGGCTTATGCAATGAGGGAAGAGACTGGCGAGCATAAACGGGTTGTGTCACAGATCAGAGATGTTATTAATGAACTTCCCGTACAAAAAATGGCTCAATATTTCAAGGTTACGGAACAAGACTGCATTTGCGTTCTTGACTGCATTCGGGAACATCCTGACTGGGACGACAGGCAGATTGCCGAAGAAGTTTACTGGGACGATGATTAAGAAGCCGCCCATAAACCATGGACGAATTACGTTGCGATTATTGAGGTGGACAATTCATGACCACCGTCGAAGAGCATAATAAAGAAGAAAATAAAAGCTTTTTCGTCTACCTGCTCCGCTGCTCGGACGGTTCTCTATACTGCGGCTGGACGACAGACTTAAAACGCCGTCTGGCTGCCCATAACTCAGGCAAGGGAGGAGCAAAATATACAAGAGCCAGACTGCCGGTCGAGCTAGTTTATTTTGAAGAGCAGGACAGTAAAATCTCGGCTATGAAACGGGAATGGCAGATCAAGCATATGAGTCGAACGGAGAAATTACGGCTAATAGAGGCATAGATAAGGCTATGCCTCTTATGTGTGTGTTCCTGTGATTCCGTCAGACTGAGCTTCTACTACTCAACAATCTTTACACAAATTTTTTCAATACCTATTGGTGGAAACCATTCAAAAACATCAGTGAGCTTCACATCTTTTTCTGGACAGCCACGGAAACCACAGCCATCAAGATAGTTTATCACTATTTCATCGATTATCTCATCATCTGCATCTGACAGAGCTGGGTTAAAGGATAATCCATAACTACCATCATCGAACTGATACACCAAGCCTAGATTCTTATGAAAATCGTCATCAGTTACATGAAAATCTTCAAACGTAAATCCAAACTTCCCCATCACTGATAAGATACTCATTTCTTCCGCAGTTCCTCTGATGAATGCAGTATCAGTGTACTTCCGCATTATGGCTTCCATCTTATCTTTATGCTCTTCCTTAATGAACTCATAGAAGAACATGCCAAACGATTTGTCATCGTAAATGTCGATGCAACCTACTAGCTTCTCCATCTTTAGAGAAAACCTCCTTCAAAAAACTTTAAGGTAAGATTACCGTCTAAATCAAAGGAAGTCAACTGCCATCTTGTTTTAGCCCTCCTAGCTGGAGAAGGAAAAATTCGCTCAGTGGTAAAACATCCGTAATCGAACAGCGAGAAAAGCGGTTTAATGGGGCGAAGCCCGACTTCTCTCATTAGCCAGCAGCCATCCTTCCTCATCAGGTCGATATCAAGTTCAAACCACCAGGTGTGCAGTATATCGAAAATCGCCGGCGGATATAAAAATTCTCAAAGCTTCGGCGACTGACCGTTCAGGGGATTATGCTCTAACTGTGGTCAACAATGGGGCTTAGCCTCAATTCGATCTCAAACCTTAACACCTTTATAAGCAAAATCCCGCGCGGCAATGAAAATTTGAGAATTTTGAGCGGGAGCCAAATTAATAAGACTTAATAAGTCGAAGTCCGTGCTTCTGTCATTAGCCAGCAAATAGACTAACTGACTTACTCTCTGAAACTATCCAAACTAGCCCCGTTCTCATCCCGCCACATTTCCATGCCGTTAGCTGACCGTCCCAGAATGACCGAAGCCGCCGTACTCGTACTTGAAAATTCATGATCCTGCTTGAAGACGAAATCAACAATAACACCATCGTCAATAAGTTTCTGTCGAATGTCTGCTACGGGTTTCTGTCCCTTCTGATTCGGCAAGTTATTCTCGTGGCTAATCGTACTGCTGGCCTTGACAAGAATCGCTTTCACAGAAGTCATAGCCCCTGTCGCCTTCACATTCTTCCCTGGATTATTCAGAAATAATGTCTTGCCGATTATAGTTTCCGGCAGCCTGCCTTTCTTGCCCGTTGAGGTTCTATTAGTTCTACCACTGGAAAGCGATCTCCCAAAAACAAAAATCTTGCATCTGAATTGATGCCATAACAGGAAGAAAGCAAGCTAATCATTTTCGTTGAAGGACTAATCTCACCTGAGTGCGGTGGAATCTTGTTGAGAAGATTATAACGCCCACATCTCAAAGCTTCATCATAGAAAAATTTCTCAAGATAATTTAACTCTGTGGCTCCCAGGAATGACGGTGTACTGCTGGTCAAGACAAATGCAACCTGCCAGGAGTCAATCTCGGGATCAGAATGCGATTCAAGCATACGGTTAAGAACACCTTCGCCATTGCTCCTTAAATCGGCCTGGCCTATGTACAGATTTCGTCTTTCGCGATTGAGAAGTAGATAGATACCCGCCTTCTTGAGTTCGTCTCTGTCAGTCAGATTCTGTGCTGAATTACGAGGAATTTGATAGAGAATTATATTATTAGTTTTTACTTCGACTCGAATTGTCCCGTCAGCTTGTCCTTCAATGTAATCGACCGTAATCGAAAATGGATTCATGTTTGACCGCTTTCCTCCTTTAAGATAAAAATTTCTTAAGCCATATTATACCTGTTATGAACCATTATGAGTAAAGCCGTGTTAATCTGAAGCCTTCTGCAAACGCAGTACAAGGATTCAATACTGTTGATAATAAACATAAAAAGATCACTGTTGCGCGTAACATTGTTTTTGTAAAGTCCTCCCTTTGATATTGTTCTATGCGCTTCTCAGAATTATTCTTCCGAACGACTTGTTTCATTATACTCTCCGCACAAACTCCTCCATGACCTCGATAGCATCGTACAAGTCAACACGCCTATCAGTCATTATTTTCATGCCATATTTCCGCTCTAGGTTCAGCAAGGCTTTCTCCCAGCGACGCTGCATTTGATGTTCTCCGTTCCCGTACACATCATCGAATGTCAGTTGACGAGTCCCTGAGAAGCTCAAGTTCTGTAAGCTTATTCCAATGAGACGAATCGGAGTATTTACAATTCTTTCTTGGCTTATATTTTGTCTCGTTTCCGGAAAGCCTATGGTCTGTGTCTGCTTCAACCGATTGAACAGCCCAAATGCCGTCATAAAAATTTCATACGCCTTATTCGTTGCTTCCCGACTCAATGATCGAGTGATACTCTTCATATTATGATAGGTAAGTTTTAAGGTTACAGTTCTTGCGTAGAAGCCGAGCCGCTGTAGCCGAGATTCCAGGGAAACTGCCACCAGCATCAACACATCTTTCAAAAACATGAAATTATTCGTATCGTGCTGGAATGTTATTTCACGGGCGATTGATTGAGCGTCGGTTTCATTGTACGGAGTAACCTGCCGGTCATCGATGCCAAAAGCCAGGTTAGTCACATAAGCTCCGACTTTTTTGCCAAGCATGCGGAGAACCTTGGTTCGATTATTCTGAACATCACGGACTGTGTTTATTCCCTCGGCTTTCAACTTTATGGCCGTCTGCTTTCCGACTCCGTAGAGAACACGAATATCCCTGTCAAGAATCAGGCTGACAAAATCCTCTGGCGTTAAAATCTCAAAATATCCGTCGGGTTTCCGTTCCTCGCTTGCTAACTTGGCCGAAGTCATGGAATAACCCAGGCCCACTGAGCAGGTTAAACCGATTTCTTTCCTTGTTCTATGCTTAATCTCTTGAGCGATTTGTCGGGCAGCAACGATTCGCTCTTCCCATGTGGACAAGGCAGACAATCTTCCTGTCAAATCAAGATAGCCCTCATCAAGGGATAAATATTCGATAACATCTGTGCATGAAGACCAGATCTTATGAAGCTGCTCAGACACGGTTTTATACTTCTCGTAGTTCGGGTGCATGTAGATTCCTTGCGGGCATAGGCGATACGCTTCTTTAATGTTCATGGCCGAATGAACTCCAAACCTTCTCGCCTCATAAGAACATGTAGAGACGACTCCACGTTCAGTCGGGAGAGAGCCAATGATTAGCGGCTTATTTCTCAGTGCTGGATTATCACGAGCTTCTACGGAAGCGTAGAATGAGTCCTGGTCAACATGTAATATGGTTCGGGGCTTCATTGCTGTTGTGTCAATTCAAGCATATGATATGTTCGTCCGTCTAAATCCTTCCAGATAAAACCCTCGTCATTCAAGATCATATAACTGCGCTGGCTATTTCGTCTGGGTTGAGAAATCGAGCCTGGACACAAGTCGAGATAGCCTGCCTTGGTTTGTTCCCAAGCCGGAGCGTGAGTGTGCCCGTGAAGCAGAATGCTATTCGATGAAAGGTTGGGAATTGAGCGATGTCCATGTGTCGCAAAAACGAGCCTGTCTCCTGCGAACAATAAACAATATTCAGCCATGATTGGGAAATCCAGCATCGCCTGATCTTCGGGATAATCACAATTACCACGGACACAGAGAAAGGTTTTCTCACGATTAAGACTGTTCAACATGGCCGCAACTTCTTTATTCCCATCAAGAATATCGCCGAGTAGCAAAAGAGTCTCTACTCGTTCCTGATAACACGCCTTAATGAGTTTGCCGCAGTGCAACTCTGAACCGTGAATATCTGATGCGATTAAAATTTTCATATTAACACTCCTTCATAAACAATTTAATGCCAATCCTTATAAAGGCTATGAGGCTGATAATGAATGTAAGTCCAAAACACAGCACATTCTCAGTTACGAATCCGGCCAAGCCGGCTAAAGCAGGAGCGATAGCCGTTAATGCTAGAACTTTAGCGAACTGAACAGCATAAGTTTTTCTGTCCTTAATTTTTGCAGCGTAGCTCCTTCTAATAAGCCCTATATCCTTAGTCCAGGCCAATAGCAGAGCGTAAAGAAGAATCGCTCCCGAGAATATCAACATTAAAATTATCGCATTATTCATATCTGATTCCATTATTATCGCACCATTCTACAGCTTTCTGTCTGTAAGCTGATTCTTCATAAGCATGCCACTGCTCTTCAAGTCCGAGCTGAAGGACTGTGTTCTCAAAACGTCTGGTCGGATATTTCCCTTTTAGGACAGAATTCAATATCTCCTGAAACTCTTCAGGTAACGTTTTCACGAATTTAACCATCGTCCTGTGAATTCCGAAAGTTCTCGGCAAGACAAAAAATCCATGCTCCTCTACTCTATCAGCAAGTTCTTCATCAAACATAACATCATCCGAGGAAACTATCTCCCCTGTCTTCTTGTCCAGGAAGTATTCAAGGTCGCCGTATGTCATTTCTACAGCATAGATAATATCTGATAGCTGAACGATAATTTCAAGAGGCTCTGCAAATGCAGCTTCCGGCATCTCCTGTTCATCATCAGTTTGTCGCTCAGAAAATCTCATCTCGTAAGCCCACCCAGCCGCCTCTCGAACTTCTTCACGTTTACCCCTGCGCTTCTGCTCCAGCCATAAACACTGTTCATGATTAAGCCTGAAGGGAAGATTCTCAATTTTCGTCAAAGTCTGAAGTTCGTTACGCTTTTCAATCGGTAGTCTCGCACAATCTTTGCAGATATGCGCGGCATGACCAGATCCGCTGAATTTCTCATTAGCCCTTCTCCGACCACATATTTTACAATAATGACCATGCAGTTGCTTCATTTATAACATCTACAACGCTATGATTTCGTTAATTGAAAGTCCGGTTATTCTTGAAATAACCTCTGCTGATATGCCTTCGTTTTTCATGCCTAATGCACTAGCAATGTTAGCTTCTCTGCGTCCCTGTGCTAGTCCCTCTTGTCTCGCTTCATTTCTGGCAAATCCAATGTGTGACTTCTCATCCCTTATCGCATCCTGCTCCAAACGATAAAGTCTCACTAAGTTCGGATCGTTAATGGCGACATTATATTTCTGTGCGAAATTTTTCAGCCCCTCGGACATCTCTGCAAGCATGTTCATCTCCTCCTCGTCTTTATAACCGTTAGCAAGTAAATACAGCCATGTGTGAAATTTATTGTCCTTCACAGACTCCAGCGTCTCGAATCTTTCTCTGAAGATCGGCATTTGAATATGATAAATCTTAAATATTTCGGTAGCTTCCCTTATGGGTTCTTTCTCGAACATCATGCTGACCGGTTGAATTAAGTCATTCCGTGATCTGGCGGACGTGGACTTTCTGGGCAAGGTGAGTGATAAATAAGCTAAATTAAAGGCTTCATGCCAGAAAGGATACACAGTATGGGAACTTTAAGAATGCAGACAAGGCAACCCGCCTCAAAGCGATGCGAGTTCAAAAAGGGGAGTGAATTGCATGGCGCATGAATTACAGTTAGCCATAACCCGCAATTTCAACGGAATCCAATTCGATTGTTACAGAGATGAAAGTTGTGATGATGACTTCTTCGCAACACGTGAGCAGATTGGGCTGCTGCTCGAATACTCAGAGCCTGACAAGGCAATTAGAAACATTCATTCCCGCAATAAGGAACGTCTCGACAAATTTTCAACTGGCCTCAAATTGAAGCGGGTTGAAGGAAGCCGTACTGTGACAAGAGAAATGACTGTTTACAGCTTTAAGGGGCTTCTTGAAATTTGCCGGTATTCAAATCAACCCAAAGCCAATGACGTCATGGACTTTCTGTGGAATATTGCAGATGAAATCCGTCGAACAGGAAGCTACGTCGTCAACAAAGTCAATAGAACTGATTTGATACCTACGGAGCATAGTAACCTGAATCCCGCCCAACTCGAAATGAAGAAGCGTGAGCTTGACATCAAAGGAGCAGAGATTCTCAAAGCTATGCTCGATGCTCCTGCTTTCCCTTTAACTAACGAGAGTAAGGCAGTAATTGGTCATGAGATTGTGAAACTTATCACTGGAAGGGAAATGATCATGATGCTTCCGGCAGTAACCGAGCAGTGGTATTCAGCAACTGATATAGGTCAAAAAGTTGGCCTTAGTCCGTCCAAAGTCGGCAGCATTGCAAATCAGAATGGTTTAAAACCTCCTGTGGGCGAGAGCAATGAATATGGACGCTGGATTTATTCTAAGAGTCGTTATTCTAATAAAGAAGTTCCGACCTTTGTCTATAATGAACGTGGTTTGGAATGGTTCATGGAATACACGGTACAAAATTCCGACAGACGTGATCAAGAATCCCGCTTATTCTCCGACCTCTAAGCGGGGTCAATGGCGCATCAAAACCGACGTTTGCGACGGTACAATGCCCACGAGAAAATTCAAGGGGGATACAACCCTAGAAAGGAACAGAGAATTAATGAAGTATTACGTAGCTTACGGTTCTAACATGTC
Source organism: uncultured Fretibacterium sp. (assembly GCA_937892105.1). The sequence continues at coordinate 7,240 of CALAUZ010000357.1, read as the reverse complement.
TGTTGAACAAATGTCATTGCGATGTCCAGATGCAAAGCTGGTCGGCAAAACAACATTGCAGGACTGGAAATTAAAATTCAAAATTCACGCAACTATTGAACCTCACAAAGGCAGTCAAGTTCCGGCGCTTGTCTGGAAAGTCAGCAAAGAGGACGAGAGAAGCCTTGATATGTACGAAGGCTGGCCAGATTACTACATCAAGAAGAATGTGGGAATCACAATGACTAGGCTTGATGGAACAGAACCGCGAATGGTTACGGCAATGGTCTATGTGATGGCTGAAGGACATCAAGTAGATATCCCAAGTACTCTTTATTACGGCACCATGGTAAAAGATTACGAGCGATTTGGCTTTGACAAGAGAATCTTGCAAGAAGCATTGAACGAAGCTGTCAATGAGGCTGCAATACGGAATGCGGCAAAGGCGAGAAAAAGAGCAAAGCGAGGCGAGTAGCATGTCAAATTCATTACGTGTCTTGGGAGCTGTACTTGGGCCTGATGAGTGCATATTGAATGTCGAAATCATTGATCCATATGGCGAGACGATCGGTACTGCATACGGTGAAAGGAATGCCAGGCTTTTTGCAGAAGCAGAAGAAGCATTCGAGTTGGTGAAGCGATTGGTTGAAAACAATCTCGATCCCGAAGATTACAAGTGCGCTCAAAAATTAATTGACCGGGTTGAGAACGGTCCAGCACTTGAATGTGACGGACTTACAGCACAAGAACTTCTTGACGATGTAGTTTGTGGAGGGAAGAAACATTATCACAAAAGAAATTAAGGATCAGATTGAGGTTATTAGGATTAGCGGGGCTACCAATATGTTCGACCTGAACATGGTTCAGAGATTAGCATTCAAGCAGGATTTTCATGAGCTGGTCTGCTTGATTGAGGAAGACAAGAAAGCGTATGTGAATTACATTATGTACGGTAAGGAGAACTGAACATGACTGAGAAAATTAGGGTTCTGTATATCGCGCCTATGGAGAAACCGAAGCTGATGACTATCGATCACACTCTCGAAAAACTTCATGAGCTGGTTGGCGGCTATATCGATGTAATGTATCCGTGGCCTGAAAGTGATAAAGTCGGACTGATAGTTAATGATGAAGGCAAAGTGAATGGCTCAATGCCTAACAGGTGTTTGCTCAATGATGATGACAGTATCTATGATGTCATATTCGGTACTTTCTTGCTCACCGGCTTAACTGAAACTGACTTCGGAAGTCTGAGTGATGAAATGGCGGAGAAGTATTCTACAAAATTTGCTCATCCGGAAATGTTCTTTAAATCAGCGGACAACAAGGTAATGTGCATTAAACTCGGAAGTACTGAACTGCCACGTATTGTGTGGGGTTATGGCGTATCTTAACTACTTCATAAAAACTGTGAACAAATCGTGAACACAAACTGTTGAATTTTTTGGTATAGTAATAGTATCAAAATGAATAACGAATAGCGAATAGCTACTAATTAATACACGCAATAAATACAAAGAGGGCTGCGGAGAAATTCCAGTCCTTTTTCTTGTGCTATTTTCTTGAAAGGAGGATTTTGGATTCTGAAATGGCAACGAGAGGCAGAAAACCGAAACCGACCGCCATAAAAATACTTGAGGGAAATCCTGGCAAAAGGCAACTTAACGAACATGAGCCTCAGCCGATGAAAAAAGCTCCGTCCTGTCCAAAATGGCTAGAGCCGGAAGCTAAGAGAGAATGGCGGCGATTAGCAAAGACATTAGAAGCTATGGGAGTTTTAACGGAAGCTGACATGGCGGCATTCGCTGGATATTGCCAAGCATACGCTAGGTGGAAAGAAGCTTAGGAAAGAATCACAGATAGAGGAATTATTTTCAGAACCCCTTCTGGTTACCCACAGCAAGTGCCATATGTATCTATCGCCCAGCAATATTTGAAGCTTATGCAGCAGTTTGCAGAACAGTTCGGATTAACTCCGGCTGCGAGGAGCAGGATTATTGCAGGGAATGGTGAAAATGCTCCCGTTGATGACATGGATGAATTACTAGGAGGTGAATAAATGGAAAGGTCGGAAAGCATCCCTAAACTTAAAGATTATGTTCCAACGAGATTTATGCTTCCTACAAGTCACTACGACGAGAAAAAGGCAGACAGAGCTGTACGTTTCATTGAGAACTTGAAACACACAAAAGGGAAATGGGCAGGTCAACCTTTCTGGCTCTTCAATTGGCAAGAGCGCATAGTGCGAGATATTTTCGGAGTCGTCAATGAACAAGGAAAGCGTCAATTCAGGACTGCATTCGTTGAAATAGGCAAGAAGAACGGCAAACAACTCGCTCTTGATACTCCAATTCCGACTCCTGAAGGCTTCACAAATATCGGGGACTTAAAAGTCGGAGATACTGTATTTGATAACGTTGGCATTCCGTGTCATGTTGTCGCTAAGAGTGATGTAGATGATACTGAACAGGCATATAAAATCACTTTTAAAGATGGAAGTTCTATCATAGCTGGAGCGCGACATCTTTGGAATTGTGAATATATTTACGGAAAGCGAAAGAGCGTTGAATGGACTACTGAAGAAATTTATAGTAGGACTATGGCTCATAGGCAACGTTTTAAAGACAGACCTGAAGCACTCAGAGACTCTCTGATTAGAATTCCGGTGTGCAAGCCTTTACAAACCAACAAGGTAAATCTTCCGCTCGATCCATACACATATGGATATTGGCTTGGCAACGGTAACCCTACAAAACCCGAATTGGCTATCAAAAGTGAGGACGTAGATGAGGTTATTTCAAACATACCGTATAAAGTTTGTAACCGACATCCCCAGATTTGTGGCGGAAGCGAAATTCTGGAATACAAAGAACTCAAGAATATTCTAGTGAAGAATTTTAGGGAAAAGAGAATACGTCCGGAGTATTTGAGAGCTTCAGAAAAACAAAGGTGGGCTTTATTCCAAGGGTTGATGGATTCAGATGGTTGTATTGAAACTAGAAGGGCACAGAGTGTTTACTGTTCAACATTAGAAGATTTGGCGATTACTGTTAGAGAATTACTTTGGTCGCTTGGCATAAAGAATGCTATGACAACTGAGCCTTTTAAAAGAAATAATCAGCCTACTGATGAAACGCTTTACGTCATTCGCTTTACGACTTTTAGCGATCAGAAAACAGCCAAGTTACAGAGGAAGATTGCTCGGCAAAGAGTAAGAAAAAGGGATACTCGCTCCAATTATCATTACATTTTAGATATAGAGGCTTTGGATTACCCTGTAAAAATGCAGTGCATTCAAGTTGATAGTCCAAGTCATCAATATCTTGCGGGAAAGTCTATGATTCCTACGCATAACAGTGAATTGGCAGCAGCCGTCGCACTTTATCTTCTCTACGCAGATAATGAAGCATCCGCTGAAGTTTATGGTGCAGCCGCCGACAGACAACAAGCGTCCATAGTCTTTGACGTTGGGAAACAAATGATCGAGATGACACCGGCGTTAATGAAGCGATCTAAGATTATGGGAGCAACTAAACGCATTGTAAATTATGCCAATGCTGGCTTTTACCAAGTTCTATCGGCAGAAAGCTATACAAAGCATGGATTGAATGTTTCAGGGCTTGTCTTGGACGAACTGCATGCTCAGCCAAATCGTAAACTTTACGATGTGTTGACTAAAGGCTCTGGTGACGCAAGGGAACAGCCATTATACTTTCTGATCACAACTACTGGAACTGACAGAGAATCAATTTGTTACGAAATCCATCAGAAGGCTTTAGATATTCTCGCTGGAAGAAAGATTGATCCAACGTTCTATCCTGTCGTTTACGGCCTAAGTGATGATGACGATTGGCATGATGAGAAAAATTGGTACAAAGCGAATCCAAGTCTCGGTCAGACAATTAGTATTGAACGTGTACGTGATGCCTATCGTGAGGCTTTGGAAAATCCTGCGGAAGAGAACGTGTTCAAACAGCTCAGATTAAACATGTGGGTATCGAGCTTAACTAGATTCATTCCAGAACATATTTTTGACTTAGGGAACACTCCAATCAATGTCAATGAATTGCAAGGTCGGGATTGTTACGGAGGTTTAGACCTTTCCAGTACAAACGATATTACAGCGTTTGTACTTGTGTTTCCGCCCAGATATGAAGATGAAAAATACATTGTTCTTCCTTTTTTCTGGGTACCTGAGGACACGATACCGCTCCGAGTCAGGAGAGCTTCTGTTCCGTATGATGTATGGAAACAGCAGGGTTATCTCAAGGCTACAGCAGGGAATGTGATTCATTACGGATTCATTGAGCAGTTCATCAAAGACATCAGTATGAAATATCACATTCTTGAAATTGCGGCTGACCCTTGGAACGCCACGATGTTGACACAGCGTTTAACAGACGATGGATTTACAGTAGTCGAATTCAGACAAGGCTATGCTTCAATGTCGCCTCCTACGAAGGAGTTTTACAAACTTCTCATGGAGGGAAAGATACAGCACGGCGGTAATCCTATTCTGCGTTGGATGGCTGGAAATGTCGTTGTTGACACTGATCCGGCAGGAAATATTAAATGTACTAAGGCAAGAAGCCCTGAAAAGATAGACGGTATCATAGCAACAATCATGGCTCTCGATAGGTGCATAAGAAATGAGCAGAATAGGGGCAGTGTCTATGACACAAGAGGTTTACTTAGTTTTTAACGAGAGGAGTAACGGAAATGGAGAAAATGGAGGTTATTACATGAGTGCGCCAGTACGGTGCAGAGTGAACAGCGTGAGACAGACACGCCCGCCAAAGCCTAGCCAGCAGGCGGTACCGCACATTCGGGGTAAACCGCGAGGGTAAACTTAAAGCAGAATGATGCGGGAGTCAGGAGAGCCGCAATGCGAAGTACAGAACGTGCCAGCGTGAAGTGATTGAGCCTCGATATAATCATCATGTGGAAGCCGATGCGCTTCATGTCGCAGCAGGCAGCAAGAAACAGTCGAGAAACCAAGACAGCCCATACAGGAGATGGAGCGCTGAATACTGGAAAGGCGAGACTGTGGAGATTCCACCGGGGTCTGAGAGCGTGGCGAGCCTGGCATAGGACACACTGCATACCTGGGAGATCTGCGGCGTTCCGGAAACGGTAAGCCAGTCACAAGCTGTGAAAAGGCAAGGGCTGGTAACGGCGGCGTAGAAGTCTGACAGTTTCATAGTAGCGATGATGCGAGTAATGATCGCAGAGCGAAGGGGACTGCGAAGAGTCGGATACCAAAGGGACACATTTGGGACACATGAGGTTATAAACAGATGGCAACGCTAACGGAGGTAATAAGGTCGCTCTCTCTGAAATATGAGAGGGTAGAGAACTTGATGAGATGCATCACCGTCAAGTCGCTGAAGCATGCGCATGAGGAACAACCTGCGAACAAGGCGACAGGGATTGACAAAACGACGAAAGCCAAGTACGAAGAGCATCTGGATGAGAATCTGGAAAGCCTGATCGGCAGAATGAAGACATTCTCCTACAGGCCGCTCCCGGTGAGGCGGACGTACATTCCGAAGGCCAACGGTAAAATGAGACCGTTGGGCATCCCGAGCTATGAAGACAGGCTTGTGCAGTATGTAATGGCGGAAATCCTGAATGGAGTATATGAGCCAAGATTTCTCGATTGCTCCTACGGATTCAGAGAGGGAAGAAGCTGTCATGAGGTAATCAAAATCATAGACAATGCGGTGTTCACGGAAAACGTCAACTATGTGTTGGAAGCGGACATCAAAGGGTTCTTTGACAATGTAAATCATGACTGGCTGATGAAATTTCTGGAACATGACATTGCAGATCAAAATTTTCTCAGGTACATCAAACGATTCCTGATCGGGGGAGTCATGGAAGATGGGAAGCTGTTGGCCAGCGACAGGGGTACCCCACAGGGAGGTCTCATATCGCCCGTGCTTGCAAACGTGTATCTGCATTACGTACTGGATTTGTGGTTCGATAAAGCCGTGAAGCCAGCACTGAAAGGATATGCGAAGTATGTGCGCTATGCGGATGATTTCCTGATTCTATTCGAGAACGAGGATGAAGCGAATGCGGTCATGAAAGCACTGCCGGGAAGACTCGGCAAGTTTGAGCTGGAAGTGGCAGTAGATAAGACTAGAGTCCTCCCGTTCGGCAGAAATGACAAAGATAGGAACAGTTTCGATTTTCTGGGCTTTACGTTCTATGAATCGAAGACACGAACCGGAGGCTACAAGGTCGGAATCAAAAGCAGCGAAAAGAAGCTGAAGATCAAGCGGAGAGAGCTGAAGAAGTGGTTCAGAACCAGACTGATTCTGGACTCTGATGAGACGATGAAATCCCTGAATCGTAAGCTCAAGGGACATTGCAACTACTACGGAGTCAATGGAAACCTGAAGAGTCTGCTGAAATTCTACCGGTATGCCAAGAAACAAGCTTACTGGATGTTTAACAGACAAAGCCAGAAGGCGAAAATGACATGGGATAAGATGGATAAGATATGGAAAGAGTACATCAACCCACCCCGGATATGCGTGCAAATTTGGAGTACCTGACCGATGACTTGGAGGAGCCGTATGCCTTAATAGGGCACGTACGGTTCGGAGAGGGGCATAGAGCTCTTCTCATTCTACAGAATTGGAGGATTTACTATGTCTACTCACAAGCACTGGCAATGCACAGCACTTCGTTAAAAGTTTTGTGCGATGCTTTGAGCGGAACTGAAACAAGATTGTTAATTGTTGGAGGAGCAGGAAGCCTTTATGTGAATACAGAACACACAATGCAGTTATATCAAACTCCCGAATTTCCCGAAATATTTAAGCCTCTTGTAACAGCTCAATCAAAAGCGCTCGATGAACTTCGTAAACGTAACGATGTTAAATGGACATTCGTAAGCCCTGCTGGAGATTTTCAGGCTGAAGGCGAAAGGACAGGGAAATATATTTTGGCAGGAGAAGAACTGACATTAAATTCAAAGGGTGAGAGCATTATCAGTTATGCCGATTACGCAATAGCTATGGTTGACGAAGCAACAAGGGTAATCATATTCAAAAACGAATTAGCGTATTGACATACTCCCCACGGCTAAAGGCGGGGGATTCTAGTATCAACAACAACTGCCCACCGAAGCAGGTCTTACGTTGTCTCCTCTAAGGGTCGATGCCCCAACCATTAAAATATTTTTTGCCGCGTTTATGTCCCGGTCGTGTTCTGTGCCACAAATAGATCGGAAGAGCACACGTCTGAACTC
>CALAUZ010000356.1 GCA_937892105.1 uncultured Fretibacterium sp. | reverse complement strand
TTTTCAAAATTTTGATGATATTATTTATTCTATTTTTAAACTTCTTTGACTATAGTAAAAAATCCCCTCTCTGAAATTAGGGAGGGAATTTTGTTTTTTACCGCCAGATTACAAATCGAAAATTTCACTACTATCCTTCAATGCTTCCTCTGTTGTTTCTGCCTCAGACTGTCCAGCTTCCCTGACCTTCTTTATGTAGTCCGTGAAATCAGGCGTTACTGGAAGACGAAACTTCATATCCTCACCGCTAACAGGGTGTGAAAATTCCAGCTTCCACGAATGAAGGTACACCCTTCCTATCTCCTCATCACGCGCTCCGTACATTGTATCCCCAACAAGAGGACACCCCAACGCTGACATGTGTACGCGTATCTGGTGCGTTCTGCCGGTGAAAAGCTCGCATTCAACAAGCGATATCCCGTTCATGCTCCAGAATACTTTGTACCCCGTTAATGCTGGTTTGCCGTTCTCGGATATTATTCTCCTGAGCATGTTATGCGGGTCTCTGTCTATAGGGCCGGACAATATGCCTTCCCGCCTCTCCGGAACTCCTTGTGAAAGTGCTATATAGTGCTTCCCTACCTTCCTGTTCTTGAACATCGCCTGAAGCTCCATTGTGGCTTTCTGCGTCCTCGCTACCACCATAAGGCCAGACGTTCCCCCGTCAAGCCTGTGAACTATTCCAGGTCTCAGCCAGTTTTGGAGTGCCTTCATCTCAGGGTAACGGTACACAAGCCCATTCACTAGGGTGTTGCGCCAGTTCCCCGGTGCAGGGTGAACCACAAGACCTGCCGGCTTATTGACCACGATAATATCAGGGTCTTCGTATACAACATCGAAATCAACAGGATCTGCTTTTAGATACGTAAGGTTAAGCGACTCCGGTATCTCGGCAAGAAATTTCATTCCCGGAAAAACCTTATGTGATGGTTTTAGAAGGAATTTGTCCAAACTCTTTATGTGTCTGGAATTTATGAGCTTCTGTACCTGAGTTCGCGTTATTTCAAGCTGTTCTGACATGAATACATCGAGGCGTTCATGTTCCTCTGTGGCCGTAATCTCGTATATCACAGCTTCAACCCCCTGAATGCCGCCTCAAAATCTCCGCGCTTCAGCACAAAATTATCTATACCATTCTTCATCGCAATCATTGATGCCCTCCTGCACAGCAACGCAATATCTCCTCCCGTTAATCCTTTAGTCATTCCAGCAAGCTCCGTAATATTCACATCATCGGTGAGCGGCTTCTTCTTCAGTAATATAGCGAATATCTCTTCACGCGTCTTAACGTCTGGCAATGGAAGCTCAATCTTCATATCAAATATTCCAGGCGCAAGAAGTGATTTGTCGAGAAGGTCAAGCCTGTTTGTCGAAGCAAGTACTGTAACGCCGTTAAGCTCCTCAATCCCGCGCATTTCTGCTAGAAACTGGGACGTTAATCTCGACTCCGTTGACGAGAACGATGAACCTGCATTGCCGCCTCTGTCAGGGAATAACGCCTCTATCCCGTCAAAGCATATTATAGATGGTGCGGCCTGCTTCGCCACTCGGAATATGTCCTTGAGGGCACGTTCTGTTTCACCGAGATAACGTGAGAATAAGTTTGCACTCTGTACACTGATGAAGTTTACTCCGCTTTCATGGGCAAGAGCTTTCGCCAATAATGTTTTCCCTGTTCCTGACGCTCCAAAAAGCAATATACCCCTTGTCGCCTGAATGTCATAGCGTTCGTACAACTCTGCGTATTTCAGCGGCCATGTTACAGCCTGCATAAGTTCTTCCTTTACATCTTCGAGACCGCCGATATCCTTCCATGATACATCAGGTATCTCAACGAAAACTTCACGCGTTGCCGACGGTTCTGTCTCAAGCAACGCATTCATGAAATGCCTCATTCCTACTTCAAGTCCCGCTATTCTCTCGTAAGGTAACTCCTGCGTGTTAAAATCAACATACGGCAGAATATCCCTTACACATGACATTGCAGCTTCCTTAGCAAGTGCTTCAAGGTCTGCGCCGACAAATCCGTGCGACAAATCCGCAATCCTCTTTAAGTCAACGTCCTGTGCCAGCGGCATTCCCCTAGTATGTATGCGGAGTATCTCAAGTCTTCCGTTCCTGTCCGGAGTGGGGATTGAGATTTCGCGGTCAAAGCGTCCCGGTCTTCTGAGTGCGGGGTCTAAGGAGTTTGGAATGTTAGTAGCACCTATGACGATAAGCTGGCCTCTGGATTTCAGACCGTCCATCAGTGCAAGCAGCTGTGCAACTACACGGCGTTCAACCTGTTTTTCGCCGCCCATGTCCTCACGCTTGGGGGCTATTGCGTCAATCTCATCAATGAATATTATTGACGGTGCCCTGTCTTGAGCCTCCTCGAAAATTTTGCGCAGCCTCTCCTCGCTCTCGCCGTAAAACTTCCCGATAATCTCCGGGCCTGATATGTGGGTGAACCATGCGTCCGTCTCATTCGCTACTGCACGAGCAATAACTGTCTTTCCCGTTCCAGGAGGGCCGTAAAGCAATACGCCGCGCGGAGGCTGAATGCCTAATCTCTCGAAGACCTGAGGAAATCTCAACGGAAGCTCTATCATCTCCCTTACTTTGCGTATCTGGCTGCTTAATCCTCCGATATCTTCATACGTAACTTTATGAGAGTGCTTCACTTCCAGAGGCTTCAGAATGTTCAGGTACGTGGACTTGTTGATGATTGCTATTCCTTCAGGAGTTGTTGCCGTAACCTGGAAATCACATACACGTGTACCGAAAAGTGTTACCCTAACTCTGTCGCCCGCAATTACTGCCTGACCTTCAAGCATTGAGAGTATGTAACCGCTGTCATTTTCTCGCGGTGATAGTTTCACGTCCCCTAAAGGCTGGAGGGTTGCGCTTCCGGCAAAATGGTGAGTTATTCCCGCCTCAAGAGTAATATTCTCGTCCAGCGATGTCCCTGCGTTCTCGCGTATAAGCCCGTCAATCTGGATTATTCCCCTGCCGGTTTCGCGGTCTCCAGTTCGTATTCTGGCTGGGGTAGT
>CALAUZ010000355.1 GCA_937892105.1 uncultured Fretibacterium sp. | reverse complement strand
ATATAGTCCTGAATATCCCGGCGCGTCTCGTAGGACTTTCCAATATTGTATGGTGGCGAAGTCATTATCAGTTTCACTGACATATCAGGAATTTTACAGCAGAAGTCCAGAGCATCAACGCATTCATACGAATATTCGGGCAGAGCGTCAAAGCCGGGCAGTAGTATCTGGCTCATACGTCCAGACAGCTTCCCCCGATAAATTCACGTATGACTGAGTTGTTAGGTATACCGTCATTGTTCAGTGCTGGAACAAAACGCAGAATGTTAAGCAGCCTCAATGCCTCGCTGAATACGCTAGAGTTCTCGTCAACAGTGTGAAGCAACGGCTCAACATAAGGCTTCAGAACTCCCAGCTCATATGGCAATGATGAGTTGAAGATAGCATTTGCACGGCTCCTGTATGGGAATATGTACTTCTTAGCACCCCTTATAACTTTGGGATATACCTCAAGAGTTACCTGCGCAGATTTCCCTCTGGTTCTGTAATCCCTGATTATTCGGCGGAGCAATCTGTTATCACTGGTGCTTGTCCTGTTGTGAGGGTCTATGCATATTCCGGTCAGCGGTGAAACAAACACCCCGTAACGTCCTGCTTCCGGTATCATGGATAATATTCTGTCATTAAGGCCGTGAATACCCTCCATTATGAGAACGTCAGAAGGTTTGAGTTTTATTATCTTGCCCGGCTCTTTCTTTCCCGTAATAAAATTGTAGACAGGCGTAACAACTTCTTCCCCCATCAATATTCTGGTAAGATTATCCTCCAGCATGTCCAAATCCAGAGCGTCAAGCCTCTCATAGTCATATTCGCCAGTTTCGTCCTTCGGTGAATCCTCGCGTTCCTTGAAGTAGTTGTCGAGCGGCAATGTTACAGGGGTTTTACCACACACCATGAGCTGAACTTTCAGGCGTTCCGAGAACGTTGTCTTTCCTGAACCTGACGGCCCGGCAATCGTTACGACTTTTACGGGGCGCGAAGCTATATCTTCTGCGATGTTCCCCAACGTCTGCGAATGGAAAGCCTCAGCGATTAACACGAGTTCCTGAATCTTGCCTTCCGTTACGCGGTGATGCAGCTTGTTGAGGTAGTTATTCATCGCGTCCTTAATCGTCTTCGCATAGCCGTGCTTTACCATGAGGTTGGCCATGTGCGGTTTCCCCGGATTATCCATCGCCATAAGCTCCTCGGTTTCCGCTTCCGAAAACCCGATGTTAAACTCGGATTTCAGGTGGTCCAGCCGCATCCGGAGCTTCTTCATCCGCAGACTGTGTCCGAACTCCGCCAGTTCCCTCATCGATGCGGCATCCGGGTCATAGCCATAAGCGAGAATGTGATAAAATCCCTCCTCATCACGGCAGGAAAACTCCGCTCCCGTAAGAAACAGCGGATCACCCT
>CALAUZ010000354.1 GCA_937892105.1 uncultured Fretibacterium sp. | reverse complement strand
GTTCAGACGTGTGCTCTTCTGCCTGACAGCGTAACTGAGCCTCCCTTAGCTGTACCTGCAACCCCGCTTATTGTGCCTGTAGCGTTTGAGGGTGTCCACGTGCCATTGAGTATGTTGAAGTCATATGTTGTTGTCGGGGAATTGGGAGTTGTGGGTGTGTTGTCGGGGCTTGTGGGGTTATTGGGCGTTGTGGGTGTGTCATTGGGGTTTGTGGGGTTGTTGGGTGTAACGTCTTGGCTTTGTGGTGTGGGGCTAATAGGGGGTGAGCTACTTCCTCCGCAACCTGAATTGAGAGACGCAAAGACAAGAAACGCCATCACGAGCCAGCATAAATTTCTGTGTATGATTGAAATACTTCCTATTTTTATCACATATTCCCCACAGCCACAAAAAAACAGCCCCCGGAATCAAATCCCGGAGGCCATGAGCAAATTTTCCCTTTAACGTTTTCCGCGCCTTTTCTCCTCGTCAGGGAACAATCCGAATTTCGACAACCCCGCAATACCCTGTTCAAGCCTCGACACAGCAAGTGGCATAAGCTCAACGACAACATGATTATCCTTCAAGCGTATAGCTCCAACTTCACTGCGCTCAATCTTCAATGCCCGGCACATCGCGTTTAACACATGGCCAACATCCTGAGCTTGATTGCTCCTAAAATGCTTGAATGCCCCTTTAGGCTTTGACGTTCCCGGCTTGGGCTGTGATTTCGGACGCTGTGAGGGCTTCTTCATTCTGCGTTCTTGTTCGCGCTGTAATTCTCTGTCCAACGCGTAACCTTTATTGCGTGAGCTGAGGACGGCCAATAATTTGGCGATGATGATTTTCGGCTCTGCACGGGTCATTATGTCGCCTGCCCATTTCACACACTCACCGAAAAATTCATCAACTGGCGCGGCAAAAATATCTTGCTCGGCTGAATCTCTCCATGCACTTCTGATTTTGTCGAGGCCGGGTATGTCTTGCCAATCCGTTTTGATGTTCGTACCCCTCAACATTTCGCGGAATCTCCCTATTTCAGGAGGCGCAAGCAATACGATGTTCACACCCTCATGGCCAGCCCTACCAGTTCTGCCGCTCCTATGTATGAATGTCTCGCGGTCATCAGGCAATCCAAGCTGAATCACATGGCTTACTCCCTCAATATCGAGTCCCCTTGCCGCTACATTTGTTGCGACTAAACACGGCACTGACCCAGATTTGAACGAGGCTAATACGGCGTTGCGTTCACCCTGAGTCATATCACCCTGTAATGCCGCCGCGCTGAATCCATGATCCTGCAATCTTTGCGCAATCTCAATCGATTCCATTTTCGTGTGGCAGAATACGAGACTCCTTGATGGATGTTCCCACAACAGAACGTCAACGAGGCCTTCAAATCTTTTCTGTGATGGGATTCTGTAGACTCTGTGCGTAATGTCGCCGTGCTGTTCTCCTTCGTCATCAACTGAGAGCATTATGGGGTCATTGAGATATTTCCCGGCAAGGTCTCTAACTTCAAGGGGCATTGTTGCGGAGAATAACCACCTCCGGCCATGTGGCATAGCGTCAAGTATTGCTTCAAGCTCCTCACGGAATCCCATATCGAGCATTAAATCGCCCTCATCAAGCACAACGCTGTGAATGTCGTTAGTGAAGAGAGTCCCGCGCTGTATGTGGTCGCGGACTCTTCCGGGAGTCCCTGCGATTATGGCTGCCCCGCGCTTTAACGCTTTGAGCTGTGGTACTATGTCCATTCCTCCAACGAGTGAAGCGCATGATACTTTGAGGAATCTTCCGAGAAATTCTGCCTCGTCTGCTGTTTGCTGTGCAAGTTCGCGTGTTGGTGCTAGGATGAGTATTTGCGGGTTGCGTTCGCCTATTTTCATTTCCTGTAAGAGTGGGAGAAGAAATGCGAGGGTTTTTCCTGAGCCTGTTTTGGCCCGGACGATTAAATCGCTGTTCCAGTCCTCAGAGAGTACTCTGTCTTGAACCTCCATAGGGGAATCGAATCCGTGTTCTTTGAGGGCGGATAATAATTCCTTTCTGAGGCCGTATGAGTTGAAATCCAAGATGTATAATTCCTCCAAAAATTTTGTTGCTTTAACGGTGTATTATCGCATATTCTTAAAATTTTCCTCCTTGGGCAGGAAGTGCGCTAACTTACTTTACTTTTTCCCTTTTCTTTCTTAAAATTACGACACATGATAAATGGGCGTTCTGTAAAGGACGGATAAAAAATCAACAGTCTTAGAGCTGTTTTAGGCTGGCATGTAGCCTTTGCGATGTTCGCATAAAAATTGCCAAGAAGAAACAATGTAAGCGTATGAGTAGTAATACTCTACCGGGTAGAGGCTGAAGTAAACTAGCCCCGGTGATGTTTTTGCTACGCATAAGGGTATTCCGAAGCGGTAATATGCGTGTTCAGACGTTTAGGCCGAGTACCAAACTTCATCGAAAGTCCCCGCCTTTAGGCGGGGAATGTTTACATCCATGCTTAAAGGCGGAATAGAAGCATGTTTATTTTTCGATATTCAGAATTTCATCGAAGCCCGTAACTTCAAATATCTCCAGTATTTCCTGTCCCGCGTTCCTGATGGTCATACTGCCCTGCTTGTTCATGGCCTTCTGAGCTTTGAGGAGAACCCTCAGCCCCGCCGATGATATGTACTCAAGCCCCGACATGTCGAACGCAAGTTCTTTCACGCTGTCGAGTACCGTTGTGAGTTCGGCCTCAAGCTGTGGTGCTGTTGTTGTATCGAGCCTTCCTGAAATCTTCATTGTAAGGCCGCTTCCTGATGTTTCTTTTACGATGGTCAATGCCATGTTATAAACTCCTCCTATGTAACGTATTATTATTGTAAAAATTATCATTTTCCGGCTGGTATGTCAAAGTTTTCTATGATAATTATCATTTTGCAACCACATTGTTAAGGGTACAGAAATTTTCTTCCAAATCATACATAATCATACTTAGAAATTAATTCAAGCCTGCGTGTTATAATTCTCTGTACAAAAATTTAGCATTCACTCACAATTTCACATAAAATTTTCTCAGGCGGAAGAATTATTATGCCTATCATATTTCGCATATCGTTCTTTTGTCTGCACGTAAAATTTAGAGGGGGGTATACTCAGAATATGATTAAACTCTATGATGAAGGCGTTTATCTCGTAAAAGGCGAGAAGTTAGTCCCCGAAAGCCAGGCCGGAAACCTGTACAACAAGGCCGAAGCAAAAAAGGGTACAATCGCTTACGGTATCCTGAAGTCCCACAACACCGCCGGAGATATGGATCACCTGCGCATAAAGTTCGACTCGATGGCCAGCCATGACATCACGTTCGTTGGCATCATTCAGACTGCAAGAGCGTCAGGCATGAAGAAGTTTCCGCTCCCATACGTAATGACAAACTGCCACAACTCACTATGTGCCGTCGGCGGAACTATCAACGATGACGACCACTATTTCGGACTTTCAGCGGCCAAGAAGTACGGCGGTATCTACGTTCCTCCTCACATCGCGGTAATCCACCAGTTCATGCGCGAAATGTTTGCGGGCTGCGGAAAGATGATACTTGGTTCTGACAGCCACACACGTTACGGCGCACTGGGAACAATGGCAATCGGTGAGGGCGGCGGCGAACTAGTCAAGCAGCTTCTTGAAGACACATACGATGTAGCGTATCCCGGCGTTGTCGCAATCTATATGACCGGCAAACCTGCTCCTTATGTAGGGCCTCATGACATCGCGCTCGCAATCGTCAAGGCAGTGTTCGAGAAGGGCTACGTCAAGAACAAGGTCATGGAGTTCGTAGGGCCTGGCGTTGCTTCAATGACTACTGACTACCGCAACGGTGTTGACGTTATGACGACCGAGACAACATGCCTCTCCTCAGTGTGGAGGACTGACGCTGACACAAAGGCGTTCCTAGCAGAGCATGGCCGCGAAGGAGACTACAAGGAACTTAATCCCGCCGATGTAGCATATTATGACGGCTGCGTAGAGATTGACCTTTCAGCGGTAAAGCCTATGATTGCGCTTCCTTTCCACCCTTCAAACGCATACACAATCAGCGAGTTTTACGCGAACATGAAAGATATTCTCGCCGACACAGAGAAGAGGGCAGAGAAAGTTGCAGGAGGACGCGCTCACTTCACGCTGATGGACAAGATTACGCCCGATGGGAAACTCATGGTTCAGCAGGGAGTAATAGGAGGCTGCGCAGGCGGCAACTACACCAACGTTGTCGAAGCAGCACACGCACTCAAGGGCAAGACATGCGGATTTGACGAGTTCTATCTCAGCGTCTATCCGTCATCACAGCCAGTGTTTGTTGACCTCGACAGAAAGGGCTTCCTAGCTGACCTCATGGACGCAGGCGCAATCATCAGGACGGCATTCTGCGGGCCATGCTTCGGCGCAGGCGACACTCCCGCAAACAACGCGCTCTCAATCCGCCACACAACACGCAACTTCCCCAACCGTGAAGGCTCAAAGCCAGGCAACGGCCAGATGTCGGCAGTTGCACTCATGGACGCACGTTCAATCGCGGCAACAGCGGCAAACGGCGGCAAACTCACATCAGCAGAAGACATGGATTGCTGGGGCGACATTCCTGCGTACCACTATGACGACAAAGCCTACAAGTCCCGCGTTTACTGGGGCTTCGGGAAAGCAGACGACAGCAAGGATATCCGCTTCGGGCCAAACATTAAGGACTGGCCGGAACAGGAAGCACTCGCTGAGAACATTCTCCTCCGTGTAGTCTCAAAGATACTGGACGAGGTTACGACGACGGACGAACTTATCCCGTCAGGCGAAACATCATCATTCCGTTCCAACCCGCTTGGTCTTGCAGAGTTCACGCTCTCACGCAGAGACCCAGAGTATGTCGGCAAGGCTAAGGCAGTACAGCAGATTGAGTACGCTAGGAAGGACGGCAAGGATATTCCTGAACTTTCGGAAGTCTACGCGGCAATCAAGAAGATACCTGGACAGGAAGGCGTTGACGTTAAGGCAATCGAGATAGGCTCAACGATTTACGCCAACAAGCCCGGCGATGGTTCAGCACGTGAACAGGCAGCATCATGCCAGAGAGTACTCGGGGCACTCGCGAACATCACGCAGGAATATGCAACGAAGCGTTACCGTTCCAACTGCATGAACTGGGGCATGATACCGTTCCATCTCAAAGGACAGCCTGATTTCGAGGTTGGCGACTACGTTTATGTACCTGGTATCCGCAAGGCTCTCGATGACAACGCGCTTGAGAGCATTAAAGCATACGTCATCAAGGGCGGAAAGGTAACGGAAGCGGAACTTTACATTCAGCCCATGACGGAGAACGAAAGGACAATCGTAAAGGCAGGGTGTCTCATCAACTTTAACCGCGACAGGAAAAAGGCATAAGGTTACAATTTCCCTCCGGCCATGAAAGCTGGAGGGGTTCTACTGATACTCAACATAAATTCTGAAGGGAGATTGATTTACAATGGGCAAGATTAAAATGGCAAACCCCATCGTAGAGATGGACGGCGACGAAATGACACGCGTACTGTGGCAGATTATCAAAGATGACCTGCTTCTTCCGTTCGTTGACCTCAACATGGAGTACTACGATCTGGGTCTGCCTGAGAGAGACAAGACAGGCGACAAAATAACATGGGAAGCCGCTGAAGCCATCAAGAAACACCATGTCGGCGTAAAGTGCGCAACCATCACCCCCAACAAACAGCGTGTCGAGGAGTACAACCTCCACGAGATGTGGAAGTCCCCCAATGGTACAATCCGTGCAGTGCTTGACGGTACAGTGTTCCGCGCACCAATCCTCACAAACTGCATTAAGCCCGTCGTCAAAAACTGGAAGAAGCCCATCACTATTGCTCGTCATGCGTATGGTGATGTTTATCGCGGCACTGAGTACAGAGTTCCAGAACCGGGCAAGGCTGAGCTTCTCTTCACGGGCAAGAACGGCGCAACATTCCGCGAGACAGTATACGAGTATGAGTGTCCAGGCGTTCTTCAGGCAATGTACAACAAGGACAGCTCTATACAGTCTTTTGCACGTTCATGCTTTGAGTACGCTCTCTCAACAAAGCAGGATATCTGGTTCTCCTCAAAGGACACTATCTCAAAGCAGTATGACCAGACCTTCAAACTCCTTTTCCAGGACATCTTCGAGAAGGAATATGCTGACAAGTTCAAGCAAGCCGGAATAACATACTTCTACACGCTGATTGACGATGCTGTAGCACGTGTCATGCGTTCAGAGGGCGGTTTCATCTGGGCGTGCAAGAACTACGACGGCGACGTTATGAGCGACATGGTATCGACAGCGTTCGGCTCACTCGCAATGATGACCAGCGTACTCGTATCACCCGACGGGAACTTTGAGTACGAGGCTGCTCACGGGACAGTAACGAAGCACTACTACCGTTACCGCGATGAGGGCAAAATGACATCAACCAACCCCGTTGCAACAATCTTCGCATGGAGCGGGGCTCTCAGGAAACGCGGCGAACTTGACAACAACAACGAACTGATGGTATTTGCTGATAAGCTGGAGAAGGCTACAATCTCGACAATCGAAGGCGGCGTAATGACCAAAGACCTTTCTGGACTTTGCGAGGGAGTTGTGCCTCAGGTAGTGGACAGCAAGCAGTTCATTCAGGCAATCGCGGCGAAGTTATAGGGATAATAATTGGTAATAAGAACAAAGTTTCCCGGAGTAGAAAGCTATTCCGGGAAATTTTTTTTGTACTAATGCTTTTTCATGAAAAGTGTTATTGCCGCAAGAAGGGTTAATGTTCCAAGCCCCGTGCTGCAACCGCTTGATGATGAACCTGTGCTGGCAGTGCTGTTTTCGCCTATATCTTTCGTGGTGTCTGCCTCTGAAGCTGTGGACTTTACGATGAAGTTTATGCTGGCTGTCTGGCCATAAGCAGCCGCCCTGATTGTTGCAGTACCTTCCTTGAGTGCTTTTAATTCTCCTGCGTCAGTGATTTGTACAACGCTTGGATCCGACACATCATATGATACAACTCCGAGAGAAGGTGCAGAAATATCATAGTTGCCGCTGCCGCTCCTGACTACAAGTCCTACAGGCACTTCCTCGCCTGCATGTGCGTAAACCGTCCCTGAAGCATTAAGCGCGAGTGTTTCGCTGCTGCTGAACATTGGAGGATATGCTATCGTCTTTGTTCGGGAAATCTTCAGCTTACCGTCCTGAACAGTGAAATACGACACTTCATAGAGACCTTTATCTTCCCTGCCTGCCCACATGTCCACATCAAATGATGTCCTGCCTGATGGTTTCACCGTGAAGAATTTTGCCGTCCCTTCTCCGTCCTCAAGCATCACGTAAATATCATCGCTGAAGGCTGAACTCGATTTGCCAGAAAGTTTCACGCTCTGTATTACAGGCTCATCACCAGAGTCATCTCCCATGTATTCAGTAGCTGGATCTGAGGTTTCAAGCGTCATGTTCTCGTCAAAGTACCCGCTGAGGTCTCCTTCATCGCTGGCTCTGAGATATTCCACGAATGAGTTTGCAACGCTGTCAAATGCTGCGTCATATTCCGTCGTTGAAACAGTGTTAATCATGAAGTTTTCTGTTCCGCCCCTGAGAAGCGCAAGAACCCTGTCTCCTACATCATTTTGCTGTCCTATCATAACATGATTGTATTTTCCCAGACCAGTGAATGATGTTGCCGCGTTTGACGGGAAAATGTCCCTCGCGCTTGGCTCTGAGACAACTAAATCATGGTCATCATCACCGTATAACGCGCCTAGAAGCTCCTTGAACCGTATATCGTCCGACATGGCCGAAACAACCCCGCTTATCAGCCCAAGTTTCGAGGAAGTCAGAGTGTCAACAAGGTGCTGTGGAAGCCAGTCAATTCTACTTAAATTCACTATGTTCTGATTTACTACGTCGTCGAATAGCTGGTTGATTTTTGCATCATCGGATTTCACTTTGCCATATATCGAATGGAATGGCACTCCAGGATATCCCAATCCGGCAATGTATGCGCTGCTTAACGATAAATCACCCATTGCCTCCTCTGCTCCATTCAGCGCAAGCATTCTGAGAAGTGTGTAGCCTGTACCTTCCCACCAGGATTTGCCCGCCCAGTTCTGCCATGATGTTGGCAAAGTCGAGAATTTTCCCGAAAGGTATGAACCTATAGGCGTTCCGAGATTGGGTGAAGCTATCGTTACAACTCTGCGTACCGTTCCAAGACCGTAAGAGTTGGCTGTCCTGTTGCCGGTGTCAATGTCGTTACGGAGATACTGACGCGCCATTATTCCGCCCGAACTGTGCGTTACAAGGTCTACCCGCGCCGCCTCGAAACCCTGAGCATTTAATGCGTTGAGTGTGTCGGCAATAATATTCGCGAGACCGTTGGTGTTGCTGGAAATGATAGACTTTGGCGACTTCTTGTTGTCATAATTCCAGCTTGCCACTTTCAGCCCGGCATTTTCTAGCTTGTGCCATACTCCTGTTTTCGTGCCTGTCGCATAGCCGAACATCTTTTCGTTATTGCTGAACGCTCCGTGAATTAGTACTACGGGTGCAGCCCTGAGTGTGAGTGTGAGCGTCTCTGTTTTCGCACTGCCGTCTGCGGAAGTGAATGCGGCTGTTACGGTGAAATTACCGCTGGGGTAGGTGATGTTCTCCGGCCATGTTTCGGGGGCTATAAGCACTGCTGAAGCCTGATAGTTATTCCCCGTGCTTACGGTATTCAGTCCTCCTGTGATTTCCTGCCTGCCAACTAAACTCTCAAGCCTTGAACCTGAAATTGACGGTGTTACAGAGAATGCCACAGTGCCGGGAGTGTCTGAGCTGTAACGCAGAATAAGCCTCGAATTTCCGTCAGCAATAAGCCCCGTCTTCCCGTAATCAGCAGAACTTAGTACGGATATTATCTGTTCGGTTATGACATCGCCGCTTTTGAGGAGATATGCATCGTTCGAGACCGAGTAGATTATTCGTCCCGCTGTCTGTCCGCGTCCGAGTGCCGCAAATTCCGCATGTGCAGGGATTGCCATCAATGACAGAATACACATGCACCATAAAATTTTACGCATTGAGTGTCTCATGATAAAAATTAATCCTTGCTTTCTATATAGAATTTCATGTATTTTAGCATTCAGAAATTGTAAGGTTATATGGTTTGCGTTCTACGCTATAATTATCATTAATCCCGCATGGATCTTTACGGGGTCTGGCGGGTTAATCGTATGGAGGCGTAATCAAAATGGAAGAAATCGTAACTGAACGCATTGACTGGTCTCGCGCTCCGGCTGACACTCCGGTATGCCCTGAGAAGGATATATATCTTAGGGACATAGTGCAGAGCATTCTTGACGGCTATGAGACACCTGAAGAAGTTATGCAGGTATTGGAGCTTGACAGCCAGGACAATGGAACAGATGAAATTCCCGCGATAATGGATATATTCGTGCCTGTAATTGCGGCGTGGAGGACTGGCGGCTGCGGAATGGGCTGTGAAGGCTGCTCAGGATCATGCGGAGGCTAGACGGGCGATTAAGGCTCTAACTATCATGCGAAAGGCTTGTATGATTATGTCTGTAATTCTCATGCTTGCGGAGTGTTCTTTCGCCGGAGAAATGAGGATTATTGTTGCGATTAAGGGAAGAAATATGAACGCCGTACTTGAGGATAACCCAGCGTCAAGGGCGTTATTTGCACAGCTTCCGGCAGTGTTCAGAATGCGCAACGTTTTTGGCCGCGAGATGTCATGCACACTTCCCATAGTATTGCCAACGGGAAAACTTTCCGCCAACAACTACAGAGCAGGAGACATAATCTACATGCCTCACCGTCACAGCCTCTCGATAATCTACAAGCAGAATGGTGAACGTTTCCAGCGGCAGCATATTGGACATATTGAGGCTGGGGCAGAAATTTTCGCTGGGAAAGGGAACATTAACGTTTTGCTTGTGCCTGCGGAATAGAAATAGAGGGTATAAATGGCCTTAAAGACTTACTCTTACAGCAGCGGTTCTGAGTTTGCCAATATAGTCCGGGACATCATGAGGGCAGGGCGTGATGATAACCTTCGCTTCGTCGTACCTTCAAGGAAAGACAAACATTACTGGCCGGGCCATGAAAATCATAATCTCTGGACGTGGCAGGATATCTATGATGATATTGCGTATGACCATAGAAGGCACGTGTTATCCCCTCCAGACCACTTTCTCATACTCAGAGACATTCTGAACTACGCAATACGGCATTACTCGGAGAAAGCGGCATTGCTTCCAGGTCTCAAACGTCCCGGCTTCCTCTCCGTAATCTCTGACGACATCAGGGAGCTTCTGAATGAGGCAGTGCGTCCTGAACAGCTCATAAATAACCCCGAAAGCGATAACCCTTCAGAGTTTCTTCTGTATGATGTGTATTCGCAATATCTGGATTACCTGAAAACAAATGACTTGCTCGACAGCGCACAGGTTTACACCGCCGCATACGATGAGATACTCGAAAATCAGGAATGGGGCAGGGATTTAGTGATGGTGTTTGCGGGGTTCATGTCGTTCAATCATGGACAGCTTGAGTTAGTGAGGGCAATCGTTGACCGATGCAGGGATACCGTAATCATAAAGCCTGAAGCCTATATGTCTGGGTTTCATGATGCGGCTTCACAGTTCGGCATTAAGTCTTCACCGCAAAAGTCTTCCGGCCGCATTATCATTATCCCTTCAGCAGAACCTGGACTTGAACCCGAAATCATTGCCAGGACACTTTCGTTGTGGCAGTCAGGTGAATGGCAGAATGGCGGGGAATTTCCTGGTTTTGACGCTGTAGGGCTGATGATAGACGAGGGCAGGCAGGAGCAGTTTGCAGAAGCTTTAACGCGGTATCATATCCCCTACGGCTTCATGAAAGGCATAACGATTAACCAGACACTTCCTGGCAAGATATTGTCATCACTGCGTCATCTCAGCATGAGGCAGTTCCCGTCTTACGATACGGCAATAATGCTTACACAGCCGTGTTTCGCCGGTTCAGGCTTCCCTGTAATGAGAGCTTACAAGGCTGGGCGTTCCGGCCTCGAAAGGTGGGCAGAATACCTCTCGGAACGCGTTAATGATCCAGAAGAAAAACTGCATGACGCTTTCTATTCGGCAATGCTGGCTATTGAAGCTATAGGGAAGTTCTGCGGTGCCATGAAAGCCGGCAACACTCCTTCACGGATTATAAGAGCTTTTTCAGAGTTCCTGAATGCTCCTGGATTATGGCTGAACCGTGAAGACTGTATCGCTGATTTTCCGGAATTTGACGAGACAAGAAGAATTACTGCAAGCGCAATTCAGACTGTTGACGAGAAAGTTTTGGCACTCTCTGAACTTTTGCCAGATTTAGGGCGTGTTGGGGACGAAAAACTGAGTGGAGATGCGGCATATGATTTTCTCGAAGACTGGTGCAAAAATTCCCACGTCCGCGCTGCCATTCAACTCTCCAACTCCGTGCGGATATTTATGGGACAGCCCCCTGTCCTTGCATTCTTCCCAGTCTGGATAATGTCGGGCGTAACATCAAAATCATGGTCTCCAAACGTTCAAAGTTCGCCATTGCTCGGCAACGAAGAACGAAGATTGCTCCGCGAAAAAGGCACGTATCTTCCCACAACGAAAGAAGATGCCGAACAGAAAGAAGCTTTATTCCGCAGGTTAATCCAGGCAGGTGAAAGCCTCACCATAATATCGCGGCCATTGCTTGACGATGAGGGAAGGCCGGTATCAGAGTCGCCCTTCATGCAGAAGTTTGTTGACGACATGACGGACTGGAAATGCGAAAAATTAAACTCCGAAGGCATAAATATATTGCTTGGTTCTGACGGTTACACGTTCCCAAAGATTGACGCAGGAAACAGCGCAAGTTCACGTGAAGTTCCTCATGTTTCAGCAAGGGCATACAGTGTTGCGGCAAGCAATATTCAGGAGTTACTGGGGTGTCCCTTCTTATGGTGGCAGAAGAACAGGGCAAAACTTTATCAGCCGGATTCAGAACTTGTCTCTCCAGCAGAATGGGGGAATATGCTCCACAAGTATTGGGAGTTTGTCTGGAAGAATTACCGCCAGGACATGACATCATCGGGTACACATTTCGTCAGCATTGCTAAACAGGAATGGGACAGGCTGGCTAAGGCAGATGACGAGGCATACTCGAAGTTTTCACATCTCCTGAATGACGGCAGGCTTAAACGCAGGCTTGAGGGCGTGAAGTTTCGTGCTGAAAGGCTTGCGGGGGTTCAGGGCCAGATACTAGACGCTCTGCACGCAAAATATGAACATGAAAGTATATTGCTTGAAGATGAGGCTCAAATGTACACTGTGGCTGACGGCATAAAGTTTCTGGGACAGTGCGACAGAATAGAGATACTGAGAAAGCATGACGGTTCACGGTTTGCCCTCATTGCTGACTACAAGGAAGGCAGAAAGAAAAGCAGCAGCTACGATGAAGGTATGGACGATATCAGCGGAAGAACGTGGAACACTGAGCCCGAACGCTGCGAGTTCAAACACGGTTTACAGCTCTCATTGTATGCGGCACTTTTCGGGCGGAACTATGACTGTACTCTTTCGGGAGTTTACATACTCGGCCATGAGGACGGCTGTGTTTTCGGAACTTTCGGGAGCGATACGGCGGGTATCTTTGCGGGGTTAATGCCGTATAACAGCAAGGGTGAAAAGGTTATTCCCAGCACTGACATTGAAGGGCGTAAAACTGAGGGTGAATACGCAATGCAGTGTGCTGTACGTGTCCTGAAGTCTGGCGATTTTGCGCCTGAATATTCCTTAGGGCCATGCAGGTATTGCCACATAAAGAGCCTTTGCCGTAAGGGCGAGTTCAGGGGTGAGATTGTCGATACAGATGACGCGGACAGTGAGGAGTGATTAACCTTAACCTTCAACACCGCCCGTACCTTTATGCTTACTACGCTTCCTCTAATGCGTTCGTAACCTTGTAGCCTGCATCGCGGATTAATATATCCTTCTTGAACAGTTCAAGGTCATGTTTCACCATTCTTCGGACAAGTTCAGGGAATGTTACTTTCCGTTTCCAGCCTAATATGCGTTCAGCCTTTGAGGGGTCTCCAAGCAATAAATCAACTTCAGTAGGCCTGAAGTATCGTGGATCTATCTCTATTACTGCCTGGCCTGTCTTTGCGTTAATTCCCTTTTCATCGAGACCTGTGCCATTCCATTCGATATCTATTCCGGCCTCATGGAACGCAAGTTCCGCAAATTCCCTCACAGAATGCGTCTCGCCTGTCGCTATCACAAAATCTTCCGGCTTCTCCTGCTGAAGTATCAGCCACATTGCACGCACATAATCCTCTGAATGTCCCCAGTCACGTTTTGCATTGAGATTGCCCAAGTATGTGCGCTCCTGAAGTCCGAGTGCTATCCTTGCTGCCGCACGCGTAATCTTTCGGGTAACAAACGTTTCACCCCTGAGTTCTGACTCATGGTTGAAGAGTATTCCGTTGCACGCAAACATGTCGTATGCTTCCCTGTAGTTCACAGTTATCCAGTAAGCATAAAGTTTTGCGGCGGCGTAAGGGCTTCGGGGATAGAACGGTGTAGTTTCCTTCTGCGGTGTCTCCTGAACCTTCCCGTATAATTCGCTCGTTGATGCCTGATAGAACTTCGTACTGCCCTCCAGTCCCAGTATCCTTACCGCCTCAAGAAGCCTCAACGTTCCAAGACCATCACTGTCCGCAGTGTATTCCGGTGTCTCGAACGAAACGCTTACATGGCTTTGTGCCGCAAGATTGTATATCTCGTCAGGCTGTATCATCTGCACCATGTGTATTAGGTTGCTGGAGTCCGTCAAGTCCCCGTAATGCAGAAAGAACTTGTGCCCTTCCTCGTGCAAATCCTTGTAGAAGCCGTCTATCCTCGCAGTGTTGAAGATTGAACTGCGCCGCTTCAGACCGTGAACTTCATAACCTTTCTTCAGAAGGAACGATGTTAAGTATGCTCCGTCCTGCCCTGTTATACCTGTGATTAGTGCTTTCTTCATGTCTTATTCTCCCTTCAGTGTCCACGAACTGTTTATCATCATTGGCCCTGCTTTCTTCATTGTCCTGTATGGCGATGAACTGTCAAGATGCGGCTCAACCGTGAATGACGCTGAAGGATTGCCGCGCGTTTCAGGCTTTATAATCCATCGCATATTATTCATGATTACAGACAGGTCTAATCTCTTTGCTCCCATGTTCATAACCTCTACGGGTATGCGTCCTCTCAGCGTTACATGGCCTTCTAGGGTTGGAATTTCCTCCGGCGTGTCCGTCTGGTCAGCGTGGTATGTCCTGTACATCAGCGAACCTTCCTGCGTGTAGAGTGAATACCCTACCCCTAATCCGTGTTCAGGTTTCCTGGCTATGCCCTCAATCTCAACAAACAATTCATCGTCCTGCTTCACTGACGCAAGATTGACCTCGCCTTTAGCATTGTATACTCCGAACCTTAACGGAGTAAAGTAATCGTTCTCGAATTTTCCGCCGGGATTTTTCCATTCAGCGTCCGATGCCTGAAGCTGTGATAGGTTCATGTACTTTTGAACACCCTCGTTCACATCATACGTATCCAAAACCATATGCCCCTGATCCAGACATACTACCCTGTTGCAGAGCTGTAATATTGCCCCCATGTTATGACTGACGAACAATATAGTACGCCCTTCCTTGTGGCTTATCTCGTCCATCTTTCCCATACATTTCTTCTGGAACTCCATATCTCCTACCGCAAGAACTTCATCAATGATTAATATTTCCGAGTTAAGGTGAGCGGCAATGGCGAATGCAAGCCTGACATACATACCGCTGGAATATCGTTTTACAGGAGTATCAAGGAACTTCTCGACACCGGCAAAGGCGACAATATCATCAAAGTTTCGGCGTATTTCCCTTGTCCTCATTCCAAGAATTGCGGCGTTCAGGTATATATTTTCGCGTCCTGACAAGTCAGGGTGAAAGCCTGTTCCAACTTCAAGAAGGCTCGACACTCTGCCTTTGATGGAGATTTTGCCTTCCGTTGGGTCTGTAATGCGGCTGAGGACTTTCAGCAGTGTTGATTTTCCTGCGCCGTTATGGCCTACTATGCCTATGCGTTCACCCTGCTCAACGTTGAATGTTATGTTGCGCAAGGCCCAGAAATCCTCGATGTTCTGAGGTTTTGACCTCTCAGCGAAAGGGTGTCTCATTCTTCGGACTAGACGCGAACCTAAATTCGTGAGTACATCGTAAATCCTGTCGTTAGATTTGTGGGTGAGAATATACCTTTTCCCCAAGTTCTCAATCTTTATCGCAAGCATGTTATATATTCCCCCTTCGCTAAATGTAGTCCGCGAATGTCCGTTCCGTCTTTCGGAAGTACTTTAGGCCGTACCAGAATATCAGCGTTGACGTTATAAGCGATATTATGAAACCTGGCATGTACAATGACACCGACGTACCCTGAATACACCATCTGAAACCGTCTATTACACCGGCCATAGGGTTAAGGCTGTAGAGAAGCCTCCATTTGTCAGGAATTACTGAGCTTGAGAAACCTACCGGCGAAACGTAAAGACCAAACTGTACGATGAATGGCATGATGTGTCTGAAGTCGCGGTATTTTACGCCGAGTGCCGAGAAGAAATACCCCACTCCAAGCGCGGTAGTCGTTGCCGGAATGAAGAATATCGGCAGAAGGATTATCATCGGCGACGGAACAAACCTGTATACCAGCATTAACAGGCATAACAGTACGAATGATATCGCGAAATCTACAGCACTGACGAGGACAGAAGATGTTGGAAGTATAAGGCGCGGGAAATATATCTTGCTTATCATGCCTGAAGCCCTGAGAAATGCCTCTGAACTGCTCTGCATTGAGTTTGAGAAGTACTGCCAGGGGAGCAAGGCTGAGAATACCATTATGGGATAAGGCACTCCCTCGCTTGGAAGTTTCGCAACACGCCCGAATATCACCGTGAAGATCAGCATACTTAGAAGCGGACGTATGACGCTCCATGCTACGCCTATAACTGTCTGCTTGTATCTCACCAGTATATCCCGCCATGCCATGAAGAAGAATAATTCACGGAACTTTACCAGCTCATAAAGGAAGTCTGAAGTTGTCTTGTTCGGCTCAATGATTAAATCAAACTCCCCAAGTTTCGCGGGAGTTAGCCACCTCTTTAACGTAGTACGCCACATGTATTGTATGTTCCTCCTCCTTAATTGCAGATTAAGATTTATCCTGTATGTTTTGCCTGGCTTCTTCGAGTATCTCTACCGCTTCGTCATCAAAATTCATCATAGCACACATCATGGCATTCATTCCCTTGTTGTCAGATAGATTAATATCCGCACCATGAAGGAGCAGAAGCCTTATACTGTCTAGCTGTGCCTCTCGCTTCAGCGCGATATACACCACAGCAAGCATAAACCATGTTTCCCAGCCTTCAGCCCTCAACCCCCCTGTCCTCATCAGCGCAGACATCAGAAAGCCCGGCGTTCTGTCCTTTCCGGCAACAGTCCAGAGCAGCGCGGTCATTCCATCGTTGTCCTGAGCGTTGACGTTTGCTCCGTACTCTATGAGTGCTTCGGAGATACCTGGTTCTGTTCCAACATCGAGAGCCGCAAGCATCAGCGGAGTTCTTCCTTCCTTGTCGGGAATGTCGGGGTCTGCTCCGTGTTTCAGCAAAACTCTGAGAATTTCCTCGCCGGTAAGAACGCTATACACAAGAGGAGTTCTTCCGGTTCTGTCCCTGAAGTCAGGGTCTGCTCCGTGCGACAAAAGTACATCAGCAATATCCGGCCTGTTCATCGTTATGGATACGTTGAGGGCTGTGGTAAGGGTGTCTTCGCCAAGCTCAAAAACTTCATTAACGTCCGCACCATTTGAGGCCAGAAACTCAACCATCTCCGCGCTTATTTCACGTTCGCCGGTGAATATTGCCGCCGCAAGAGGACTTTGATGGTTCCATTTGTCTCCGCACTGTCTGTTAATGTCTGCACCATTCTGAAGCATCAGCTCCAAAAATTTTATATTTCCTGACTTCACAGCTATAATCATTGCTTCGTCATAATCCGCTCCAGCCCTCATCAGAAGGTTCACTATTTCGGGGTTTACTTTCCTGTGCCTGCCGTTCGTGCTGTCCGCAACTGCCTGCATAAGCACCACATATGTAAGAGGTGCATACCCTGCATTCGATTTCATGTTCACGTCAGCCCCACACTCTATCAGCCATTTCACCATTCTTTGTTTGTTAGCGGTTACGGCAAAAAGCAACGGGCTGTTATGGTTGGAGTCCTCGCAGTTCACGTCCGCACCGCTGTCCTTTAGGAGCTTCAACAGCTTTTTCTTCCCGCGCACTATTGCACCTATGAAACCGTCTCCATGTCTGGCACCATATTCTATGAGTACCTTCACTGCCTCTT
The DNA here is from genome assembly GCA_937892105.1 of uncultured Fretibacterium sp. The sequence continues at coordinate 10,132 of CALAUZ010000354.1, read as the reverse complement.
CGTTTTCCTCCATCACTGCCACAAAAAGCGGAGGCACTTTCGCACCGTGCATGTATGCTTTGGCATTCACGTCAATACCGGATATTATTGCGTTCTCAATTTCAACACGTTCACCATAAGCACAAAGTCTCAGAAATTCTTTCTGTGTCATATATCGCTGATCACCTCTCTGCGTATTCATGCGCTTCATTCACTATATCATCAACATCATAATTATTGTCATCACCGCTGTGTGTTACGCGGCATAAAAACTCTATGTTTCCCTCATTCCCTCTTATCGGCGAATACGTAAGGCCGGATACCTTGAACCCCGTATTCTCGCGTATAAATTGCAGTATACCCCCTATAACTTCAGAATGCACAGCTTTATCCCTGACTATTCCCCGCGAAACTTTCTCCCTTCCAGCCTCAAACTGCGGTTTTATTAATACTACAGCATCATCTTTCACGACATCATCAAGCACTGGCAGTATCAGACGCAATGATATGAACGATACATCACAGCCGGCAAACTCTATCTCTTCCGGAAAGTCCGAACGTTTAAGATACCTTGCATTAGTCCTGTCCATCACAATAACTCTGTCATCACTGGCAAGCCTCCATATCATCTGCCCGTAGCCGACATCGACAGCATAGACTTTCCCAGCACCTTTCGACAGCATAACATCTGTGAAGCCTCCAGTTGATGCCCCGAAATCCGCGCAGGTTTTGCCATTAACGTCAAGCCCGAAAACCTCGAATGCCCGCAGAAGTTTCTTTGCTCCCCTTCCTGCCCATTGTGATGTCTCGTCAAGCGTAATGTCTGCGTCATGGCTGAACATTGCACCAGCCTTAGTGATTACCTGGCCATTCACACGCACTTTTCCCGCCATAATTAATGCCTGAGCTTTGTTCCTCGTATCAGTGAGGCCAAGTTCAGGCAGTAATTTATCCAGTCTATCTTTAGCTTTCATCTTCAAGATGTTTCTTGTAGCGTTCTATAATGCTGGCGGCATCGAGGCCGTAAAGTTTCCGCTGTTCCGCCTGTGTCGCATGTTTGACGCATACATCAGGCACTCCGAAACGCAGCAGCTTTACACCGTAATTCCCTTCAGCGATTACAGCCCCTAAAGCCTCGCCAATTCCGCCAGGCATGTAGTTCTCCTCAATCACGGCAACAACACCGTATCTTCTCAGAATGCCATCAACAGCACCCACATCAAGAGGCTTAACCCTTCGTACATCGTACACTCCAGGAACATCAAGCCCCTCACGTCCGGCCATGTCTCTGACCTCAAGCATTGTAGGGACGCTTGCACCATGACCAAGCAATGCCCAGCCTTTTCCGTCATGAATACATGCCACGCCTTCATCGTGGACATCAACGCTCAATCTATCACGGGGAATGCTTCCACGCGGGTAACGTATCAGTGTCGGCCCATCGCGCTTTGAGGCTTTGAGCATAGCATCTCGTAATGAGGCTTCATCGCATGGCGCGTAAATTTCAAGGTTAGGTACAGCCCTTCCCCATGGGATATCGAGAAGCCCCTGATGTGTATCGCCGTCCGAACCCGCAAGCCCTGCACGGTCAACCATCAGTACGACTGGCAGGTTCTGCAGCGCAATATCATGCATGAGCTGATCCATTGCCCTCTGCAGAAACGTCGAGTATATGAATACCCATGGCCGCATACCTCCCGCCGCTAATCCCGCAGCCATCGTCAGCATGTGGCTCTCAGCAATCCCAACGTCAAAGAACCTGTCTGGGAACATTCGCGAGAATTTTTCCAGCTTCACGCCAGTAGACATTGCCGCCGTGAAACACACTATGTGTTCGTCCTTAATGGCCAGTTCTTCAGCAATCTCTGAGGCGGCTTCGCTCCATGTCCGTGATTTTGCCTGTCCTGCGGGCGATACTTGATGATACTTCGTGGGGTCTGCTTCTGCTTCAGGCAGGCCTTTGCCCTTTACGGTGTTGAAGTGGAGGATTACGGGCTTGTAATAGTTCTTCGCCAGCTCAAGCATACGGATTGCGCTGGTTATGTCATGGCCGTCAAACGGCCCCCAGTAATTTATGCCTAGCTGGCCGAATAAATTTGGTCTTATGAATGACTTTATGAAATTCTTTGTGCGGGCAAAAGGATTAGTATCTTTCTCGTAAGGACTTCTGCGTTCCTTCCAGAACTTCCATCTAAAAAAGTTCTTTACACCCCTGTACCATGTGTTCGCCGACAGTTCAGCCAGAACCGTAGAAAATCCCCCTATCCTGCTGCTGATTGAATGCCTGTTGTCGTTGAGTATGATTATGAAGTTAGTCCTCGTCTCCTGAACGTAGTTCAACGCCTCGAAAGCAAGCCCGTTAATCAATGACGCGTCCCCTATGAAGGCTATAACGCTCCTCTTTTCGCCAAGAAGATCCCTCGCCTTTGCGTATCCCAATGCCGCAGAGATTGACGTGCTTGAATGTCCGGTGTTGAAGTGGTCGTATGGGGACTCGTTTCTTCTGGGGAAGCCTGATATCCCGTCCTTCAGCCTTAACGTGTGGAACTGGTCAAACCTGTCTGTCAGTATCTTGTAGGGGTAAGACTGGTGTCCAACGTCAAATATTATTCTGTCATTGAGGGGGTCAAAGACTTTCAGCATGGCAATAGTAAGCTCGACAACTCCAAGCGATGAGCCTAAATGCCCGCCGTTCTTCCTCACAGTGTCTACAATAACTGCCCTCACCTCATCAGCAAGCAAGGGCAGCTCTTTATCGTCTATGCGCAGTAAATCTTCACGCGTAAAACCTGGTTTCAGTAATCCCATATCGCATACAATTACTCGAAACGCCTGAACTCATAGGCCGCAAACTGAGCAATAAGCTGTAATGATGCCAGCTGTGAACGGTCAAGCGCAACTCTGCCTCCCTGACCTGCACCAAGCGCAACTATCCCTACGAGTGAATTGTCATCGCAGACTGGGAAGATGTATTTTGCCGCCGCTTCCTTAAACACGTTCTTCCACGGACAGCCCGCAAGCCCCCATGACCTGAACACTCCGTCAGGGCTGATATCTGAAAGTACGTAATGAGCCTCGCTGACTTTCACGCTCTGTATCGGCCCTTCAGGTGAGGCCAGAAGCGTCGGGTCTGCGTCAACCTTTATGTGTCCTGTCCTCCGTTCTGTGAGGGTGTAACCGTTGCGTGTTTTGTTCCACGAAGCGAGTATACAGTTCTGCATTCGGCTCTGTTCCATGAATATGTCGGCAAGAAGTGAGAAGAATTTTCCCTTATCCTCTGCTCCTCGCAGCACTTTGAGGACGTTCGAGAGCGACAGAACCGTGAATTCTCCAGTGGAAATATTTGCTTCAGCCTGCATTGACTTTGCGCGTAGATTGTTGATTGCGATTGCACGGACAGCGAGATTGCCCAGAAGCTCAAGGAAATTCATCGTCTGGTCATCGGGAAGATTATCCCACTGAATGAGACAGAACAGCCTGCATTCACCTTCAGCCACAGGAAGAACAATCTCAACGGGTGAAGTGTCCTTTACGATGACGGGGTTTGGAGGGAGAATTTGCTCGGCGTAAATTCCTTTGCGTTCCGGAATATTGTCTGCTTTTCCGTTGAAGACCGAAAGGTAGCTTCCCTCGTCTCTGAGAATTGCGATTGACTTTGGGAACAGGCTCTCCTGCAAGACATCTGCGAGGAATGACGCAAAGTACTGCAACGGCATTGGCTCAAATATTGAAGCTAATGTGTTTTTTGTTGCGAGTATCATATACGACAGGCGCGACAGCTTCTTCTCCGTCTCAGAAATCTTGCGCGATGTCTCCCATAACATGATTAATCCGGCGTAAGGCTTCAGGTCATTCATGAGTGCTTCTGGGCTTGACGGCTTGTCCTTGAGGAGAATATATACTTCCCATTGTGAACCGCGTATCCTGACAACGCCCTGCCATGCTTCAGAACCTTCGGCGTATTCGATTTCGTACTGTTCCTTAGCGATGACAGGGGAGAACAGGCGCGTAATTTCGTCCTTCAGGGTGAGCGATTGCGGAACTATGCCTGCTGCGTCAATGACATTCAATGTTCCAGGATTGCTTGGTTCAGCGATTAGAGCCTTTAAGCCCTTCTCGTCCAGGAAGTCGGTCAAGGCTTTCACCGCACCTCCGTTAATGAGAAAGTCTATCCGATTGTACAGTTCATTGATATTTTCTGGCATGGTGTAAATTATGCACCTCCTGCAAAAATTTTCGTGTGATTATTTTATCGCTTTTTGCCCTCAAAATCGTATAATATTAGACTGATTATCCCATAATACTTTTACTGCTTTGTTTTTCACGGCAGGGGTACATAATTTCAAACGAAGGGCTGGCGTTGTAATATAATGATTGAAGTACATCGTCTGAACGGGGAAGCATTCCTGCTCAATTCCGACATGATAGAAACTATAGACGTAACGCCGGACACTGTTCTGCGTCTGCTTAACGGGCACAGGTACGTAGTGCGCGAAAAGGTGAAGGACGTGTACAGGAAGATTATAGCCTTCAGGAAAGCGGCGGGGTATACCTGCATAATCGCAAATACGGCAGACGAATCAGAATAAAACAACGGCAGAGGTGTATACACTTTGGATTTAACAAGTCTCATAGGATTTCTGGCAACATGGATTTTGGTTATAGCGTCAATGGCTTCGGGTGGAAACATAGGGGCATACTTTGACGTTCCCTCATTGATGATCACAATCGGAGGGGCAATCGGAGCAACGATAATTTCCAATCCTGGCGACAGATTGAAAGCGATCGGCGGCTGCATGAAGAATGTATTTATGTTCCAAGAGCCAGACCTGGTAGGAATGGTTCAGATGATAGTGAGTTTTGCGGAGAAGGCGAGGCGTGAGGGGCTTTTATCGCTTGAGGCAGATGTTGCGGAAGTTGACAGCGACTTCATGAGGAAGGCGATACAGCTTGTTGTTGACGGGACAGACCCTGAACTTGTGAGAGCAATACTGGACACAGAAATAGGGAACTTTGAGGACAGGCACAGTGCGAACAAAGCAGTTTTCGACAACCTTACGGAGTTTGCGCCGTCATTCGGAATGATAGGGACTCTTATCGGTCTTATAGCAATGCTTGGAAACCTTCAGGACGTGAACGCTCTTGGGCCAGGAATGGCTGTTGCGCTCATAACGACGATGTACGGCTCAATGATGGCCAACATGTTCGGATCGCCGGTGAGCAAGAAGCTTGCGGCCCGTTCAGCTCAGGAAGTGAAATCGATGGAGCTTATGGTTGAGGGAATACTTGCGATACAGGCAGGCGAGAACCCCCGTATAGTCGAGGAGAAACTCAAGGTCTATCTGCCTCCAGCAATGCGAGAAGCCTTCAACCAGGAGGAGGGCTAAACGATGGCGCGTCAGAAGAAACCCGAAGAACCAGGATTATCCGCCCCGTTCTACATGGGGACGTATGGAGACATGGTTACGCTTATACTGTGCTTCTTCATACTGTTGTTTGCAATGTCATCAATCGACTCGCAGAAATTCCAGAAAGCCTTGCTGTCATTGCGTGGCTCTCTTGGAGTGCTTAAAGGCGGCGTAACGACAGAGGAATCTACTGACCCCAACAGAAGCGGTGAAGTCGGGACAAGTCCCGGCGCGAGTGAACGTGTGGAGATAGATACGAGGCATGTAGCATATACGCTGAATTCGTTTTTGCGTTCCGAGAACCTTACGAGGGATATACAGGTTTCAATAAACCAGAGGGGAGTTGCCGTATCAATAAGCGATCAGTTTATGTTCATGCCAGGAAGCGCGGAACTCAGGCCGGAAGGGCGGAGGGCACTGTACAAGATTTCGGAGCTAGTGAGGGACAGAGTGCCGTTTGCGGCGGTAGAAGGCCATACGGACTCAGGAGTGCTGAGGGGAGGAATATACCGCGACAACTGGGGGCTGAGTGCGATGAGGGCGGCGGCAGTTGCCAGCTATATGGAGCATGAGGGGGGATTTGACCCAGTGAAGCTACAGGCAACAGGTTTCAGTTCTGCACAGCCCATAGTCCCCAACGATACGAGCGAACACAGGGCGTTAAACCGGCGGGTAGAGATTGTGTTTCTGTCACAGTATCCGAAACGCTAAAGGAGGAGAATATAGAGTGCAGTTTACAGCGTGCTACCGGAAGTTAGAACATGGATACATGGGGAAGCTGCTGGAATGGCCGGGAGTTATTACAGAAGGAGATAATCTTGATGACTGCCGTGAACTTCTCCTTGAGGCTGCGGGAGAAATGGCGGAAATCTACGAGGAAGACGGCCGAAAAATTCCGTATACTCCGCTTATTCTTGAGCCTGTATCAGTATCTGTTGCGCCTGAATGTGTACCGGCTGAGGAAGAGGCATTGATGGTACATGTCAGTTAAGCGCAGGGAACTCATAAGGCATATGGAACAGTGCGGTTTCTATTTGAAACGCGAGGGAAAACGCCACAGCTTTTATGTTCACGAAGATGGGAGAGCAACAGCGATAAAACGTCATAATATTTTTGACAGAATTACGGCCAACATATTGTGCAGGGACGCTGGTGTACCGGCAATATTTTAGACATTGCGATACGAACGGACTACAGAAACGCTAAAGGAGGAGAATATAGAGTGCAGTTTACAGCGTGCTATACGAAACTTGAGGAAGGGTATATGGGTCAGCTATTGGAGTGGCCTAACGTAATCACATCAGGCAAAGACCTTGATGAATGCGAGTATATGCTGAAAGATGCCGCGCGTGAGATGGCACTTGCGTATTATGAGGACGGTGAAGAAATTCCCAGCTTGCCTTTCACAGTGAAGCCCATCTCTATAATGATTGAGAAAGAGGCTTTACTTGCAAATGTCTGTTAAAAGAAGGGATATTATCAGATATTTCAGGAAGTGCGGAGTTTTATTCGAGCGCGAAGGGGGCAATCACAGCATATTCGTTAATGCGAAGGGAAGGCGCATTCCTGTAGGAAGGCACAGCACATTCACCAGACTTGAAGCTAATATACTGTGCAGGGAAGCAGGCATTCCGCCAATATTTTAGATTTGAAATTCAGGAGGAAAATCGAACTTGAAGCGCATACTAATTTTTGCAGTAGTAGGACTGGTAATGTTCGGAGCAGGTTTCGGCGGAGGACTTATACTTGGCCGAACGATGGCCCCGCAGGACGACAACGCGGTAGGCACAGGCAAAGTAGTCCAGGAACCAGGCCCAATAGTCTCAATCGGCGAGTTCACCAGCAACCTGGCAGGCGCAGGAAGACACGTAATCAGCTTTGGACTGTCTCTTGAGCTTACCGAGAAGGAGGGCGCATCAGCACTCATTCAGACACCAGGCTGGCTCATGAGGATACGCAACGAGGTCTTCATGCTTGTGAAAGACAGAGTATATGACGATCTTACCAGCGCGGAAGGAACTTTGCAGTTTGCGGGCGACATAAAACGCTCGTTGAACCGTATGCTTCCAGATGTCGGCGGCGAGGCTCCAATAGTGAACGTACTCTTCGAGAGCATAGTTTTGCAGTAAGAGGCTTGACGAAATGCCCGATGTATTATCACAGGACGCAATAGATGCGTTAATGAAGTCAATCTCCAGCGGCGCGAATATTGACGAAATCGCCGCTAAGGCTGACGAATATGCCAAACTCAAGGTATACGACTTCAAGCGTCCCGACAAGTTCAGCAAAGACCAGCTCCGTGCTATCCAGATGATACATGAGTCGTTTGCCAGGCAGATGACTACGGTGTTATCGACACTGATACGTTCAATTGTGTCGGCGGAAATAGCTTCGGTTGAACAGCTTGCATATGAGGAATTTGTGAACTATATGGTTCAGCCTACAGTAATCGGCCTCATAGAAATGCACCCGTTCGAGGGAAGTATGCTCATCGAGATTAATCCGGCGTTAGTCTTCACGATAATAGACAGAATGCTGGGAGGGCGCGGGACTTTCACGGGGAATATAAGGGAACTCACCGACATAGAAAAGACAGTAATTGAGCGCGTAATCATGAGGATACTGGAACTTCTGGAGGATAGCTGGAGTACTGTTGTCGATGTGCGTTTCAGGTTCGAGAGCATGGAGAGCAACCCATTCTTCGTACAGATATGCTCGCCGAGTGATATGGTTCTTGTCGTCATAATGAAGCTGAGAGTTTCGGACGTTGAAGGAATGGTGAGTTTGTGCTTCCCGTATTTCCTGATAGAGCCGATAATAGACAGACTTTCATCACAGCAGTGGTTCGCGTCAACAAGCCATAAGGGAGACGATGAAGTCAGGACGTGGCTCAACAATTCAATTATGCAGGTCAATATGCCGCTTGCGATGGAGCTTGGCCACACCGTATTGTCTCTTGGCGATGTATATGCGTTACAGCCAGGGGACGTGATAAAACTCGATGAGCTGAAAGACTCGCATATTGATGTCCGCGTTGGCAACCAGGTACGCTTCAAGGCCCGCCCGGGCACGCTCAATGGACATATGGCCGTCGAACTCACGAAAGTACTCACTCAGGAATTGCCGCAGGTTGTTCCTGAAGACGCAGACGCACATAAATAGACACTGCATGAAAGGAGAGAATAATTTATGCCTGATGATTTGCTAAGTCCCGATGAGATTAACGCCCTTCTTTCAGGCGGAGGAGATTTTGGGGACGCAGATGATATTTCAGACGCTAATGCCGAACAGCTCGCTAAAGTAGCCGATACTTTTGCAAATTCCGAGAACAGCGTTATTAACATGCTTGCCGGAAAGAACGTTACAACCAGCGTAGGAAATCCTGAAGTCATGACACAGGAGGAGTTCAGCGGAAAGTTCTCAGAGCTTCCGTTCCTGTTCTCAACAACTTTTGGGGGGCTTGATGACCGTCCTCTTGCGCTTGTGGTTGACCAGAAGGGAGCATTAACCCTCGCAGATCTCATGATGGGCGGAGGAGGGGCTGACATTCCCGAACCCAGCGATTTGTACTGGAATGCGGCACAGGAAGGTTTGAGCCAGGTAGTTGGAGCTGCATTCACGAGCCTTGCGGGGCTTCTTGCTGGAAGAAGGTTAATGCCTGAGAACACGACTTCGGCACTTGGAGAAGATGACTGGCGGGCGTTGTCGCTTGAACCTGCCGACAAAAAGATTTGGTGCAGTCCCGTTAATGTAGTAATTGACAGCCTGACACCGTTTAACATCTGGACATGCTTGACGCTCGATAACGCACTGGACATTGCGGGTTTTATGCGTGATGCCCTAGAAGGGAAACAGCCCCAGACTCAGGCATCAGACAATTCACCTATGGGAGGCGGAGGAAGTATGGGAGGAGGAAGACAGAACGCAGGCCCTGCGGTTGATGTTAGGCCTGCCGCATTTCAGCCATTGGGAGGCTCAGGAGGAGGAGGAGCACCCAGCCCCATAGACCTTATTGCCGATATTCCTGTTCGTGTTACGGTTGAGCTTGGGAAAGCGAGGAAGAGCGTCTCAGAGATACTTGCCCTGACAGCCGGTGCTGTCGTTGAACTGGACAAGATGGCGGGCGAACCTGTTGACATTCTCGTGAACGGAAAGTTAATAGCGCACGGTGAAGTTGTCGTTATTGATGAAAACTTTGGCGTACGAATCACGGAGATTGCCAGCCCTGCTGAACGGGCGGCAAAACTGCAATAACCGCTTAAGGCGTTGAGAAGTTCTTGTCTAAAACAAGACTTTCTTATATAATAAAAACAATGTTGAACCAAGTCGAATGTTTTTAAGATGAGGAGAGATGGAACATGGCAGTAAGAGTATTGGTCGTTGATGATGAAAAACTGATCGTTAAGGGAATCATGTTTTCCCTGGAGCAGGACAATATGGAAGTGGACTGCGCCTATGACGGTGAAGAAGCTCTGGACAAGATCCGCAGTACTGAATATGACATTGTGCTGCTGGATGTCATGCTTCCGGGCATGGACGGCTTGCAGGTCTGCCGTGAAATCCGCAAGAAGTCGAATGTGCCGATCATTATGATTACCGCAAAATCGGAAACATTCGATAAGGTGCTTGGACTGGGACTCGGCGCAGATGACTATATTGTCAAGCCGTTTGACACAAAAGAGGTCGTGGCAAGAATCCGTGCAATTTCCCGCCGTGTCGGACAGCAGCCGGCAGAGCCGGAGGTG
>CALAUZ010000353.1 GCA_937892105.1 uncultured Fretibacterium sp. | reverse complement strand
GTGAAAAAAATATTTTTGCAGTGTTGAAATTATACACCCCTTTTTCATAATGTCAACACTGCAAAAATATTTTTTTCACGCCTATATGTGCCAAGATAATGAACTTGAATGGAATATATACCGTTCTCCAAAGATTTATCCCATCGCCATTAAGGCAGGAGGGCATTGTGATTATTTACACTCTTCCTGCTGACTGAGTGAACGGGATATATCTTTTTCCGTGCCTGAAATAGTAGTTATCAATGGTAGTTATCGTTCCATATTTAGAAATGGTAAAAAACAAACTGAAGACGTACGAGCGCGTAACTATACTTTCAGCAAGTCAGTCGACAACAAAATATTGTCCCTGTTTGCGGGAATCTCAAGAAAGATGTAACGTTATCTGGCCGAGTGTATGAGCACATACAGATACAGAGAAGACCGAAGCATTCATGCGGAACAGAACATGATATTGCTGTCGAAGATTAATACCTGTGGAGAGGACGTAATACAATAAAATATAACCCGCAAGGTTTGTACCATGGCCTCGAAGAATTAGAAAACCCCCCGCTTCTATAAGCAGGGGGATAGTTTACAGGAAGAAGTAACGTATCACCAGCAACAACGCAATCAATGCCAGCCCCAACAACCCAAAGAAGAATATATCTCCCATGAATGACGCACCCTTATTCGGCTTTTCCGGCTCTGCTGTCTCCTTAACGCGTACCTTTATGTCCTTAGTGATGGCTATATATCCGCGTATCTCATCGCTTATCTTCACATATAGCAGCTTCTTGCCCTGAGTTTCCTTTATCTCTTCAACAGGGAACAACGGTTCGATATTGTTCTCCGCAAGGTACTTGTTCACAAGCGCACTAGTACCCTCACCCTCAATCTTCACCCCGATAATATCTCCAGGCGCAATATCAGATGATGCCTTACCCCTTACAGGATCAACCTGCGGCGTACACTTTATGATTGTCCCCTCAAAGTTACCTTCTTTCTTGGCTTCCTCTCTCTCCCGTTCTTCCTGCTCGGCCTTCTCCTTCTCCTCTTTCTCTCTCTGCTGTCGTGCCACTTCTTCAGGAGTTGGCGGCAAGGGCTTTATGACTTTCGCGCGTTCAAGTTCGGGACGTGCAATAGGCTCTGCTTCCGTTGCAGCACTGAACAGACATTGCGCGGTTGCCTCAAAGCTGCGTCTAACTATGCTCTCAAGCTGTCGTATCTTGGCTTTCGTGTAATTCCCGTAAAGGTTCTTCTTCTCCTCAACTGTCAGAATTTCCTTGAGTTTTGCCTGAAGTTTCTCCGCCCAATCCTTATCGAGAGGCCCCATTGATGGAAGGCTCTTCACAAAATTACGCCAGTCCTTCCCAACTTCCGGTATTTGTCCCTCCGCATAAGGTTTCGCAAGCCAGAATATCTGGAACACTGTCCTTCCCGTTTTTCCCTCAAAGATTACGCAGAAACCACCGCCCATATCTCCGCGTGAAGGCGTGAAGGTTGACTTTATCCCCAGAAATTCAGGCTCGTCATGTTTCTTCACAGGTTCGGCAGGGGCAGAAGGTTCAGGCTTCTTTTCCGTCTGCGCTACTATGTCATGTACGTCTACTAAATTATTTAGTTCGTCTGGCATGTTTTCTCTCTACCTTGCTGAATAGCTCTTTGCGCTCCAAGATTTCCCTCGCGGGATTTCCCCTGATACAAGCTCAAGATAACGCCCCATGCAATTTGGGCATCTTCTGTGTGGTGATAAAGGGTCAGCCTCAAATTCCTTCTTACATTCAAGGCACCTGAATTTAGCCATCGTTGAATCCTCCGTGAAAGAATAATTCTGAATGTGATTATTTTGCATTATATCCCGTAAAATATTTATGTGCAAATAAGATTGACAGGTGCAAAATCCGAATAATTTACGCAATTTTTTTCTCGCGGAATTAATTATAATATACAATATTCACATAACACTGAAATTTATTCTGGAGGCTGTACCAGTTGAGGCTGAAAAAATTTCCCGCAGTTCTCTTCGTCATACTCATACTTACATCATCATCTTACGCAAGTGATGTATATAACTCTGCTCCCACGTTCTCGCCTTATTACGCGGGGTCAGTCAGGAGTGATGTCCTGTATGACGCTCTCCGTGAGTTAAACTATATACGCTGGCTCATCGGTGTACCATCAAACGTTACCCTCGACGACGAATACACACGCAAAGCACAGCATGGCGCAGTCCTTCTCGATGCCATTGACACACTCTCCCATACTCCGGGCAGACCTTCGGACATGGATACTTCATTCTATAATTTAGGCTATGACGCTGCATCGCACGGAAATTTAGCGGTCTCAAAAATGTACGATGGCAGTCAGATTACAGGCAATATGACTATCAGTTACAGTACAAAAATGTACATGAATGACTCCGACAACTCCAACATATCACGTCTCGGGCATAGAAGATGGCTCATGAACCCGCGAATGACAAAGACAGGCTTCGGCATAAGCACGCGCAGAGGTTATGCGGTTACGTATGTCATTGAGGAGTTCCAGCATTCAGGAAGCGGCAACACTCTCACTCAGGAAGAATACGCGCGGTATCTCGAATGGCTGAAGTGGCCGATCTCTGACGAGTTCATCACATGGCCAACCTCAAAGCACCCACACCCCCTCACATACATAGACTCTGAAACAGCGTGGTCGGTAACGCTGAACAGAAACGTTTTTGACACATGCAATGCTTCATCTATAAGCGTAAGACTGGTTAGGGTTTCAGACGGCAGGACGTGGAACTTTGGGGCTTCGTCAAGCAACGGATACTACACCATTGCTCCCGACAGCGTAGCCTATGATGAGTGCATAATATTCCGTCCCGATGGTGTTTCCGGCTACAACAGCGGCGATACATGGAGGGTATACATCTCAGGCTTAACCCGCAAAGACGGCGGAACAGGAAGCATATCATACGCTGTAACATTCACGGGCGAGGCAACAGGTTTCGAGGAAAGCAGACCGGCTGCGAACACTAACGGCAATGGCGGCGGCAATAATGACGGCTCAGGAGGCGGAGCGAACACTAACGGCAATGGCGGCAGCAATAATGACGGCTCAGGCGGCGGAGGGTGTAACTCAGGCTCAGGGCTTCCGCTCATGCTTCTTGCTGTCGTAATACCTGTGTTAAGGCGCAGGAAATTCAACGGTGCATTAACCGCGTTATTCCTCATTTCCGCAACGTCAGCTTCAGCTTTCGGGGACGTATACGATTTAGCACCGACATTCTCCCCCTATCGTGCCGGAACTTTGAAACAGTCCGTACTTCATGAGGCACTGGACGAGTTGAACCTGATACGCAGGATTGCCGGGCTGCTTTCGAACGTAACGTTGAACGCTGAATACACCCGCAGAGCGCAGCATGGCGCAGTTCTTCTTGACGCGATTAACACTCTGACGCACAGACCCGGCAGACCTTCTGGAATGACACAGGACTTCTATGATTTGGCATATGACGGCACAACTCACGGCAATATTTCGTCCGGCTGGAAGAGCGTGAACGGAAGGAAATCCGGCGATATGTCCCTCGTAAAGAGCCTTCGTGAATGCATGGACGATTCCGACAGCTCCAACATTTACGCGTTAGGGCACAGACGATGGCTGATGAACCCAAGACTGAAACAGGCTGGATTTGGCCTCAGTACTAGAAGGGGCTATGCCGTAACGTATGTGATTGAGGAGTTCGGGAACGGCTCACGTATGCTCAACCAACGCGAATATCAGAAGTACCTTGACTGGAAGAAATGGCCTGTCAGCGATGAGTTCATCACATGGCCTTCACGCAAAAATCCTCACCCTCTGGAATATTTCAGCCCCAATACAGCATGGTCTGTAACTCTGAACAGCGACATCTTCAATACCTGCAATGACAGAAATATTAGCGTCCGCCTAACGAGACAGAATGACGGAAAGACATGGGATTTCAGCAGTTCATCGCGGGACGGTTTCTTTGCGGTGAACCATGAGAGTTACGCATATGACGAATGCATAATATTCCGGCCTGACAGGGTAAAGTATTCTGACGGCGAAACATGGAATGTGAAAATTACAGGTCTTACCAGGAAGAACGGCAGACAAGCAGATATATCGTTCACTGTAAGATTTACGGGAGGAAAGCCCTCTGCCGCTTCAGGAACACGAACTGTAAAAAAGACTGACAGCAAGGCAATGGGAGAAATAGACGAGCTTGCGGATATACTCAAAGGCAGGAAGTCATCGCGTTTATTGCGCGTTGTACTATAAATAATAATTTTAGGAGGTAAGTTTTTCACTATGAAGAAGCATGTTGTTTTTCTCGCAGCAGCATTATTCGCAGTATCAGCAGTGGCAGCATTCGCCGCAACAGATGCACTCGTAGGAGCCTGCATCTACAAGTTCGATGACACGTTCATGACTGGTGTGCGCAACGCAATGCGCGCAGAAATGGACAGGCAGGGCGGAGAACTCGAAATCGTTGACAGCCAGAACCGCCAGCCCGCTCAGAATGACCAGGTTGACGCGTACATCTCGAAGGGTGCAAATGCCCTCATCGTCAACCCCGTTGACAGGACAGCCGCTCAGCCCCTCATGGAGAAGGCAAAGGCTGAGGGTCTCCCCATCGTTTTCGTGAACCGTGAGCCTTACGCTGAAGTCATGAACGCCTACGACAAGATCTGGTACGTTGGCGCAAAGGCAGAGGAGTCCGGCACACAGTCAGGGCAGATTATCGCTGACTACTTCAAGGCCAACCCCAAAGCTGACAAGAACGGCGACGGCAAAATCCAGTACATCATGATTCGCGGAGAGCAGGGCCATCAGGACGCAACACTTCGTACTGAGTACTCAACGAAAGCAATGAAGGACGCAGGCTTCGAGATCGTTGAACTCGGCAACGACACAGCAAACTGGGACAAGGTTCAGGCAACCGACAAGATGAAGGGCTTTATCTCAGCAGTAGGTATCGACAACATCGAGGCAGTTCTCGCCAACAATGACGACATGGCTCTCGGCGCAATCGAGGCTCTCAAGGCTGAAGGCTACAACATGGGCGATGCCGCAAAGTATGTACCCGTTGTAGGTGTTGACGCAACAGCCCCCGCGCTTGAGGCAATGAGCAAAGGCGAGATGCTTGGCACAGTGCTTAATGACGCGGACAATCAGGGATTTGCGGCCGTGAAAGTTGCTGTAGTTGCAGCTGACGACAAGCCCGTAACTGATGAGTCAATCGGCTACACCATCACTGACGGCAAATACATCTGGATACCCTACAGGCCCGTTACAGTCGAGAACTACAAAGAGTTCATGAAATAGCGGAATGAAATGACATACGCCCCCGTTTAACTTATGGCGGGGGTTTGCTTTTATGGAGGTGATTTATATTGCGTAAAGTTATTACCACAGCATTTATATTCATTCTTGCTTTGGCCTCATGCACATTTGCCGGTGAAGTCAAAATAGGCTCATGCGTATACAGGTTCAGCGATGCATTCATGCTAAGGTTCAGGAACGCAATGACAGAGGAAAGCGGAAAATCAGGAGCCGTCCTCAACATTGCGGACTCACAGAATGACCAGACAATGCAGGACGCGCAGGTTGATGAGTTTATCGCCAACGGTGTGAACGTCCTCATCATTAATCCAGTTGACCGCATGGCCTCTCAGGGGATAATCGACAAAGCCAAAGCAGCAGATATTCCCGTAGTTTTCATCAACAGAGAGCCGACACCCGAAATGCTTGCGTCATACAACAAAGCCTACTATGTTGGTGCAAAGGCAGAAGAGTCAGGGACAGAGGCAGGGGAGCTTATAGCCTCATACTTCAAGGTACATTCCGAAGCTGACAAGAACCATGACGGTAAACTTCAGTTCGTAATGCTCAGGGGTGAAAACGGACATCAAGACATGATTTTGCGCTCAAAGTATTCCGTTGAGGCACTGAAGAATGCGGGGATTGAGCCTGTTGAAATCGCGGGTGCAATCGCAAACTGGGACAAGCTGCAGGCCATGAATATCATGAATGCTTTTATCATGTCGATAGGCCCTGAGAACATCGAGGCTGTAATCGCGAACAATGACGAAATGGCTCTTGGTGCTGTTGAGGCTCTGAAGGCCAATGACTACAACAAGGGCGATCCGGCAATGTACATTCCTGTTGTTGGTGTTGATGCAAACGCTTCGGCACTTGACGCTATGGACAGGGGCGAAATGCTCGGTACAGTCCTGAATGACGCTGACGGTCAGGGAAGTGCGGCGGTGAAACTTGCTGTTGCTCTTGCAGAGGGTAAAGATGTAAGCAGTGAAGTTACTGGCGGCAAATATATATGGGTACCTTACCAGAAAGTTACGAGAGGTGAGAGGCAGTGAGTGATTACCTTCTTGAGATGAAGAACATAACGAAGACATTTCCGGGCGTAAAGGCTCTCGACAATGTACAGCTCAACGTGCGTAAAGGAACGGTTCACGCATTGATGGGTGAGAACGGTGCTGGGAAATCAACGCTGATGAAGTGCCTCTTCGGGATATATGAGCCTGATGGAGGGGAAATATACCTTGAGGGCAAGAAGGCTGAGATACATTCGGCACGTCAGGCAATGGACAAGGGCATAGCGATGGTTCACCAGGAATTACACCCTATACGCTTCAGGTCAGTAATGGAGAATGTGTATCTGGGAAGATTTCCGGGACACATGGGAGTTGTTGACCACAAGGCCATGTACGACAAGACTAAGGCACTCTTTGACGACCTCGAACTTGATGTTGACCCTCTGGCACTTGCGGGGGAACAGTCTGCGGCAATATTGCAGATGATGGAGATTGCGCGCGCTGTTGACATGAAGGCGAAAATCATAATCCTTGACGAGCCTACATCATCATTATCCGACAGGGAAGTTGACCACCTCTTCAAGATAATTAACCGTCTAAGGGCGCAGGGAGTTGCCTTCGTTTACATATCGCACAAGATGAAGGAAATTCTCGAAATTTCGGACGAAATTACGGTCATGAGGGACGGTACTTACGTCGGGACATGGCCTGTTTCGGACGAGAAGGGCGAGAAACTGACGATAGACTTCATCATCAAACAGATGGTTGGCCGCGAAATGACTAACCAGTTCCCGCCAAGAGAAGGCAAACCGTCAGACGAAATAGTTTTGAAGGTCGAGAACGTATGCTCAACCGCGAGAAAATCATTCCAGAACGTCAGCTTTGAGCTTCACAGACAGGAGATACTCGGAATCGGAGGACTTGTCGGAGCGCAAAGGACAGAATTTGTGGAGGCATTGTTCGGTCTTCGCGGCATAGCTTCCGGCGAGATTATGCTCAACGGCGCAAGGTATTCGGCGAAATCACCGGGCTTTGCGAAATCGAGAGGGCTTGCGTTATTGACGGAAGAACGCAGGGCAACAGGAATATTCGGTATCCTTCCCATTCTGGAGAACACAGTAATCGCGAACCAGAGGCATTACGCACATCTCGGCGTACTCAATGACCGCAGAAGAGCGTTGGACGCTGATATGGAGTGCAAGAAACTCAACGTAAAAACTCCTTCTCTGAACACGCTGATACAGAACCTTTCGGGCGGAAACCAGCAGAAAGTTCTGATAGCACGCTGGCTTCTCACGAACTCCGATATACTGATACTTGATGAACCTACGAGGGGAATTGACGTAGGAGCAAAGTACGAGATTTACAACATAATGTTGGAGCAGATAGCGCAGGGAAAGAGCATAATCATGATTTCGTCGGAAATGCCGGAACTTATGGGAATGTCTGACCGTATCATGGTGATGTGCGAAGGGAGAGTAACTGGCTTCCTGAACAAGGGCGAATACTCACAGGAGAAAATTATGGCACTTGCTACCCAGTTTGCCGGGCGCAAGGATACAGCCGCATAACAAGGAGGAGAAGTAACAATCATGGCGGAAACAAAATCACGTTCAAAGCGTCTGATGACAATCGGGGGATTAATATTCCTCGCGCTCGGAATAATACTCTATTTTGCGAAAGGGCCTATGGGGCTTAACCGCAAAATCTACGATCTTCCAGTGTTCATGATTATCATTGGAGTATGCTTTGCCCTTAAAGGCTTCATGGCCAAAGATAAGACAGAGGAAGAAGCAGCATTAGCAGGAAAAACATTCACCGAGTTTCTAACGAACAACGCTATATTGCTGGCAATGTTAGTGCTAGTCGTTGTGATATGTATATTACAGCCCCGCTTCATGCAGATACGAGTTGCACTGGACATTCTCACACAGTCATCAACGAAACTCATAATGGCATTGGGTATCTGCTTCACGCTTCTGATTGCCGGTACAGACCTTTCAGCCGGACGAATGGTGGGACTTGCGGCGGTAATCTCAGCGTCAATGATGCAGACAGCGACATACGCTAACCGTTTCTTCCCCGATCTTCCGCAGGTTGCAGTGTGGATGCCGATAATCATAGCTATTGTTGCCTGCATGGTATTCGGAGCGTTAAACGGCTTCCTTGTTGCGAAATATGACATGCACCCATTCATAGCGACACTGGCGGTTCAGGTCATCATCTATGGAGCCTGCTCACTGTATTTCGACATGCCTCCCAACAACTCCCAGCCCATCGGAGGAATAAGGCCAGACTTTGCGCAGTTAGGGCAGATGAGACTGTTCAACGGACTGTACAAGGGATTTCCCGGCATAAGCATACTGATACCGATTGCCGTAGTAATATGCATAGTAATATGGTTCATACTGAACAAGACGGTGTTCGGAAAGAACGTCTACGCTATCGGCGGTAACCGTGAGGCGGCAGTTGTTGCAGGAATTAACGTTTTCCGCAACATCATGGGGATATTCATTCTTGCGTCATGCCTTTACGGTATCGCGGGAGTTCTTGAGGCAGCGAGGACGGCAGGTGCTACGAATAACTACGGCAACGGCTACGAACTTGACGCTATTGCGGCGTGCGTTGTCGGCGGTGTTTCACTGAATGGCGGTATCGGCAAGGTTGGCGGAATTATCATGGGCGTTTTAATCTTCACGATAATTCAGTACGGCTTGCAGTTCATCAACGTCTCGCCGATGTGGCAGCAGGTTATCAAGGGCGTAATCATTGCGGTTGCGGTTGCGATTGACCTGACGAAGTACCGCAGGAAGTAAATCTCGTTTTACAGGTAAAATAATTATTGCCCTCTGTCGTAAATGGCAGGGGGCATTTTTTACTTATTGACATATGCCCCCCCCCCTTAACGTATAATTACCTAAAAATCAAGAGTTACAGGAGGGATTTTAATGAAGAAAGTTTTACGCTCTATTCTCGCTGTCCTTGTAGTTATTGCTGCGGCTTCGTCAGTTTTTGCCGGGACAATAACAATACAAGGAACTATTCCTGACGGCCAAGTCGGAAAAACATACAGGGCAACTTTCTCTGCAACAAGCACATCAACAACCCACATAAGCAGGTGGAACTTCAGAGGGACTATACCGGGATTAGTGTTCACAGGTGTAGGCTACAGTGGCACACTTTCTGGAACTCCGAGCGCGGCAGGGCGCTTCTCGTGTTCTGTCTCAGTAGTTGACGCTGAAGGCAACAGTTCAGACCCGTTCCAGTTCTCGTTCACAATTGCTGAGCGTGATTCCAGCAGAGGAGGGGGAAGTACTTCCGGCGATGTCGGAGGCAATACTGGCGGCACTTTAAGCATAGGCGGGTATCTTAATGCGAGCAGTGTAGGGACTTCCTACCCTGATAACAATTACGGCGAACTTATAGGAAAGGCTACAGCTGACGGCGGAACTCCACCCTATAGATGGTCAGTAATAAGCGGAGATTTGCCCAAAGGTTTATGTCTTGCCTGTTCATCTACTGGGCTGGGGTACAATGACAATAATTTTGTCGGGCCTTACGCTGTACTGAGTGGAATTGCTGCGCTTGAAGGAACATATAATTTCAGGCTCAGAGTTACGGACTCGATGGGTCAGTCGGCAGAAAAGGATTTCTCAACGAGCATTCAGGGTGGTAATATTGACGATATTTCTATTGGCGGGAGAACTGTCGGCGAAGTAATGAGGTGGTACGGTTCTTTCCCTGAATATTCAGAGAACTTCATACTCGTTACTGGAGGAGGGCGTTCACCCTTTACTTGGAGTAAAATAGGCGGTGAACTTCCTGAAAGTGTTACGGTGAGTACGGACACAGACAATAACCGAAAAGCATTAATTTCCGGCACTCCTTCAGAAGGAAAATATTACTTTGTAGTGAAAGTAACTGATGCAGATGGACGCTCGGCAAAGAAGGCATTTTCTGTTACTTACAGTGCAGGAGATAATACCCCGATGGTATACGGGACTTCAGAGGATAATGTGTTAATCCCGGAAATAACTGGCAGTTTTGCACCCACAACAGTGGGGGAAGCATATTCAGGTTCAGCTTCAGTTTCAGGCGATACAGCTCCCTACATATGGAGCGTTTCATATGGTCAGCTTCCTCTGGGATTGATTTTGAGTTGTTCAGACAGCGAAATAAACGCAGGAACAGGAACAACAGGGAGATACGCTCATATAACAGGTAACGCTGAAACTGAGGGGTTCTATACCTTCGTGCTAAAAGTTACAGACAGCAACAATATCACTTCTGCAAAAACGTTTACGGTAAAAGTTAATGCAAGCGAAAATGATATAGAAAGCAATAGCCCAACAGGCAACAATATAAGCAATAATATCAACAGCAACGACCAGACAGGCAACAGCACTGGCAATGATACTAACAGCAACCAGAACTCAAGCTCATCAGGCGGAGGTGGAGGCTGCGAAGCACTAGCGGGAATTCTTGGAATAGCGGTGGCACTATTCATCTTCTGGCGGCAAAAGTAATTTTCTTACAACAAAACCTAATACCCTCTGTCATAATATCAAGCAGAGGGTATTATTTTAGAATGACGCAGTGTATTTGTGTAGTTATGAATACTTACAGCAAAAACCAACTACTACCTCAGAATGTCCCCTCCCCTGATTACATTCACAATCTCCATGTCCTCCTTCATCACAACGACATTCGCAACTCTCCCAGCCTCAATCCTCCCATAACTCCCCTCAAGTCCCACAGCCCTAACAGGGTTCACCGCCGCACACTTCACAGCGACCTCAATGGGAATGCCCATATCCCTCACGGCAACCCTCAAGCACCCCATGAGATCCGTAACGCTCCCGGCAATCGTCTTCCCGTCCTCAAGCAAAGCAATGTTACCTTTCTTAATGACCTTCTGCCCGCCAAGCTCGTATTCACCGTCAGGCATTCCAGCAGCTTCCATAGAGTCGCTGATGAATATAACCCTGTCTTCCCCGAACATTCGCAGAGTGTTGCGGACTGTAGCAGGGTGAACATGAACACCATCGCATATCAGCTCAACCATGACATTATCATTCTCGACAGCCGCGATAATTGGGCCTGGTGCGCGGTGATTTATTCCGTTCATTGCATTGTAGAGGTGCGTAACGTGCAATGCCCCTTCCTCGAATGCCCGCCTTGCAATATCGTAATCACATGCCGTATGTCCTATTGATATTTTTGTGATGCTCCTTGCGTCCCTGATGAATGACATTGCTCCCTCAGTCTCTGGCGCAACAACTGCAACACGTATCATTTCTCCCGATTCTTCCTGAAGCCTCCTCAACATTTGCACATCGGGCGGGAAAATATAGGCTGGGTTCTGCGCACCCATTTTTTCGCGAGATATGAATGGGCCTTCAAGGTTTATTCCGATGAGTGATGGATATTCGCTGGCAAACTCTCCCGCTGCTCTCATTATGCGGATTAAATCATGTTCCGGAAGGGTCATTGTTGCCGGACATATAGTCGTAATTCCGTGCATGGCCTCATATTCAGCAATTGCCTGCAAAGCCTCTCGAGTTCCCTCGCAAAAGTCATGCCCTGCGCAACCGTGAAAGTGTATGTCCGTCAAGCCAGGTATAACGTACAGCCCCTCAGCGTCAATCCTCTCTGCCTCATCGGGAATGTCATTCGTTATTCTTCCCTCATGTATCGCTATCGTACCCCTGTGAAAGGTGTTATCTGGTCTGAATATTATTCCGTTTTCAATTATTATGTCTTTCATGATTATGTGAGTGTAAAAAAATTCGCCCTCCGTGAAATACAGAGAGCGGAAATGTTTTCATGTTTACTTGCTTGCTTCTACTAATTTGTCCAGTGCCTCGTAGGCAAACTGTACCCTTGTCCCGATTACTACTTGTACATTTGTGGGAGAAAGCCTCGTTATTCCTGGAATACCTGCGGACTTTATCTTGTGTTCGTCAACCTGCGATCCGTCAGCAACTTCAACCCTTATTCTTGTTGCGCAGTAGTCATAGCTCTTCAGGTTCTCAGATCCTCCGAGACCGTCAAGTATTATCGCGGCCATTTGAGTAAAATCCTTCTGAGCGTCCTTCTTTGAGGGTTTCATTATTGGCTGTATAGTAAGCTCCTCTATGTCATCATCTTCACGGCCTGGTGTTTTGAGGTCGAACTTGTTTATCATCCACGTGAATACGACATAGTAAACGATGGCGAAGACGATACCTATCGGGATAACCATCCAAGGATTTACGGCCATAGGTGCTTTGAAGCTCAGTATCCAGTCAATCATACCTGCGCTGAAGTTGAAGCCGCATCTTACGGGGAGGTAAGCGCAAACTACTGCTGATATTCCCGTAAGTATTGCATGAATGAGGTACAGCCCGGGAGCGAGGAACATGAATGCGAACTCCAGAGGCTCAGTAATTCCCGTGAAGAATGACGCAAACGCACCGGCAAGAAGCAGACTTGCAGCAGTCTTTTTGCGTGCAGGTTTTGCGGCCTTGTACATTGCGTATGCTCCAGCGACGAGACCGAACATCATTACGGGGAAGAAGCCTGTCATGTACATTCCTGTTACTCCGAGTGTTCCTGTACCTGACCAGAATTTGCCCAAATCGTTAATGCCTATTGTGTCGAACCAGAATACGGCGTTAAGAGCGTGATGAAGTCCGAGAGGGATTAAGGCTCTGTTGAGCATGACATATATTCCAGCACCTATTGGGCCGAGAGCAGCTATTGAAGCTCCGAAGCTCTCAAGTGCGCTATAAACCGCAGGCCATACGTAATATAGGATAGCGGCAGTGATAGCTGATACGAAAGCGGTAACAATGGCGACGCAATTTTTCCCGCTGAAGAACGCCAGCCAATCCGGAAGCATTGTTTCTTTGCACTTGTTGTAACACCCAGCACCGATTAAGCCGGAAAGTATACCGATAAAGGCATTCTGTATTTTCCCGAACGCCGCAGGAACCTGTGCTGCGTCAGTTCCGGTGTACATTGCGACAGCACCTACAGAGAGAAGTGTTGTAATCATCAAGTATGATACGAGGCCGGAAAGGGCTGGAGTACCATCGCGTTCGTCAGCCATGCCAACGGAGACACCGATAGCGAATAGGAGAGGTATCTGGTCGATTACCGCACTTGCTGCCTTTATGAGGAAAGCTGCTACTATGCTGTTACTTCCCCAGCCTACGGGGTCTATCCAGTAGCCTATGCCATAGAGAATGCCTGCCGCAGGAAGACACGCTACAGGAAGCATTAGGGATCTTCCTATCTTCTGAAAGTATTTCATCATGGGAAAAGTTTCCTCCTTGATATTAATTGTTAGTATTATAGACTACAACAACGAATTATATAACGCTGTGAAAGTTCTTGAATGATGTATAGTAAAAACTATCCAAGTAGTTATTATTGTTAGATAATTGAGATTATTAGGATAAATTACCACGTTCATTATATGTTATTATACTCAGAAATTTTTTTGACGGGAGCGAATAGAAATTAACAGCCCGCATTACTTTGACGAAATCGTTGACATCATAGATACCCTCCGCGCACCCGGCGGCTGCCCATGGGACAGAAAACAAACCCTCGAAACCCTCCGTACCCCAATTACGGAGGAAGCCTACGAACTCGCTGACGCAATCACGAAACACGACATGCAGGCAATACGTGAGGAAGCTGGCGACTTACTGCTTCAGGTTGTATTCACAGCATCAATCGCTAAGGATATGGGAGCGTTTGACATGAAGGACGTTGTTCGGGGAATTTGCGACAAACTCATACGGAGACACCCTCACGTTTTCGGGAACGTAAAGGCAGAGGACAGCGATGAAGTGTTACGGAACTGGGAACGCATAAAGGCCGAAGAACGCCGCGAAAAACACGAGAATACCTCAATACTTGCAGGAATACCAGACGGATTACCGCCGCTCCTCAAGGCTGACAGGATACAAGGTAAGGTTAAGCATGTTGGTTTTGACTGGCCGGAAGGTGAGACCGAACCTCTTTTCGCAAAACTCGACGAGGAAATATGGGAACTCAAGGACGCGGCAAACAGTAATGACCCCGAACACACCGCAGAAGAATTAGGCGATGTTCTTTTCATGACGGTGAACATTGCGAGGAGACTTGGTGTTGACCCTGACGCGGCGTTGAACATGGTATGCGAGAAGTTCAAGAAAAGATTTAGTGTAATGGAGGAGCTTGCGCAGGCTGATGGAAAATCAATCTCCGATTACACTCTTGATGAACTTGACGCTTTCTGGAACGAGGCAAAAAAGAGGCTGAAAGGGTAGGCCATTATTTATTTTTTATGGAAGGCTCCTCAAGGGAATTGCTAAACGGGGTTCACTCCCTTGTCATCGCACAGGAATACCCTCGCAGAAAGCATTTCCCTGCCTTTCATGCTGTTAGTCTTTGCTACTGAAGCGTAATGCCATGCCATAGGGTCATCACGCTTAAAGATGAGAACGTCATTAATGTTCATGAAGACAGCATGGAAACTTCCCCCCATAATCTTCCTCATCTTTTCTGCCACGCCTGGATAAAATAGTGCTAATGCTCCGTTGGTAACTTTGAATGTTGATAGGAGTATCAAGCCACTGTTCGTTATGCTTTCGCGAGAAAACTCATTTGACAAAAAATCGGTCTCCTTTCCAGTCCTGTTATCTCCGACACACGCAGGGAAAATCCTCGCAGTATTTGCCAGTGCTTCCTGCATAACCTCGTCCCTTCGATCGTACATTCCCCAGCGTTCAAGCTCAACACGCTTTATCTTGCTAGTTGAGATGGAAGTTTCACCGTCCCCGATAAGGTGATACAGTACGAATGCTATGTCTGCTGTCCTGTTGTAGATATATTCCTTCAACTCGCTCATGTGAAGACCATAGTTCAGCGGACGAATAATGAGGTGTTTCTTCATATCATCATATGTTGCAGTTCCCCTTTTGCTTAGGGTTCCCATGTCATTGGCGGGACTGTTCACGCTCATTACTGCCTCGCGTATATTGACAAATGATGCCTCGAAACCTTCTGCTTCTTCCTGTGCGTAGAAATCTTGAAGTGAAATCCTGTGTTTCATGGTTATTCCGCTTCCTGCCTTGTGGTCAACAACAAGAAAATCCTTCAGAAGATAGTAGCTCTCCTCTCCTGAATATTTCTTGTTCGTGTCGATTATCCACTCGAATATTTGAGGATCATCTGACTGATAGCCGGTTGGATAGAACTTTATCGCTTCAGGTTCAAAGTGAAATTCAGACTTCAGGCGTTCGATTAACTTCTCCGTAAATTCTGAGTATGTCATGATAGTTTGCTCCGTCCGTTAAAGTTTCGTAACGCCTAAAGTATACTAGAATTTTGCAAATGTAGAATCAAAATTATCAATTGCATTCAGATAAAGTATAATACAATAAAAATTCCACATACTGCAAAGGAGATATATTTATGGCAGGAGAAAAAAGAGTACGTATAACCGAAACAGGTCTACGCGATGCCCACCAGTCATTAATCGCAACAAGAATGCGCACAGATGATATGCTCCCAGTCCTCGAATACATGGACAACGCAGGTTACTGGGCACTGGAAATGTGGGGCGGCGCAACCTTCGACAGTGCAATGCGCTTCCTCGATGAAGACCCATGGGAGAGATTACGCCTCATACGTGCGAGGGTGAAGAACGCAAAACTCCAAATGCTCCTCAGAGGCCAGAACCTTGTGGGTTACAGGCACTATGCAGACGATGTAGTCCGCGAGTTCGTCAAGAAGGCTGTCGGAAACGGCATAGACATAATACGCTGCTTCGACGCTCTCAATGACCTTCGTAACGTTGAAATCGCCGCTGACCAGGTGAAGAAGGAAGGCGCACACCTACAGTTATGCATGAGCTACACGCTTTCGCCAGTTCACACGCTTGACAGTTTCGCGGGAATGGCAAAGAAAATGCAGGATATGGGCGCAGATTCCATCGCCATCAAGGACATGGCCGGTCTCATTGGGCCTATGGATTGCGCAAAGCTCGTTCACGCCATCAAGGAGAAAGTTGACATTCCCATAGAGCTTCACAGCCATTACACCACAGGTCTTGCAAGTATGGCTTATCTTTCGGGAATTGAAGCCGGTGCAGAGATTGTTGACACCGCAATTTCCCCGTTCGCTCTCGGAACAAGCCAGCCGCCAACCGAGTCCCTAGTTGCGGCTCTCGAAGGCTCAGAGTACGATACAGGCATAAAGATTGACGCTCTTCTCCCGATAACCATGCACTTCAAGAAGCTCCGTGAGAAGTACAAGGACTTGCTGCCCGAGATAGCAGGTGTTGACATCAACATTCTCCGCTACCAGATACCTGGCGGAATGTACTCCAACATGGTCAAGCAGCTCAAGGAAATGAACGCAATCGACAAGCTGGAAGACGTTCTGAACGAAGTCCCGGTGGTGCGCAAGGCAATGGGTTATCCTCCGCTTGTTACGCCGTCAAGCCAGATGGTTGGAACTCAGGCAACAGTCAACGTTCTTCGCGGACGCTGGAAGAGTTTCCCGAAAGAGATACGCCAGTACTTCTTGGGGTATTACGGACAGCCGCCGGCACCAGTAGACCCTGAAGTACAGAAGCTCGCAATCGGCAACGAGGAACCCATCACATGCAGGCCTGGTGAGAAGATTGCACCCGAAATGGAGCAGGCACGCAAAGACTGCCAGCCCTGGAGCTTACAGCCGGAAGACGCTCTGACGTGGATAATGTTCCCGCAGGTCGCAAAAGACTTCCTTCCCAAGAAATACGCTAAGGCAAACATGAGGGACGTAGGTCTTCAGGCACAGGCAGCTCCGGAGGCATATCCCGCGTAAATGGACATTCCTTTAACGGGAGACGGTTTAACGCAGGCGAGACTTCTTGGCCCTAACGATGAGAATTTTCGGGCTATTGAAGCGCGTTATCCCGTAACATTGTCGCTGAATAACGGGGTCGTTCGTGTGAGCGGCCCTGATTCTGAACCGGTAAGGCTTGCAGGCCGTCTGATCCGTGAGCTTATCACAGTCGCGGAAAAGGGGCATGAGATACACACTGACGACATACGTTCATCAATGGACGCACTCGCAGAAGGACGGGAACTCAACCTCACTGCTCTATACTCCGAGATAATCTGCACGACGGCAAGGGGTAAGCCTATCCGCGCAAAAACTCCGGGACAGCGTACATACGTCAAGGCAATCCGCGATAACTTCATACTTTTTGCCACAGGCCCGGCAGGAACAGGAAAGACATATCTCGCAGTCTGTGAGGCCGTCTCAATGCTCAAAGCCGGCAAGGTCAACAGGGTAGTCCTTGTACGCCCCGCCGTTGAAGCCGGTGAAAGTCTGGGTTATCTTCCGGGTGATTTGCGGGAGAAAATTGAACCCTACGTAAGGCCGCTTTATGATGCATTTTATGACCTGTTGTCGCCAGAAAGATTTATGCGTTATGCCGACAAGGGAGTTATTGAGATTGTTCCGCTGGCATACATGAGGGGAAGAACTCTGAACGAGAGCTTCATCATTCTCGATGAGGCACAGAACACTACACCGCGACAGATGAAAATGTTTCTGACGCGTCTAGGCTTTGGCTCAAAGGCTGTCGTTACGGGGGACATAACACAGACGGATTTACCCGGAAACTCTCCTTCAGGTCTCCGAAGTGTCCGCGAAATTCTCGGCGGCATAAAGGGTATAGGCTTTATGGATTTGAGCGATGCTGACGTTGTGAGACATGAAATAGTGCAGAAGATAGTACAGGCATATTCACGCTACGAGGAGGCGCACAGGCCATGAAGCTGAAGAAGACAAAACCACGCGTGTTAATTTCCTCAGAACGAAACATATTCCAGCGCATAAACTTCGTTTACATATCCAGCTACATTGCCCCTATGTTGTTCCTTCTTGTCGCGGGAATACTTCTCGTTCTCGCTCAATGGGCGGTGCTCAACAGGCGAGGGGACAGCTTCAAGGTTGGCGAACCATCACCAGAGACATACAGGGTAATCACGAACATGCGCTATGATGATCAGGAGTCGGCAAAGATATTGCGTTCAATGGTCAGTGAGAGCGTTGCAGGAGTTACGGTGCGTGATGTATCGGCGAAATCGAGGTTACAGCGAAGGCTTGAGGCGGTACGGGACGTTAATGACATTGCATCGGCGAAAAGTTCCGCGTACCTGTCGTATCTCCCTGAACTTCTCGTGAATGCCGTAATACATCTGAGCGATGGCGACAAATCACGTATCATCAACCTGGCATATCAGGCAGGAAGCTCATACATTGACCGTCTGGAGGCCGAGAAAGTATACAGGGATAATGCCCACCTCATGACATCAATATTATGGGAGGAAATCAACAAGACAGGCGCAAGTGTTCAAGACGCAAACTTTGTGTACCAGATACTTGTCGGGCTGGGAAACCTCAACTTCAGGACTGACGAGGAACTTACGGCGTTGGCGAAACAGGCTGCAATCCATGATGTTCCAGCGATTGACAGGAGGCTTGAACCTGGAGATGTAATCGTGAACAGGGGCGAGACTGTTACCGAACAGACGGCGTTACTGCTCAGGCTTCAGGGATATACAGAGGACGTTTTCCCGATAACGGAGCTTATCTCGGTGGTGCTGTCAGTAATCGCTCTTCCTTTCTGGCTGGATATTCTCAGGAGGGGTGCTGGCGAACATAAGCCTACACGGTGGTGCATAATATTCATCATAATATCGGCATGGGGATTTGAGACGCTTGCGGCAAGGCTGGGAATTTACGGTGCAGGAACACTTGGCGCAGTTACCGTAGCATTTTTGTGCATACAGGATTACCTTGCGTTCTGCATTGCGTTCATTGCTGCTGCTTCAGGTGTATTCATCATTACCGGCCAGGCAGTGTCGAACGTAATATTGCTCTCGGCAGTGTCGGTCTTCACATCAACATTCGGCTTCTATCTCCTCCGAAACCTTGAATCACGCCGGCAGGTCTCGAACAGGATAGCGTTGACAGCGTTCGTAATTACGATTATACGAATGGCCTTGCAATATCTTCAGGGTGTTCCATACGTTAGGGATAGCTTCAGACTGTTCATTCCTTTGGGGGAATTCTGGCAGGAAGCCTTTCTGTTCTTTGCGTATGAGTTAATGTCGGGGCTGTTCATGATGGGGGCACTGCAATACTTCGAGGAATATCTGGGAACTATCTCAATCATGAGTATCCGTGAAATCAGCAACCCTTCAAGCCCGCTTCTGCGGGATCTTCAGCGTCAGGCACCTGGAACGTACCAGCACAGTCTGACGATAGCGACATTAATCGAGGCTGTAGGAATTGAACTGGGAATGAATACAAGCCTTCTCAGGGCAGGGGCATATTACCATGACATAGGGAAGTTGAGGAAACCGGAATATTTTGTAGAAAATCAGGGCGGCGGAATAAATAAACATGACAAAATGCAGCCAACTCAAAGCTCAATGGCCATAATCTCGCACGTTAAGGACGGTTTGGAGCTTGCATGGGAGGCTAAACTCCCGAAACGTATACGGGACTTCATCGCCGAACATCACGGTGATACCAGCACGAGATATTTCTACAACAAGGCTGTATCGCTTGGACAGAATGTGGAGTGGTCGCAGTTCTGTTATCCAGGCCCTAAGCCGCAGTCCAGAGAAACAGCACTCCTCATGATTACGGACTCTGTTGAAGCTGCTGTGAGGGCGGCTAATATACGCGAACTTGAAGCCGAAGACTCAAACAGGGGAAAAGGCCATGCAATCACCACAATAGAAAAGATAGTGAACCAGGTAATACAGAGCAAGATAAACGAGAACCAGTTTGATGACGTGGCATTCACTATGAAGGATCTGGCCATAATAAAACAGACGCTGATATCAGTGTTGAAGTCCATGTACCATACGCGCAAAGTCAAGAAGATAGAGCGCAGGAAATAGCAGGAAATAATCATTACGAAAGGTGTTAGTTATACTTGAAGCTATCAGTACGCATTGATGCCCCAGAGGATTCAGCAGGGGCAGAAGACGGCAACAGTACCAGCCCGGATTACCCAAGCACAAAACATTACAGCACAGAGAAAATTGCAGGAGTACTTGAGGGATACTTGTTGGAATTGTGCCCTGCCTCAAAGAATTATGACTATGCTGAAGTATCTATGACATTCATGAACCCAGACGAGATACGCTCATTAAACCGCGAATACAGGAATATTGACGAGCCTACCGATGTACTGTCATTCCCGATGTTTGAGCCGGACGCAATCCCCAATGACCTCCCCGTGCTAATGCTGGGCGACATAGTGATATGTCCGGAGGAGGTATCACGGCTTCACCCCGAATTATCTCAACGCGAGGGATTATCCCTGATGATTGCGCATTCATTCCTTCACCTTCTGGGTTATGACCACGACACAGACGGGAAACAGGCGGAAATGTGGGAGAAACAGGACGGGATTTCGCGGGAAATTCTGGGGGTGCTTGAGTGATGGCGGGGATAATTGCCGGTTTTATTGTGCTGTTCCTGCTGTCGGCATTCTTCAGCGGAGCGGAGACATCAATAACCGCAACAGGGACAGGAAAACTCAAGGCATTACAGGAGGCTGGGAAATACAGGTTTCTCAACTCAACGTTCCAGTGGCTCATTGATGATACGCAGGAGGCTCTCACAGTCTGTCTTATCGCCAACAATGTCGTGAACATTTCGGCCAGCGCATTGGCATCAAGCGTGGTACTTGGATTGTTCGGATCTGGCGGACTGGTATTTGTTGTGCCTGTAATGACAGTGCTAATTGTGATATTCGGCGAGATTTTGCCAAAGAGTGCCGCTATGGTTTACTCTGAGAACGTATTGGTATTTGCTGCACCGATATTGCGTATTCTGGCTTTTCTGATTAGTCCTATAGCGTGGGCAATGAAGAAATGTGTTACGGGAATAGGCTTTCTGCTTCATATTGATTTGGGGACGCAGCAGGTATTTGTTACGCGGGACGAGATAGAACAGTTTGTGAAGATAGGCGAGGAGTCGGGAGCACTTGAGGCCAGTGAACGGCGAATGATTGACGGGATAATAGATTTTGACGAAACGCGCGTGCATGAAATCATGATACCCCGCACTGACATGATAGCTATTGAGGCTGATGAGACACTTGGAGAGGCAGTAAAACTGTTCATAGAGGAGGGGCATTCCAGGATACCTGTATACGAGGAAAGCCCTGATAACATCATCGGCATTCTATATGTTAAGGACACACTCAAAAATTTAAGCGATGGCAATTTGTCTTCAGGAGTCAGGGAGCTTTTGAGGAAACCAATCTTTGTCCCTGAGACCATAAGGACTGCCGAACTTCTCGAAAACATGAGGCGTGAACACATACACATAGCTATAATCGTTGACGAATACGGCGGAGTTGCAGGCATTGTAACGATGGAGGACATTCTGGAACAGATAGTCGGTGAGATACAGGACGAGTACGACAAGGAAGCCCCTGAAATTCAGAAGCTGGAAGACGGCTCATATCTTGTGCAGGGAAGCATAAGCCTTGAGGATTTGAGCGAGGCACTTGGAGCTGACTTCACGAGCGATGACGCTGAAACTCTGGGAGGGCTTGTGCTTGTACTGTCGGGGAGTTTTCCGGAGGTAGGCGAGGTTTTCAGGTATGAGGGGTGGCGCATAAAGGTGTCGGAACTTGAGGATCACAGAATAACTCTTCTCAGTCTCACAAGGATTGACGATTTTCCGGGAGAACAGGACGATTACAGCAACGATGATGAATGAGACAGAAATCCCCCCGCTATGACAAAACGGGGGGAACATAATATCTTACTTCGCTTCCGGTACTGTCTTCATGAACTCGACGAATTTATCCTTCCACCATTTCGCATTTGCTGTTGTGCCATGTCCGGCAGTATTCTCGCTTGCGGGTATCAGGAAGTATTCAGCGTGTTCAATCTTCGCAAGTTCTCTCTCCATTACGCCGAACTCCGCAGGGTTGCGCTCATCATCGGCAGAGTTTATCGCCAGTATGTAGGCTTTAATGCGCTCGATATTCTGAGGGTTATACTCCTTTGACGACTCCCACTGATAGAGAAAATCGTTTGCGTCCATCGTGAATTTTGCGCCCAAACGCTGTGCAATAATTTCGTCTCCCTTATCGCTGGTTGAGGCAGCTTTTTGGAGGGCCATATTTCCGCCATTGGTAGCGATACCGTAGAAGACGTTGGCATACTGCGCTGATTTTGGCTGTTCGGTGTAATCTCCGTTGTTCCATGCAGGATCGTTCCTGACCGTGTAGCTTATGAACTTTCGCATCATCCAGTTGCGTCCAGACATTGCCATAGGCATAGAGGCCATAGGTACGGCAGCATCCATGAAGTCGGGATAATTTATCGCCCAAAGCCAGGTCTGCATTCCCACCATTGAGTTCCCGATTATACTCACCACATTTGAAAAGCTGTAAAAATGGCACTGTCAAGATCTGTGGATTTTTTAAGTGT
>CALAUZ010000352.1 GCA_937892105.1 uncultured Fretibacterium sp. | reverse complement strand
GCTGTCAATGCCAAGATACGAAAACAGAAAAAAGAAGAGTTTGTAGAGTGCTATAAAACAGTCATGGATGTTATGGGATTGCCTTTAGATGATGATGCAGTAGCGACGGAAGACAATGGTTCATCTGGAACTGGTGCGGTGTATCTGACAGTGGAAGAAGCGGCCAAGATTATGGAGCAGTCTCGTCGGGCTGTGCGACATTATTGCGGGAACGGTATATTAGCTGGAGCAAAGAAGGTAGAGCTATACCGCAAGGGTAAGTTAGACTGGTTAATACCCTACGCATCGGTGGAAGCCCTGCTAGAGCATTTAGACAGGCCGAGTAAGCTGAAAAAGGCAGTTACAGAAGTATGAGCCGTTTGGATAAAGCAAAGCAACGGCTCAAATCTTTGCCGAAAGATTATACGTACAGCGAGGCCAAGTACTTGCTCGGACAATTAGGTTTTGTTGAGAGTACAAAAGGGAAAACATCAGGGTCAAGGGTGAAGTTTTATCGTGCGTCTGATGGTGTAGTTTTGTTGATGCATAAGCCTCACCCGTCGGATGTAATGAACTACAAAAGCATCTGCGGTCTAGCTAATTTCTTGGAGAGAATAGGAGCATCGCAAACATGAGCAATCGCTTAGAGTATAAAGGCTATTACACGAACATAGAGATTGACTTTGAGGCTAATGAATTTTACGGAGAGATTGAAGGCATTAGCGATTTTGTTAATTTCATGAGTGATGTACGTGAAGGAGTGCAAGGCATAATTAGGGAATTTCACAGCGCAGTTGATGACTACTTAGATTTTTGCCGAGCAGTAGATAAAGTTCCTGAGATGATAGATGAAGGAGCTGTGATGCTAGCGTAATGATACAGCCAAGACAGTACCAAACGGAAGCAGTCAAGAAGGTTTTATCGCGTTGGAGTGAAGGTATAACCCGACAGTTAATCAGCATCCCAACAGGTACTGGGAAGACGCTGGTCTTTGGGATACTAGCTGAGGCACTCCGAACACGAACGTTGATAGTAGCGCACAGGGAAGAGTTGTTGCAACAGGCCAAGACCAAAATCAAGCTAGTCTATCCTGATGCCGATATTGGCATTCTGAAGGCAGGAGAGCGTGGCGGGTTGAAAACGGAGATATGTGTAGCATCAATCCAGACGGCAGTACGACATATTGACGAACTCAAGGAACGAGAGTATAGCCTGCTAATCTGTGATGAGGCTCATCACGCAGTCAGTAATTCGTACAAGCGGGTATTCGACGAGCTAGGGTTCTTGACAGGCAGCAGAGAGAATTTGCTTCTTGGAGTGACAGCGACAGCCTATAGAGGAGATAATAAAGGTCTAGGTGAAGTGTTTGAAGAGATAGTGTTTGAGCGTTCAATCCTAACGATGATGAAAGCTGGTTATCTTTGCGACATACGCGGGCTTGAAGTGAATACAGGCAAGGATATATCTTGTGTGCATCTTCAGACTGGTGATTTTGCTGTGAATGAGCTATCACAGATAATAGACATTCCCGAGCGGAATAACCTTGTAGCAGATACATATCTAAAGTATGGAGAAGGTCGACGCGGAGTAGTGTTTGGAGTGAAGGTAGACCATGCACAGCACTTAGCCGAAGCCTTTAGAGCAAAGGGGATAGCCTGCGAGGCTGTGTACGGAAATATGCCTAATGATGAGCGGCAGGATATATTGACAAGATACGCTAAACACGAGCTACAGGTGCTAACAAATGTTGGTGTGCTTACGGAGGGCTGGGATGTGCCCGACACAGATATAATCATGATGGCGCGGCCTACGAAATCAAAGGGATTGTATGTTCAGTGTGTAGGTAGGGGATTGCGTATAGCACCAGGCAAGAAAGATTGTCTGTTAATAGACTTTGTTGATATAGCGAAGCGTCATGAACTATGCGGAGTGGGCACGCTGGCAGGTAAGGATATAAAGCTAAAGGGAAAATCTCTGCTTGAGTTCCTTGATGCTGGTGAAAGAGAAGAGCGAATACGCTTGAATGAGTTCCGAGCACCTACGTACGAGAATATAGATGTGTTAGGACGTTCACGGTATACGTGGCAACCTAGAGGAGCGCATTATGTTCTAAGCCTTATTGGTAGCTTGTTGTACTGTCAGAGCGTTGAAGGCGGATATGTCCCATTGGTGTCTAACTCTTTTGGGATGTTGGCGAAGCTGTCAGACGATGTATTACCGTTAGATTACTGTATGGGGGTATGCGAAGATTATGCGCGGTCAGTAGGTGCGGACAGATACGCGCAGAAAGATGCGGAGTGGCGGAGTGATTTAGCCACTGAAAAGCAAAGGAATGCACTCTTGCGAATGGGATTAACGTTCCGGCCAAGTATAACAAAGGGAGAAGCCGCCGAATTAATGTCAGAGGTTATGAGTGCAGGTGCTACAGAGAAGCAGATATGGTTTATCAAGCATTACGGTCTGCATAGCGCACCTGAGCTACTGACAAAGAATGAGGCTCACCGCATAATCAAGGACTATAAGGAACGATTAATAAAAGCAGGTTAGGATGCTAAATTCGGCCAAGAAAGTAGATGATGAAAAATGGTAAGTGTAGAAAATGTAGCTGATTGGTTTTTGTCTAAAGGTAGTATGGAGCATAAGAAATTACAGAAGTTATGCTACTATGCGCAGGCGTGGCATTGTGCGCTTGAAGGTGAA
>CALAUZ010000351.1 GCA_937892105.1 uncultured Fretibacterium sp. | reverse complement strand
GATCACAATCGACGGGCAGATACAGGTTATCGTTCAAAGTCTTCTCGGTTATGTCATTGATATCTAGCTCACCGTGCTTCACCTTTTCAGCGATGCGTTTCGCAGATCTTGTAATGTCGTCACGCCCTCCGTAATTGAGTGCTATGTTGACTTTCAGTCCTGTGTTGTTTCTGAGCTGCTCGACAGATCTGTTTATTGCAGCCAGAGAATCCTTTGGTATCATGGACAGATCACCAATGAAATTCAGAACTACATTGTTTCTGTCCATCTCATCCGTTTCATTGTCCAGATATTCAGCTATCAGTGACATTATTGCAGATATCTCAGCCTGAGGACGCTTCCAGTTTTCTGTAGAAAAAGTATAAAGTGTGACATATTTTATGCCTATTTCAGCAGCAGCCTTGACAATAGCTTTTGCTACATCCAGTCCTTCCTTGTGTCCGCTGGTTCGAGGCAAATTTCTCTGTTTTGCCCAGCGTCCGTTGCCGTCCATAATGATGCCAACGTGAACTGGTACTGCTGAATTAATTTCTGACATAAATTAGCCTTCCATTATATCCTTTTCTTTTGCTTCATAAATCTTGTTGATTTCTGCAACGTATTTATCTGTAAGTTTCTGAAGCTTGTCTTCTTCTGTCTTCAATTCGTCTTCAGTAATTTCGCTTGCCTTCTGTTTTTTCTTAAGGTCATCATTACCATCGCGACGGATGTTTCTGATAGAAGTTCTTGCTTCTTCTGCAAGTGTTTTTGCCTGCTTTACAAGTTCCTTTCTTCTTTCTGCTGTGAGCGGCGGAATAGAAATGCGGATTACCTTACCGTCGTTAGAAGGGTTAAGGCCTAAATCTGCTGTAAGGATAGCTTTTTCAATTTCGACAATAAGTGATTTGTCAAACGGCTGTATGATTACAGAACGTGCTTCCGGTACAGAAATTGTAGCAACCTGATTAAGAGGAGACTTTGCTGGAGAGTCTGTATCCGTTCACGACGAAGGTGTACTGACAAGGACAAAACGAGTCCTGCTATGTACTCTTGCTTTCAACCTACTTATTGCTTGTACATTATTAAGGTTATTTTGATGTATGTAGCGTATTGATCTTTGACATGTTGAAACAGAAGCAAAAAAAGTAAAGAAATTAAGAATTTCACACGAGCGAAGTTATAGACATTAGAGCAAAAGCGTTGAACGAGTTTGTTCAGCGAAGAGTCGCTCTTTCTTAGTAATAGAAAAAGAAAGAAAGGGCGGACGGTGGATGCCTTGGCTCAAGGAGGCGAAGAAGGACGTGGTAAGCTGCGAAAAGGTTCGGGTAGGTGCAAACGACCTGTGATCCGGACATATCCGAATGGGGGAACCCACCCGATTGAAGGTCGGGTACCTGGCGATAGTCAGGGGCGAACGCAGGGAACTGAAACATCTTAGTACCTGTAGGAGGAGAAAACAATAGTGATTCCGCAAGTAGTGGCGAGCGAACGCGGAATAGCCCAAACCGGTGTCGTTTAGGCGGCGACCGGGGTTATAGGAGCGCGAAGTCTGAGAAGCAAATGAATGAGAACAGAACTGGAAAGTTTGGCCATAGAGGGTGATAGCCCCGTATTGGTAAGTTTGTTATTGGTAGCGTAATCCTGAGTAGCGCGGAGCACGAGTAATTCTGCGTGAAATAGCGGGGCCCATCCCGTAAGGCTAAATACTCCCTTGAGACCGATAGTGAACGAGTACCGTGAGGGAAAGGTGAAAAGAACCTCGAACAGAGGAGTGAAATAGTTCCTGAACCCGTCCGCTTACAAGCTGTCGGAGCCCTGTTAGGGGTGACGGCGTGCCTTTTGCATAATGAACCTACGAGTCAACCTTTTTAGCGAGGTTAAGGTCTTCAGGGCCGTAGCCGAAGTGAAAGCGAGCCTTAATAGGGCGTGCAGTTAGAGGGGTTGGACGCGAAACCGAGTGATCTACACATGAGCAGGCTGAAGTTGCGGTAACACGTAATGGAGGGCCGAACCGTTTGACGTTGAAAAGTCTTTGGATGACTTGTGTGTAGGAGCGAAAGACCAATCAAACTCGGAGATAGCTCGTACTCCCCGAAATGCATTTAGGTGCAGCGTTTATTTAGTTTGCTACAGGTAGAGCGACTGATTGGATGCGAGGGCTTCGCCGCCTATCAAGTCCAGACAAA
>CALAUZ010000350.1 GCA_937892105.1 uncultured Fretibacterium sp. | reverse complement strand
GCCTTCCTCAAGGGCAACACCCTGTCCGGACAGGGTGTTGCCCTTGAGGAAGGCAATGCGCTGGTTGCGGACAGCATGTTCCGGTATCTCACGCCGTCTCCGTGAAAGCCAGGGGATTGCGGGAAGATGGTACTGGTGCGGTTATGGGAAATCCAGACAGAAAGGAGGTGATGCGCATCCAGCCGGGGCAATTGCGCGGAAAGGAGGTGGGGCCTGCGTAAAAAGGACAGGATGCTGAGAAGAAAAACATGAAACTTGAAACAGAGTCCCTTACGTACTGAATCTGACCGACCGCAGGGCATGGCCTGCAACGCCTGGAGATCAGGCAGTGGTTACCTCGGCATGACCTGTCATGCTGATTAGTTCGTCAGTCGGAAACCGGCTGATGAGTACACTACGAGGAGGATAATCATCGTGTATAGGAAAAATCAATTTGTCTCCATTCTTGCTGTCATTACTCTCGTCCCTGCTATCCTCCCTGCTATCCTGTGTGTTTACCGCTGTATTTGCTACTGACCATAGCCTGTTCTCATGCCTGCCGAATGTAATTCTCAGCACATATTCATCAAGCCACCAGTAATCGACTTCGTCAAATACAGGATTTTTCTTCTTTTCCTCGACTGTGAACGAGGGAAAGTGAAGCTAATCTTAACTAAGAGCATCTCGCGTTTTGCCAGAAATATGCTTGAATGTGTGGAGACTATCAGGCACTTATCAGAACTAGGTGTCAAAATCCATTTCGAGAAGGAACAGTTTGAAAGCGACAGTCAAGGCGGGGAGTTGATGCTCTCAATCCTGGCTACAATAGCGCAGGAAGAATCAAACTCCATCTCTAAAAACCTGATTTGGAGTCGGAAGAAACGCACTGAACGCGGCGAGCCGTGGGAGAAAGCAAGATATGGCTATATCTCCATAGGCAAAAATCATCGCTGGCAGGTAATCCCGCAGGAAGCAGAAATCGTCCGTCAGGGCTTTTTCATGGCTGGAATGTGTTTCCGCTATCCACAAATTCTGCAAGATATGAACAGAATGGAAAGCCAAAACGGGACAAGCCGAATTTGGCAGCATGGGACTTTGAAAGGAATGCTCCGAAGCCTCGTATATGTCGGTGATTACATGTCCAACAAGTACTGCAAGATTGTAAACAGGGACGGTACGAGCAAGGTAGTGCGTAACAAAGGCCAGGTTGACCAGATTCTCATTCAAGGCCATCACGAGGCAATTATTCACAGGGATTTGTTCGATGTCGTGCAGGAGCTGATAAAGTACGGGCTGTTATCAGCAACAAGAAGAAAATTCAGCGACACGGAGTTTGCCATCATGGAGAAGTCAAGAGCGGTTACACAAACAATCATTGCTACTCTGCCAACTCTGCCAGATTTTTCTAATCTCCTATTGATTACGGCAAATAATCCGACAACTGTGCAAGAAGCCCTAGACACACACAACACCCTAGAACCCACAGTAACAAGAGTAACAAGCGTCACAAGAGGCCCAGTAATCACGGCGATTGAAACGGCGGCAGAAGCGATAGACGAGAAAGGGGCTGTTACATCATGGGGCGTATAAGGCGAAAGAAAGCCAAAATAACCCGCGTCAATCCTGACATTACCAGCAGTCAGTCATCATCGTCATCTCCTGCTAAATTCCGTGTGGCGGTCTATTGCCGCGTGTCAGGGCCGTTCGATGAGGCCGCTGGTATAGACAGTTCGGTATTAATCGAAAACAGCTATCTCCATGTCTCGGCCATGTACAACGATTTAATCAAAAATCACTCTGATCGCTACTCAGGACGCTTGGGTGCTTCCGGTCATCACACAGGCAGATTAGGTCAATGGACGCTGGTCGCAATCTATGCCGACATCGGATTAACCTGCGTTCAGCTCCGACCAAAGTTCTTTGAAATGATGAGGGACGCGCAGTCAAGGTTCTTTGACATCTTACTGTGTAAATCGCTAAGAATGTTCTCTCATGACATGAAAGACGCGGTTGAGCAAATTCGGAAATTGATGAGCTGTGGAATAAGGCTGATTTTTGAGTATGAAGGCTTTGACACTGAAAGCTATGTCGCCGATTTGTTGCTGACAGTGCTGGACTCATTTGCCCAAGAAGGGAAAGAAAGAGATGAGCCGTTTGAACCGGTTTATGGCTATAGGCTTGTCAATCATAACGGCCACAACGGCGGCTCTGATAACGGCGGTAACGGCTTTAATAACAGCGGCTCTAATAACGGTGATCAGATCGGCGGTCATGATGACAAAGACCGTAACGATTCTCCACACTGTGAGATTGTCCAAGAAGAAGCCACTGTGATTAAGGGCATTTTCTACTGGTATGAACACGGCTGTTTACCGTCGGAAATCGTTAACACGCTGATTTATTTGCGGAATACCAATGACGAGATTGACAAAATCCTCGAAGCCCAAACACCGGCATGGAACGAAGATGAAATCTGTTCCATCCTTCAGGATGAACGGTATGTCGGTGATCTTGCAACTGTTGCAAATCATCACAAGGCCATAATCCCCCGAAAACAGTTCGACCGCTGTAACATCATATTAGACATGAAGGACTTGTACCCCTTCGGTTCGCTTCTGCGATGCCCGTACTGCGGACACAGCCTGAAGCAGCGGTTTGTGTTTGACGGCATTCATTTTCTCTGCGAAGGGGACGGGGCTTGCCGGCGATTTGTGATCCCGGCAGAACCGATAAGGGACGCAATTCTAAAGGCTTGGAAAGAAGTCAGTCCCAAAGAACTGAGAAAATTATTGAATGAAATGACAACAGTATCATCGGTCGGAGCTGGAAGTAGACCTGGGAGTAGTGCTGGCGGCAGGGTTAAAAGCAGAGCCCAAGCAATAACAGCCAGTGAAATCCGTCTGCTCATTGAGGAAAAGAAGAAAAATCCTGTGTTTGATGAAGTCGATTACTGGTGGCTTGATGAATATGTGCTGAGGATTACATTCGGCAGGCATGAGAACAGGCTATGGTCAGCGGCAAATACAGCAAATACAGCGGTAAACACACAGGATAGCGGGGACGGCGGCATGGACGGCGGCAGGGACGGCGGGGAGCGGCGAGATGACCGAACCATAATCATCTACTGGAAATGCGGCATAACATCAACTCTCCCCTCCGGCCAGCAGACACAAGAGCCTCAAAACAAAGCGCGGCTATGGGACGACTACATAATCACAAACGCAAACATATATCCTGACCTTGCGGCTGAAGCTGTGTCTGCAATGTTTACGAACATGAGAAATGCCACAGAGACTACAAGCCATTCATCAGAGAACGGCGGCTCGTCAAGGAACAGCCCGCCATTATCAGGAGCATCTGGAAATGAAAGAAATAAAAGAACTGAGGATAGCTGGGAAGCTGACTATTCAGACTACGATGAGATTTGACGAAGTTTGACGAGATTTGACTTGTTGACTTTCGGTGGCTTTGACGGCATCATGGTCTAGGAAACAAGAAAAAGTCTTAAAAAGCCTTGTGGATACTGGATTTACACACAGTAAACCGCAAGGCTTAATGATAGAGACAAATAGACACAGTCAGGCACAGTCATTTTTACATAAAGTGCTGTGCCAGTAATAAAAAAAGGAAACAAATTAAGAAAGGACAGGTAAATCACCATGAGTAGTAAAACAATTAGCACAATGCGTAAGATCATCAACGAACAGCCCAACACTGGCAAAATCAACGGCAAGAATGGCAAGTATAGCAAGAATAACGACAGCGTACATTCCAAGCTCCGTGTGGCCGCCTACTGCCGCGTCTCAACCGACATGGAGGAACAGCTCACCAGCTTTGCAACGCAAATTAAAACCTACACCAAACGCATAACCTCCAATCCTGAATGGGAGTTGGCAGGCATCTACGCCGATGAAGGAATATCAGGGACAAGCGCGGAGAAACGGCCAAAATTCAAGCAGATGATTGAGGACTGTGAGCATGGGAAGATTGACTTGATTTTAACCAAATCCATCAGCCGTTTTGCCCGTAACACGTTAGAATGCCTGACATACGCACGCCGTATACAAGATGCCGGTGCCCACATTTGCTTTGAGAATGACGGGATTGACACAAGAAGCGGTACGTCAAAAATGCTTTTCACGCTCTTAGCCGGATTTGCGGAAGAAGAGAGCCGGTCGATATCCGAGAACGTTAAGTGGGGTATCAGGAAGAGATTTGAAAGCGGCAAGGCAAAATGGTCAAAGCTATATGGATATAGGAGAAAGGACGAGAAGAAAGATGAAATCAAAGCCTTTCTTGCAGCGTATGATAATGGTGACTACAACCCCTTTAACCCATTAAACAATAACAGCAGCTACAATCCCTACAATGACAGCAACGGTAACTGTGGCGGCACTACAGCCGGCGGAGGCGGAGGCATAAACTCTCTTGAGACATTAAAAGCTGTTGCTACTCTGGAAAGGCCACTTCAAACATCTTCTGCTTCTATCAACACAGAATTAGCAGGCACAGAGATAACGGAGACAATGGAGATAACGACAGGGACAGCGGGAACAATAACTCCTCATTTCAATTTTCTCGGCGGAGATAAACTGCCGGAAATCGATCCATTGATTGATCCTCTGCTGAATTGCGATGTTACGGATAGCACGGGAACAGCAGGTACAGCCGAAACCGATGAAGGAAGCCGTCGGAAGAATAGGAAACGCCGTAAAAACGCTAAAAAGACTGGCGGGACAGCAGTCATGGAGACAAGCAGTACTGACCTCTTCTGTGATGAATATGAAATCGTCCCGGCAGAAGCCGCCGTTGTGCAGAGGATTTTCTACCTGTATGAACACGGGCATTCAATAGAGGATATTTGCAAATACTTAACAAAGAACAAGATTCCAACCCCGTCAGGCAAGACTGTGTGGTACAAGCAAGCAGTCAAGGACATTCTCACAAATGAGCGTTACGCGGGAGACATTCAGCTTCAAAAATTTTACAAGCTGGATCATCTGCATCATCAGAAAGTGAGGAATGACTGCACATCAATAGCTTCTTACTACATCGAGAATCACCACAGGCCGATTGTCAGTCATAAACAGTTCAAGCGGGTTCAGGAAATCTTGGGTATGAAAAATAAGCAGACTGGGGAATATCAATATCCTTTCGGCGATAAGCTGAGATGCCCGTACTGTAAAGCCACACTACATCAGAAGACGATAACTGTGCAGAGAAGAAACGAGACTGGGTGGTTTTGCGATGATAGTGTACGCTCTCAGTCCCAGCAGGAGAACAGCCAACAACAAGATAAAAATGCTATCGAGACGGCTAATGACTGCTGCCACAATTTCATAATGCCATCGGCTCTCGTAGAAGAAGCTGTCCTGACTGCTTACACACAGTTAGAGCCCCAGCTTATTGCAACCAAGCTACAGAAGCCGAAATTCAAGAAGGCGGCCGAAAAAATGCTTGCCATAAAGAAGAAACAGCCAAAATTCACGAGAGTCCATTACTGGTGGGTTGATGACTTGATTGATCACATCGACTTCGGAAGGCATAGTTACAAAGAGACAGAAGTCCAACAGATGAGAGCCGATGGCGATGAGTTTATTGATGATCGGGTAGTCCGGGTTTACTGGCGATGCGGGATTGTGTCAACAGTTCCATCAGGAGTTACAAGGGATAAAGACGATCCCCAGTTTATCGCCGGTCTTTACAGAGAACAAATCAAAAGAAGGGAGGCGAAAGAGATAGCCACAGCCGCACTGGCAGAGGCCATAACTGCCTCAAACACAACAATCGCACAAGTCTCACCAATCAGCAAGCCGTAAGCCCACAGTGCTTCAAGAGTGCTTCAAGCCCACAGCGGTAATTTTCAAAATGTGGCAAGCACAATAACCAAACAATATCCATTTAAATTTTTATTTAGTAGATAAGAAACAAAGAAACAAAGGGACAGGTGGCCTATTAATGAACATAATCAGAATCAGCAGGAAACGTGATCAGCATAAGAAGAGAGTTGCGGCTTACTGCCGCGTCTCGACGCTCCTTGAGGAGCAGGAAGACAGCATAGAAACACAGTCGA
>CALAUZ010000349.1 GCA_937892105.1 uncultured Fretibacterium sp. | reverse complement strand
ATCTACGCTGAGTCCGAGAGAAATCTGGGTAGATCTCAAGTCAGGAACTGTTACATAAGCGTGCTGCAGACTTGTTGCATTGATAACAAAGTTGGCAGTTGTCATATAGTCCTGGATGAATACACGGGTAGCCTGTATTGTGCTTCCGTCTGCATTGTAAGGAGGAAGAGCATAGTCTGTTGGCCAGGTAATGGCGGCTAAGCCGGTGGCTGTAGGGTCAAGCTTTCCAACAATGTAGAAAGTACCGCCGGCACGTACAAGGTTTGCCTCACCCCAGAAATCTTTTCCTGTAGCGTTGGTGAACTCGAGAGCTACATAGACAGCGTTCTGATCGGCAGCGTCTGTATAGTTGTCAAATACGAGAGTGTAGTTCTCGCTGCCAGAAGGAGTAGGGATAGCTGCACCAAC
Source organism: uncultured Fretibacterium sp. (assembly GCA_937892105.1). The sequence goes on along the minus strand of CALAUZ010000349.1, from coordinate 2,912 downwards.
TATATTCTTGTCATAAATAACATGATTAAAGGCATTGTCCTTTGAAACATAGTTCCAGCCAACAGTCTTGGTCTGGCCACCGATAAGAATACCAGTAAGGGTAAACTGGCCTGCTGCAGCAGCAAACTTGTTGTTCTCTTCAGTAGCACCGGTACGGGAAAGCTGAATGTAAGCATTGTTGTCTTCAAGCTGTGTAACGCCTTCAGCAAAGGCTACTGAGCTCTTAAGAAGGGATGTACCATAGTTGATGTTCTGTCCCATAGCCACGCTACGGGTTGTAGAAAGGACATGCTTTCCAATGGTGCTCCAGTCTTCTGTCCAAGAACCGTCTGCAAGCCAGTTGTCAGAACCGTCTGGATAGTCTGCTGTTGCGTGAGTAGTGTTTGAAACTCTGATTGCGCTGTTGCCGAAGTAGCAGAGTTCAGCAGGGTAGGTATAATTGTTGACACTGTGAGTAACGCCGGCAACTCCACTGTGAATGTCACTGACATAAGACCAGGTAGCAACTGGAGCTTCCTGCTGAATTGTAACCTGAAGCTGGGCTGCTCCCATGGGAAGTCCTGGAACCACTACAGGGAAGTCTGCAACTTCATTGGTAATGTCTGAATAGGTCATACCTGCATTCTCCTTTAGGGTACTGATAGCGTTGGCTGAAACTCCATTGGCTGTGAATTCACGAATCTTCAGGCGGATTGCAATTCCCACCTGCTTTGCAACATATTCCTGATATGAAACAGGATTAGCCTCTGCAACCTTGTCAATTACAGCATAAAGGTCTGTCAAAGTCTTAGTAACAGAAGGGCCGCTACCGGCTCTTACCTCGTCGCCATATACAGTGTTGAAGGTTACAAATGCCTCCCCAAGGATTTCTCCAAGAGCGCACATAGGAAGAGAGGGATTCAGAGGGGCTACTGTTTTTTGAGTAAGCACACCACTGGTAGAAACATCTACAAAGTCGCTCCATTTAAGATCGATGGCGTTTGCATTTGTTGTACCATCACCGCCAGCAGAGACTTCCCAGGTGCATGTTCCTGCATCTGCGTGGAAAGAAGCCTGAGCGATGTGATTGAGAATGGTTGCAATCATCTCCTGATAATGAGCCAACTGGGTTGCCTGGGTAGAACCGACGTCAACTCTTGGAACAAGGGAGAAAGCGTGGTTTGAGATATCTGCATTGGAAGCAGCGAAAGTGATGAGACCCTGCTGATCGTCTGTGCCTGACTTGATAGCCTTGCCCCAGAACATCAGAGCGTTAGTCTCTACTGGAAGACTAAGCTCAATCACACGCCTTGATTTTGGACTTCCGTCCGGATCAAGTTCACCTGCTCCCAGAACCTTGCCAAGCTGAAAAGTCTTGTCTGCTTCTGCTGCTGCTGCTGCTACATGCTTTCCATCATTTGGCGTACCAAGCTTGTAAGCAAAGAGGTGAGCGTTGTCAATACCGCGGAAATCCTCACTAGTTGTTGCCTGAGTATTTGCGGCAGTCATTTTAGTAACAGGTGTGTTACCTGTAGAAACATTGAAAACGAAGTTGGCGTTAACCGAATTCGTCTCCTTGTTGAAGTTCGGGTTGTCCTCAGGAGTGGTGTCACTCTTTGAACAAGACATTGTTACCATAGCAAGTGCTGCTATGGCCAGTGTCGCAAATTTGAAAACAGTTTTCATTGTTGTGCTGTTTGAACCTCCCATTAACGCGCCCAACAAAGCACCAATCCCCCCGGCCGCAAGGTTATCGCCTCCGACTTTCTGCTTCACGCTCTGACCTGCCCCCATGAGTGAGCCGAGCAAATCCTGAATGCCGCCCCCAGCGTTTGACATTCTCTGTGTTGCCGATGATGATGAACCTGTTGTGCCTTGAAGCACTGAGCCTAACAGACTCATGAAATCCATGAATATATTTCTCCCTTGCATGAAAATTTTAATGCCATGAAGATTGTAGCATGACGGAGAATTTATAATTTCATTGCCGTATCAGTAATCTTCCATTTCACAGTTCATTCCGCCCTCAGAGCTGAGATATTCACCTAACAGCTTATAGTCCTTTTCACAGTCTGAGGCGTATTCTTCCGGCCCGGCAAAACCTGCCCTTTCATCATATGCCCCTTCCATAATGATATTCCATCAACGCACATGCTTGTGAACATTCCAGCCTTGACCCTATACGGATGAGCTTTAATGTATGTGATTATGTCGGAAAATGCTTTGAAGCCGTTGCGCTCCATGAATCTTTTTGACGCGGCAATTATATTTGTGGCATGTACAAGCCTTGCTACAGGGATAAATTCATCTTGGAAATTCATTGATAGAGTGCGCTGAATGTCAAATACAAACGTTGTCTGAGTCGCAAGAATATACCGACCATAGCACCAGCACTAAGAAGCGTAACGGGAATCATTAAAGCTGCGGGAGCATGTTTTTTGACGAGGAAATCAACGATAACGTCAAACATTCCCGCGTCAGACATTATGCCGAAGAATATAACGGAGAATATAAACAGTATTGCGTTGCTGATTGTGGACTGCATACCCTCCTTAATGAAGAATGCGACCTGAAGAGGAGTATAGCCGAGAATCAAAGCCGCGACCTTCGAAATGATAGTTATTGTTACGATTGGTGAGAGTTTGCCCTTTAGCAGAAGCGTAACAATAAGGATAATCATGAGGAAACCGACTAACGCCGTCATGATAGAATATTTTTAATTAAACGAGAAATAGAGGGACAAAATGTTTGAACGTGAATTAACTGCGAGGCCGTCTGACGTTTCAATGAATGGCCGTATGAAGTTACGCGCATTACTCGACTACTTCCAAGACACCGCCGGAATCGCTGTTGAAAATATCGAAGGCACTGCAACAGAGCTTTACGCGAGGGGGTATGCTTGGATACTCTCACGCTAAAAGCTCTGTTGCAGT
>CALAUZ010000348.1 GCA_937892105.1 uncultured Fretibacterium sp. | reverse complement strand
CGTTGTTCCTGTTGCGCTTAACGTTGCGGAATATGGCTCACCTACATAGCAATCGAGTAAGGTTAGTGTAGTTATTCTTGGGGCTACTGGCCTAACTTTGACTGTTAATGGCAAAGTTTTTGAAACATTCCCCGCAGAGTTTGTCGCCCTTATGGTTACTGAGTATGTCCCAGCTGTTGACGCTGTTCCTGAGATTAACCCTGTTGACGAATTCCATGTAAGCCCACTCGGCAAGCCTGACATAGACCATGTTATCGGCGTTGTTCCTGTTGCGCTTAACGTTGCGGAATATGGCTCACCTACATAGCAATCGGTAAGGCTTGATACGGTGATTGTTGGTGCTACAGGCTTCTCTTTTATAGTAACCGTAAAATCTTTGCTAGTAACTCCCACATAATTTTGGGCCGTAATCCTGAAAGTTACAGTACGAGGTACTGGCAGAGCAATAGCATTACCATTAAGGTAACCTGGAGTGCCATTGATAACCCCATTTTTGCTAGGAAATGCAGGACTATTGCCATCAACAAGGAAACCATTGGCATACCCTGCCGCACTCTGTGAGAAAAATATATTTGCTGTTCCTGTAGCATCAATCTTTGCATAGTACGGTACTCCTGTATATGCGTCAGGTAATGAAGAAGTCGTTATTGTCGGCTTTTCACCAGGAATAACAACATTAGGCTCACGCTCAAATATATAGAGATTATCGCATCCCCAGAGAGTGAATGAGCTTAGTTTGGGGCTTCCTTGCGCATGTATACGTACCAGAGAAGTGCAGTCGTTAACAGCAAGTCCTGTTAAGTTACTGTTGTTCTTAATCTCTAACCATATTAGTGATGAGGCGCCTGCGAGGTTAAGTTGTTCCAGAGAAGGCATATTTGACATGTTTAGCGAGGTCAGCTTCTTATTAGTCCACATCTGAATATTCTTCAGATTTGAACAGTCTTTCACGTTCATGCTAGTAATATCATTCTCATATGCCCAAATCGTGGCCAGAGAAGCACACCCGCTGAGATCCATGCTTACCATGCCGTTTTTCCAGCATCGTAGCTCAGTCAGATTGCCCATACCGGCAAGATCCAGTTTTTTTATGCTGTTTTCCTGAATTTCGAGCCATTCAAGATTTGTAAAATACTTTATGCCTGTTAGGTTAGATATACCCTTTCCACCAACTTGCACAACCTTTGCATTCGCAATTTCTGAATCGCTAAGTTTTCCGTCAGAATTACTGTCGAACATGACTTTAACATAATTGCGGAAATTCATGTCAGGGAAATGCTCAGCGTCTATTGGTACGTCTTTTGCCCTCACAGTAACCGAAAAAGTAACTGAATGCGAGCCATAAGAGTTTGTAGCTGTTACTGGGAAGTTCAGAGTGCGAGGTGTTACTATGTTCAGCGGTGTTGAACCTCCATTTGCGTAGCCTGGCTTGCCCGTTATGATGCCGGAAGTATCGAGACCGATAAGCATTTCCTGCGTGCCAATGCCGTTTACCAATGTGATAGCAGTTCCACCTGTGAAAGAAATCGGTGTTGTGCCTGTGCAGTTAATCTGAGCATAGTAAGATTCTCCAATGTAAGCATCAGGAAGGCTGGTTGTTGTTATGTGAGGAATAGTGCCGCTGGATGAATTGGGATAATTCACATACATGGGAACATAGCACTTCTCAGACATTCTCTGATAAGTGTACGTACCTTTGTGAGTTCCTACCATACCATTCGATACACTATCCCAACACGAAGTTTGGTCAATGTAGGTTATCTTCTGTGAGCTAGGATCATTATCTACAACAAGAATAACATGATTCCAATCGTTGAGGTAATCGCCCTTTTGTAGTCTCTGATAGGCAGGATAGCCGGAATTTGCCTGAGTATCTTTAATGCTTGTCCAGATATTCTGCCATTCCCATAATTCATGGTTTGAATTGTAGACTGCATCTGACACAGATGAAATAATGTTGCGCCTGTTCCACCTTTTATGAAACATTGTACCATTGTCTAATGCTAGACCTTCAGACAGTAACCCTTGCCTTATGCAGTCAGTAACTAGAGTTGCGCATACCATTCCGTATTTCATAGAGTTGCTCGAGTACACTGTTTCCCTATCTGCATTGGATAAAGCCTTGTAAGTTTGGAACGACACCATATTTGCATAGGTGTATGGTATCCCCTTTATCGTCCCTGTAACGGTCTTCTCTCCACTTGCATTGTATCGCGGGATTGTGTTGCTGGTTGTCCAAGTATAGTTGTATATTTCCCAAGCATAGCTGACGACATCATCACGCGGCCCTGCCCAAGCTAACGAACCCACTCCAAGCAGAAGCAACATCACCGCTCCTACAATTCCCACAAACTTCTTCTTCATGAGAACATCATTCCTTCCTTGTGTTGGATTTCTAGCTTCAAAAGCCTATATTACGCAACTCTGTAGCCTCCTTCACATTTTTATTAGACTTGAGAAACTAGGGATAATGAAGAATATAATTTATGTTTTTATTTATGTCAACTAGCTTTATCATTAATTATTATCAGTAACTAGTCGGCATTAGCCTTGTGTTGTCTGTCACAAAAAGTTTATATTCTCACAAAATGAGGTGATTAGAATAATCATTGGAAGTCTGATAAGAGAACTCAGAACAGAAAAAGGACTAAGCCAAGAAGAACTAGGCGACCTTGTTGGTACAGAAGGTAATATTATATCTCGTTGGGAAAGAGGTGCATCAACTCCAAGCCATTATTACATCGTAAAGTTATCTGAAGTATTCGGGAAAACAGCAGATTATTTTCTTAGAGGTGAAAGCTCTGACATCAAAGAACGCTCCGTAACCGAGAATAGAGGCGTGTTAGTGTTCGAGACAGGCTCACAGAGGCTGGAAGTCCCGGCAACTCTGGCATTCGCAAAACAATTCTGGGAACGCGTCGACAGAATGATTGACAATAGCACAACACCGCCGGAACAGTAAAATTCCCCCTGACTACTCTGGCCAGAGGGAATTTGTTGTATGTTAGTGTTCACTCTCTTTATCTCGCAAACTTATCGTAATATCCCATGAAGATTACCCCCAGCATAACTACAGGCACAACATACCTGAAGTACCCCCGCAATACTTTCGGGAACTTTGCCCCTCTCCGAAAAATTTTCCTCCGCAAACTTATAATATAATAATGCAATATTAGCATACCCGAATTTAATCCCTTTAACAGGATAAATATATACAAAAATTTCACACACAAGGAGCTAGTGCATGGCAAGAAATACAGGACAAAGACGGCATAATGTCATTTCGGAATATGACAGAGAAAAATTGAGCTTTATTCCATTGGGAGGGCTTGGAGAAATCGGGAAGAACATGTATGTCCTCGAATACGGCGACGAAATCATAGTCATTGATTCTGGTCTCAAGTTCCCTGACTCAGAACTTCCCGGCATCGACTACATAGTTCCCGACATCTCTTACCTCGAGGCCAACAAGGACAAAATCCTCGCAATAATCATCACTCATGGCCACGAAGACCACACAGGAGCACTCCCCTATGTTCTCCCCAGACTAAACGCTCCACTTTATGGCACACAGCTCACTCTCGGCCTCATCCGCAACAAGCTCCAGGAAGACTTACCCCTCTACAGGCCAGATATGCACGAGATCCGCGCTGGAGATATCATCAAGATCGGCTCGTTCACGATACGCTTCATCGCAGTAGCTCACTCCATCCCCGACGGTGTAGCTCTCTCGATCGAGACTCCTCTCGGGCGAGTCGTCCACACCGGAGACTTCAAGATAGATTATTCGCCGCTCGATGGCAAAGTGATAGATCTCAACAGATTCTCACAGCTCGGTGACCAGGGCGTTGATGTTCTGCTTTGTGACAGCACAAATGTAACGAGGAAAGGATATACTCCTTCGGACGCTGTTGTAAGGCATTCCATCGATGAGATCTTCGACAATACCGACAGGAGAATAATAATTGCGACGTTCGCATCCAACGTTCACAGGATAAAATATTTCATCGAAGCATCGATGAAGCACAACAGACGGATAGCTGTATCCGGCAGATCCATGGAGAACGTGCTTGCACTTTCAAAATCTCTCGGATATCTCGATGATATCCCGGAATCCGTGTTCGTTAATGTAAACGAAGCAAAGAATATCGCGGACAGCAAGATAACGATCATCACTACGGGCAGTCAGGGAGAGCCGATGAGTGCCTTGACTCGAATGGCTTACGACAACCACAAGTCAATCAAGCTCAAAAAGAACGATGTTGTTGTATTCTCGTCTTCGCCTATCCCGGGCAACGAAAAGGTGATATCCCAGATAGTAAACAGGCTGTACGAA
>CALAUZ010000347.1 GCA_937892105.1 uncultured Fretibacterium sp. | reverse complement strand
CATACCAATTGCAGAAATCATAATGGACATTCGAGGAGCAGTCCTTAAAGGCTTGTAAGCAACTCTTTCAACAGCAAATCCCAGAGCTACTGTAAGGATAATTGTAAGCGGAATAGAAATCCAGAGTGGAAGCACGGTGTAAGAATAAATCATAATAAGTCCTGCCGCCATAAAAACATCACCGTGGGCAAAGTTGATCAGGCGCAGAATGCCGTAGACCATCGTATAGCCGACAGCGACAAGGCCGTATAACGAACCAAGACTCAAGGCGTTAATGAAGTGCTGAATAAATATGTTGAGATTCACAGTATCACACCTTTCAATGTTTGCTTCTCTTTATGACTTGAGGAAGAATTAGCAGCAATATACTTCCGAATATACCTGCTGTGCATCCTCCGCCTCCTGAAGACTTTTCGTTAATTTCAGGAACTTCCGGGTGAGTATTCCTGTCATTAATGTTTGTGTTGTTGTCAATATATCCGCCGTCTGGTGGAATGCCAGTACCTTCGCCTCCTGAATTATCCTCCTGCGTATTATCAGGCTCGTCCGATATATCATTGCCTGCGTTTTCCTCTGACACTGCAACATCAGAACTCACTACAGCATTCACAGACGCTCTCAGGCCAAGATATTCCGCTGTCATTACCGTATCTCCTGCCTGAAGTCCGCGGACACGTCCAGCATCTGTTACGGAAACTACGCCCTCATTGCTGAACGTCCACACAGTCCCGGAAAGCGGTGATGATACATCGTAAGTCTTCCCGCTCTTCATAACTGCGTACAGTCCCGCAGGAACGTCCGAACTTGCCTTAAGGAAGATTCTTCCTGCGCTGTCAGAAAATACGAGGCTGGATATATCATCCTCACTCACAGCAGGATTGACGGCTATACGTTTCGCGTTGGACATGTAAATATTTCCGTCAGAACCTTGCGCAAAACATGAAATATTCCACATTCCGCATTCATTCTCCGAGAATGTCAGCAGTGCAGATGAAGCCCCCTCCTCAAGACTCAAAAAACGCACACCGTTTTTGTCTGCGAGCGCAATAATCACATCTCCGCTCACTGAAGAACTGCGCGTAACATCCAGCTTAACCTGTTCTGTGTTACCTGAAACAATGTTCAGAACTTCTTTATCTGCCTCAAGAGTCATTGCGTCAGTGATTATGCGAAGACCTTCAAATTCTGCGGCCAGTTCGTCAAGAGAGTCAGAAGCATGAAATTCTGTTAGTGATGCAGAAGATGCACCTGCTGAAGCAAAAGTCTTGAATGCTGATTTAGGCCCTTTGAGAAGCGCAAGTATTTCTTCGCCTATATCATTCTGTTTGCAAATTTTGTCATGCCTGTAGTCCTTGCCGTCATATTTTGTGCTATATGTCTGCGAAAAATCATCTGTCGCACTTGGAACAGATACGCATATATCATGTTCTTCTCCTGAGAATAGCAGCGTATTTATGGAATGTTTCGCGACACTTACAGCAATAGCGGCATCTCTCAAATTCGGAAGAAGAAAGGCTATTATTGGAGTGTCTAATGCAGTTGCAACAGGCAAAGACTGTACAAGAGCAAGCCTTCCTGAACTGATATATAGATTTGCATTAAAAGCAATATCCTCTATGTATTCCCTTATATTTCCGCATATAGAGTAAATGGGTACATCATCAGGAAAACCTATAGCTATAGAGTTCGGCTCGTAAAGGTCTCTCCATGCACTTGAAGCATCAGCTACTTTCCAATCCCCTACTATGAAGAAGCCGCCTATCATCTCGAAAAATTCCTGAGCGTAGACAGTTTACCCACAAGATTCGAAATAGGACTCCCCCTATGAGGTGTCGCTACAGTGATGATTCTCCTGACCGCTCCCTGACCGTAGGACATTATCCCCATCCTGTGCCCGTAATCTGCTACGGTGAATCTCCTCGCCATCAGTCCGCCCATGCTATGCCCCACAAGGTCGACCCGTGTACAGGCTATACCTCTCGAAGCGTAATCCATGCACACCGAAGCTATTTTCCCGTAAAGCAGGCTGGCTTTCCCTGCAGGAATAACATCAGTCGGGCCGGTTCTGTTGTTGTAGCTCCAGAAGTACGTATTTACTCCGGCCTGATTCAGTATGTGCCAGATACCTTTACTCTCTCCCATGCCGAACGCACTCTCTGATTCGCCGAATATCCCGTGAATGAATACTACCGGTGTTGCGTTTGCGCTTAGGGCTAAAGTCTTCTCCTCAACGCTTCCGTCTTCAGCGCGGAAATTAACAGAGACGTTGAAACTTGCTGAAGGAAAACTCATAGCTGAAGGGTAATCTGCCGGAGCGGTGAGAATAGCTGTAGCCTGCCAGAGAGTGTCATTAATCTTTTCTGCTGCGATTGATACAGATGAAGAACTCTGTGATGAACGCGATAAGTTCTCGATCAGCGCGCCCAATTCTGACGGAATGGAGAATGTTATTGTGCCGGGCTTGTCTGTCTGTGCACGGAGCATGAGTCTGGTATTGCCGTCAGCAGTGAAGCCTGTTTTGCCGAAAACTGAGGACGATATTTCTGCTATTGATGCCTCGTTCAGCGGTGCAGACCTGTCATCAGTGTACCGTCCGTTGACGATTCTTCCGAGCAGTCCGCTGTAGTCTGAGGCTGGAGTCTGAGTTCCGCGTTCGAGAGCAGATAGTTCGAGCTTGCCTTCATTATCCCATTCGCAAATGAAGCCATGATAACCATCTCCTGCAGTCCCTCCGCTTTCACCTTGGTGGTTGAGATCATCCCATTTTCCATTCGCGCGCATTGACAAGGCATTCTGTTTGCCCATATAGTTGTCGGGTTGATAAACTCCTGTTTCATCGGGAGCATCCCAGTTCGTATAACTCCAAGGTTCGCCGGTTACCCATTCCCATATGCCTTCATTATTGATGTCATTTCCTCCTAGCCAAAGCTGAACACCTTGGGCTAT
>CALAUZ010000346.1 GCA_937892105.1 uncultured Fretibacterium sp. | reverse complement strand
AATCAATTCTTTTTTGTACAAAGACTTACAATAACATTTACTGCAAGCGCGATTATAAATGCTGGTAGGAGTTCATATATGGCAAATGCACCACCAAGCTTTGCTATGCCATATTTCCAAATGAATACAAAGGCGCCACCGGTTATCATTCCTGAAAGAGCACCCTGAAGAGTTGATCTGTTCCAGAACAGGGATAAAAGAACTACAGGACCAAATGCGGCACCAAAGCCGGCCCATGCAAATGATACAATCTGAAATACTGATGAGTCAGGATCCCTTGCTATAAAGATAGCGATGATAGATATAAGAACAACTGTAAGCTTTGCCACTTTAACCTGAGTTTCATCGTCAAGTTTTTTCTTTCCAAAGCCCTGAATAAGGTCGGAAGAAATGGCTGAAGCTGAGGCCAGAAGCTGAGAGTCTGCTGTTGACATTGTAGCTGCCAGTATGCCGGAAAGAATAACACCACCGATAATTGCAGGAAGTATACCGAAGTTGCTCATAAGATTTGTGATGTAGATTATGCATCATCATCGACAGTCTGTCTCACGCTTGGAGCGGGCAGGGCGGACTATTGGACTTGCAGGGAAAGTTATCTGAAAGCAGGTACAGAGGCAACAGCTATGCCGCTTGGAGGGATATTACGCCGTTGCAGAACGCCCTCGTTGACACCATTCTTGCGTCCCCTGCTCATCTCATCGCTACCATGCGGAGCAAAACTGAGTACGCACAGGCTAGGAACGAGATGGGCAGAACTGAGATTCAGAAGGTTGGACTAGCTCCTGTTCAGCGCGAGGGGATTGATTACGAGTTTGGCATCGTCTTTGACCTCAGTAATAACCATACTTGCTGCGTCAGTAAGGACAGAACTAGCCTATTCGATGGCCAGGTCTTCACTCTCTCGCAGGAAACTGGGAAAACTCTACTCGATTGGATCAATTCGGGGGCGGACATTAAAGGGGGTGAGGCTTAATGCCGGATTTTACACAAGGCAAGGGGGAAGCACACCCTAATCGAGTAATGGTAAAAGGTCATCCTCTAGCTCTAGTTAATGGGGGTAAAGAAGCGGACGTAAGACTAATGGCTGCTACTCCCGAGATGTATGAAGCAATTACGGAATGCGCTGATACTCTGGAAGCTATCCGTCTTCGCGATGATTGCTATGAGGCCGCTGATTTATACCAGCTTGAGGAACTTATCCATGCTTTATGGGAACTTTTAGCCCGCATAGATGAAAAAGAGGAAAGAAAAACTAAAGCCCTGCCCGTTTTGTGGTGGTGAAGCGCAAATTTTTCACACACCCGAAATTCTTGCAATGGAAGAGACAGGTTATCACGCAGAGTTCTTACATTGCGGTGCAACGCTCCCTGAAGAAAAAATGCCTTTTATCGCCGTGCAAGAATGGAACACCCGCGCCGACTTGCGACCTCAAGGTAGATGGTTACAGCATGACGAGGAAGACGCGAATGCATGGGAATGTTCTGTAGGTCATAACGTGTGGCAGCTCATGGACGGAAGTCCGGCCGAGAATGGCATGAAATACTGTCAAAGTTGCGGAGCTGAGATGACATCAGATGGCAAGGAGGAATAAGCATGATAACCCGCTACACCTGCACAACTTGCGGCTATAATCGCGCCATTTGGAAAATTCTTCTCTCAAACTCTACTCTCTCCTACTGCGAAAATTGCTATCCTCGTTACTACAGAAAACACACACATATCGAGGATTTTCATCTCAACTTCAGGAGGCATCATGGCTACTAAACTCTTTGACATTTGCGCTATCACTGGCAAATACTCGGACACTAACGGCAATCCTAAGAACCGTTACTTGAACGTTGGCGGTTTGTACAGAGCTGATGACGGACACAACTTCATCAGGCTAAACGCTCATTTCAACTCTGCTGGCATTCCTCGCAAAGATGGCTCTGACTCCATTATCCTCCCTCTCTTTAAGGCTAAGGATAAGGATACTGATAATGGATACTCATCTAACCAGGACAATCAGAACAGGTCTTCAGGCAACCAGGCTTTCGACACTGATATCCCGTTCTAGCACTGGTTAGACTTCTCGCACCTGCCTCCGTCGGGGCAGGTTTTTTTTTGCTCCACAATATATCCGTTATGCTATGATATTTGGGTACACAAAAATATTCCCAATATCCTAGCTTTAGCAGGGCGGGATATTGGGGGCAAACGGGTTATCCTGTATTTGCTGTTGTTTTTGGTATTCACATTCTACCACACTTCAGCTTTCAGACATAACCCTCATCTTTACTCTTAAAGGAGGGTAACTATGATTACAAACATTCCGGAATACGATATAGAACAGCAAGTTCGCGCTTTCATGGATCACTTAGCCGTTACTCCGGCCCCTTATGAACATATCATTATTGACGGCGATCTTCACAGGTACGATATCGACGGCGAAAAAAGAGGCAAAAAGAGCGGCGCATATCTCATTCACTCTGATGGCCTCCCTGCGGGCTTCGTTCAGGACTGGCGGCAGGGCATTAAAGCCAATTGGAAATTTGACACTCAATCCCTACATCAAGAACAGAGAGATTACTTCTCTTCGGAGCAATATAAAGCAAAGGAAAAAGCTGAACGGGAAAAACGAGAGCTTGAACGCAAAATAAAACAGGTTCAGGCCGCTGAACTTTCACGTACCCTCTGGGATAATCTCAGGGATGCTCCTGAAGACCACTTCTACCTAAAGTCTAAGCAGGTTTACCCATACGGCATTCGCATTAACTCTGAGAATAAACTTGCTGTTCCTCTGCGCGACATCAATGGCATCGTCAAATCTATTCAGTGGATTAACACTGATGGCTCTAAACGCTTTCAGCAAGATACTGCTCTTGACGGCTTGTTTTGGTGCATTGGTCTCGACACCATTAACCCTGTCGTTTTCGATGGTGTTATCCTGCTCGGCGAAGGCTTTGCTACTATGGCTAAACTTTATGAACTCACAGGCAAAACCTGTGTCGCAGGATTATCTTGCTACTCCCTAAAAGCTATTGCACAAGCCATAAAGGGCAAATACTCCAAATGCAAAATTATAATCATGGCTGACAATGATTGGACTACTGAAGCTAAACGCGGTTTCAATCCGGGCATTGCTCATGCTCAAGAACTCGTGAAAGAAGGACTGGCTGTCGATGTCATTGCTCCGACTTTTGACCATAACGAAGACGGCTCCGATTGGGACGACTTTGCCCTACTTCACGGCGATGATTACTCCTCTCTTGTCATCTCTGACAGAATTAACGAGGCTCTCATTCCTCCTCACATCAAGGCTATAAGGGACAAAATTACCATTGTCAACGCTCAGGAACTGCGCAAAAAGGTTTTTGCTCCTATCAAATGGGCCGTTGATGGCTTCCTTCCTGAAGGGCTATCCATTCTCGCTGGCGGCCCTAAAGTCGGTAAGTCCATTCTCGCCCTTCACCTGTCCGTCGGCGTGGCTATCGGCGGCTGTGTCTTAGGCAAAATCTTTGTTCAGCAGGGCGATGTTCTGTATCTCGCTCTTGAAGATACTCAACGAAGGCTTCAGGAACGCATTAACGGCGGCGAAATCGCGGGCGAGGAGAATATCGACTTATCACACCTCGAAATTGTTACCGAAATACCTCGCCAGAATTTAGGCGGCTCTCTGTACATAGAATACTGGATTTCTACTCACCCAAACGCTCGCCTTGTCATTATTGACACTCTTCAGATGTTCAGAAAGTTACTTACTGGCAAGGGCAGCATGTACTCTGAAGACTACGAGGCTATCAGCGCAATAAAGAAAATCGCTGACACTTACGGCGTGGCTATACTCATTCTCCATCATCTTAAAAAGGGCATGGAGGGCGACTGGTTATCCGAAATTTCCGGCTCTCAGGGCATCGCGGGCGCGGCTGACACTATCTTTTCCCTGAAGCGTGAACGCAATTCTACTCTCGCCACTCTACACAGAACAGGCCGCGATGTTGAGGAAAAGGACTTCATTATGAAACTTGATGGCTTCGGCTGGACGCTCCAAGATGACGCTGAAGCTTTCACCATGCCGGAATGGAAACGACAAATTCTCGACTACTTGAAGGGGCACGACAGTGTTACGCCAATGCAGTTAGCTGAAACGTATAATTTGAATGCAAATACAGCAAAATCAAGTTTGATACGTCTTGCTAAAGAAGGGAGCATAAAGAAAATAGGGTACGGAACTTACGGGTTAGCAGAGAACTAAAAAGTAGGGAACGCCATAGGAGAAAAATATCTCTTATGGCGTTTTTTTATCTCTTAAAATAGTTAGTATTAGTTAATATATATATTATATTTTTTTGCAACTGTTGCAACTCTATTGATGAATACTAGTTTTTTATGCAACTCTTACTGCAACTTTATGCAACTCTATAGTGATTGCAAGGATTTATGTGTTGGAGTTTTAGGGTTGATTGATTTTTTGCAAAGGTTGATGACTTGTAAAATCACGAAGAGGAGCAGAAAAAAAATCTTACAGGTGCAAGAGTTGCAAAAATTATTTTCGTAAACCTTGATGAGGACTAAAGAGTTGCAAAGGTATATCTAAGAGTTGCAAAGAGTTGCAAAAAGAGTTGCAACGGTTTTTAGTATTCATCTGGGTTTATGCCTAAGAGTTGCAAGAGTTGCAAAGTATTCTAAGAGTCGCGCGAAAACTACTTAGTACGTATCCGTTAAGTTACGTAGGAGACAAGATTAGCAGTAAAAGTGGAAAAGGAGT
>CALAUZ010000345.1 GCA_937892105.1 uncultured Fretibacterium sp. | reverse complement strand
TGGGCTGGTTGCTGTATCTGCAAATTTCGAGTAGCCCCTTGAAGTTGTAGAGCATCATATCTCTAGTAACTGTGCGGCCTCCTTCAACCTTATTCAATTTGAATAAAGTTGAAAATTGGTTAAGACGTTCTTTGTTGCGCTTGTGCATGTTGCCGATTGCGTGTACAGGGTCTGCATATCCTGATAGCCTACCAATCTGCTCCCTAGAGAGCCAGAAAGTTTCGCCAGGCTGATTGTTGCCTTCCTGAGCGTAGCAGTCTATGTTGATACCGTTGACGACTGCTGACTTAATGAGCGTGAATGTGCTTTTATTGTCCACAATGTTATATCCTTTCATGATAAATTTCCCCTGCTTTCTGGAAAACACCGCCCTCTTGAAGCATGGGGAGACGTAGGAGAGCGGGACAGCGACCGTAACCGGCGGTGCATAAAGCCTTATATGTAGCGGGTATATGTCTGAAGCCCAGCGAATGAGCCAGAACGCGAAGCCCGACTAATTTGTCAAAAATCTGCCCGAATGGGGGCTAGGGTGATGTAGTGTTGCTTTGTTTTGTAATTGTTTATTATGTAACAGATTTAATTTAGTTGGTATTATAGTCGTAAATTCTAAAATGTCAACATAAAACGATTAAATATAATCGCAATACCGATTAATAATAATCTTCATAAAACCGAGCAAATTTGCTATTCTTACACAAGAAATTTAGAAGGGAGTGTGTAGTAATGGGAATTGGGACGAGAATTAAGGAAGAACGGAAACGAGCAGGAATAACGCAACCAGAGTTAGGTGAAAAAATTGGAGTGCATGAAACGACTATAAGGAGATGGGAACAGGAGCGAGATAAAGGGCCAGACGCGATAATGGTGCAGAAGATAGCGGAAGTACTAGGCGTGTCAGTAGAAGACCTCATGACAGGAACAGAAAATAAGACAATGGATTATAAGTCAGAAGGGAAAGATTTAGTGTATGAATGGGGTGGAACAAACAGGCTTGCTCTTCCAAATACACCTGAAACTCGCGCCATGTTTGAACGTTTAGTACTAGCAGCTATGGGCGGAACTGGACAAGTAGCGATGGCATAGGTGGTAATATGCTGAAACTCTTACTGAAATTGATGAAGTATACCTGTTGTTGCGTAATGGTTTTCTTCGCACTCGTATTTATAGTAGGGCCAATTAGTGATGCTCAGGGAAATCCTTTTTTATTGGTCATTCCTGCGCTGATGGTGTTGGCAGGATATTTCACCTACAGGGAGGCTAAACGCAAAGCACTTGAAGGGACTGCGTTTACTTGGTGGCTTTATGGAACTTTTGTACCTGTCGTATCGTGGATAGATGTCCACAAAGCACCATTGGTTCAAAACTATACTGTGGAGCCTCTGCAACAATCGGCACGGTACGTAACGCCAGAAAATCCTGACCGTAGGAGTTACTATGTGAGCTGGGAAATGTAGGAAATGGAGCATGACAAGCCAGAACAGCGTAAACGCTGGATGAGAGCAGCGAAAGACTGTTCTCTTGTAAGGATGCTTGATGAGGCGCAGGGGGTTGCTGTAGTCAGAGGCAATAGAGGCGGTGAATACACGACTTCCCTTGTAATGTGTAGTTGTTCAGATTTGCGAAGCGACACAAACCCTGTAAACATATGTATTTTCTAGCGCACCATCTCGGAGTTTTCGACCCGTTCAACCTGCAGGTATAAACTCATGAGCAAGGACGAGCGGACGCAAAAAATATTAAATAGCTGGCGCGAATCACAAAGGCTGAAAGAAGATACCTGGCAGGAGAATATATGAGTATGTCTCGCACATATTGATGGAGGCTTTGCCTCATTGATTAGTAAGAACGGGAAAGCAGTAGCGATGGCGTAAGAAGGAGGACATATTATGAAGAAAATGTGTATATTACTGTTGGTACAGGTGCTTGTGTTTGGTACTGCGTGTTATGGTGCAGTGTCGGAGGATATGGGCGTGTACGTGAGGAAAGACGTGTTCGACGCAAAGATGGAGGCGTTATTCAATCAGCTTCATGGAGATATTATGGCGTTGT
>CALAUZ010000344.1 GCA_937892105.1 uncultured Fretibacterium sp. | reverse complement strand
TTTATTCCTAAATTCCATGCTGTATCTAGCACACCAAAGGCTTGCTTTTTTGTTGGCTTCCCAAGGCTATTATTAATGCCGTAATTCAAGCCTAATTCGACTGTACCCAGTATCATTTAAATCCACTGACCACAATCAACTTGAAAGACTTGCCCTGTGATATTATCGGCTTTCTCACTGGCCAAAAACATCACCATGTTGCAAATTGCTTCTGGATCAGAAAGTTTCTTGATGTAGCACTCACTTAAAACAAGTTTTTTTATTAACTCACTCGTGTTTTTCTGTCCATCTGTAGCGATATAGCCTGGAGCTACAACATTGCAATTAATTGGATATTTTCCCAGCTCTTTTGCCATTGTTTTGGTTAGACCAACGATACCGGCTTTCGCTGTTGAATAGCCAATGCTTCCTTCTCTGCCATGAAGTCCATTAACAGAGCCGATGTTAATTATTTTTCCTCCACCAGTCCGTATCATATAATCAGATACAGCTTTAGAATAGAAATAAACTGGATAGAGAACATTACGTATTGTGTAATCAAAATTCTCTGGTGTACTATTTACAAGTGTTGAATCTTTCGCTGATGCAGCATTGTTGACAAGGATATCGATTCTTCCGAATGTGTTATAAGCGGTATCAACTGATGTTCTTACCTGCTCATAATCTGAAGCGTCTGCCTGTATTGCTATAATACGCCCTTCAGACGCATTGACTTTTTGTTCTGTCTCTTCTCTTTGTTTACGATATGTGAAAGTGACATAGTAGCCAGACTTATAGAAAGAATCTACCAAAATACGTCCAAGCCCAGAACCGCCACCGGTGATGAAAACGACTCTATCAACACACATGCTTCATCACCCCTTTGTAGTGTAATGTGTTTGTGATGAAGTGTGTGAAGATAAAACAGAAAACTAAATGCCGAAAGACTTCTAATATCAGTCGTTTAGACGAGTTTTCGGACAGTCTGGGGGGTTAAGCATAAGGTTGTATTTAATTTCTGCTATTTTCCAGTCAGCTTCAGTATCTATATCCTGAACTTCTTCCTCTGGTATCATAAAGGGAAGCGTTCTTTCTATTGTCGTATAAACGAAAGAATGTGTTTTATAAAAATAGAACTGCCCACAATCATGATAAATAGGTTCTAAATCTTGACTTCTGGTCAGTGCGTATTCTGGATATTGGAATTCCAAGTTGCCCTCCCTAAGCACAAAAGCTCTTTGTGGGGGAAAACTAAATTTGACCACAGGAGTTAGTGCATCAGCTCCAGTTTCTTGCATCTGTTGAAAAGCTGACTTCAGTTTCTCTGATGTAATAAATGGTGCTGTTGGGTAGAGACAACACATGTAGTCGTACTCTTTTCCACACTTTTTATATTCAGAGAGAACTTCCAGCAACACATCCGCCGTTATAGCGTAGTCATTGCTGTTTTCCGCGCTACGCATAAATGGGACACTTGCTCCATACTGCTCTGCCACAGCCTTAATCTCTTCGGAATCTGTGGAAACCATAACATCATCAAAAAGCTGGCTTTCAAGAGCGGCCCTTATGCTGTAAGCTATAATGGGTTGACCACAGAAAGGACGAATATTCTTCTTCGGGATTCTCTTACTTCCTCCCCGAGCAGTGATAATCGCTATATTTTTCAAAATCTATCGCCTCTGAAAATACGCTCAAAGCGTTAAATTTTTCGGACGATATTGGTTGTATAACTAAATTTGGCTTTACTCCAAAAACGATTGAGAACGGTGGAACATCCTGATCAATGACGTACGAATTTGCAGCCATGATGACGTGATCGCCGACATGACAGTTACCCAATATTTTTGAGTTTGAGAGCATTGAAACGTGTTCGCCGATAGTAGGATACCTTCCCTTATTGTTTCCAACCGTACAGCCTTGACTGAATGAGAAGAAATTGCCGTAGTTAGCTCTCCCCATGACGCTTCCTTGCGGATGGTCACAGAACCAAATATCCGGCATGTTGACTTCGTAGTAAATATCTGCAGATGAAATCATTTTGCTTAATCCGTAAATTTCATCTAATAAATCGGTGTTCATATTGCAACCGGCGTTGACATGTATCCTCAAAGCTCTAGCCATTTCATATAGAAATATCGTCCATTGTGAAATATGCAAAGGATTGAAGAAAATTTCTCCATCTCTGCGATAATACTTATTTTTGATGTGATAAAAACAAAATTCTATGCGTTTTATAACTCGGTCATAAACGCTAGTTATAATAGTTTCAAGTTTTTTCTTTCTTCCCTGACTTACGGGGGGGGGGTACAACGAAAGCAGTTGGTGCAACAGAATTGCTTTCGGATCATTGTGTATAATCATTATGATTATTCTACTTTCTGTACCAATCCACGACTTTTCTTACTGCCTTAATGACATCATCAACGTCCTGATCTGTCATCCTCGGGTAGAGCGGTATAGACATTATCCCCTTATAGACTTCTTCAGCGTTAGGACACAAGCCTTTTTCATATCCCAGAGTCTTCTTATAATACGGAAACCAATAAACAGGGACGTAATGAACTTGGGGCTGTACATTCTCTGCGCTCATTGCCTCGAAGAATTCACGGCGTGTACATGTTAGAAGCTCCAGATTTAGCCGGACTATATACAGATGACAGCATGTATCGCTCTCCGGTATTTCCTTCTGAACTATCAGTTCTGGAATGGCCAAGAACGCCTCGTTATATTTAGCGACTATCTCTTTTCTCCTAGCCACAAATTTATCGAGCTTCTTCAACTGTGAGCTGATCAACGCAGCTTGAAAATCCGTTAGCCTGTAGTTGTAACCCAAGCTAACCATTTCGTAATACCAAGGGCCTTCATCTTTCACATACATGTCTTCAAGACTGTGTGTAATTCCGTGAGTGTGAGCCAGTACAAGCTTCTGATACAGTTTGGGATCATTAGTTGTAATCGCTCCGCCCTCACCACCAGTCACAGTTTTAACTGGATGGAACGAGAAGCAGGTCATGTCAGCTAGAGAACCTACAGGTTTGCCTTTATACTTCGTCCCTATAGAGTGAGCCGCATCTTCAATTAAAACTATCTTATGTCCATACTTCTGTTCTGCCTCATCACAGACCGCACGGATTCTCTCCACATCGACGGCCTGTCCTGTGAAGTCCACAGCGACGATTGCCTTCGTCCGTTCCGTTATCTTAGACCTAATACTCTCAGGATCGATATTGTAAGTGTACGGGTTTATATCTGCGAAGACTGGTCGTGCTCCAACGTACAAGGCACAATTAGCCGAAGCCGCAAAAGTCATAGGGGTTGTTATCATTTCGTCCCCCGGGCCAAGTCCAGCCCCTATTGTGGCACAGTGTAATGCTGATGTACCTGAATTGACTACTACACAGTATTTAGCTTCTGTGAGTTTGGCTAGTTCTTGTTCAAGAGCCGTTACATTCGGTCCACATGTGATGAACGGGGAGCGAAGGACTTCGCCTACAGCCGCTATATCTTGTTCATCTACCCACTGCCGACCGTAGTAAATCTTCTCAGAACGGATGGGATTTCCCCCATTGACTGCTAGTTTTTCCATTTTTTCACCGCTATTCGTGTTTGTCTAAGTCTGTTTTCAATTTTGACTTTATGTCGTCCACTGACAGCCACTGTTTATTCTTCTCCGAGCT
>CALAUZ010000343.1 GCA_937892105.1 uncultured Fretibacterium sp. | reverse complement strand
TTACTTCAGACTTGGCTTCCGCTATATTTACTGCTTTCAAAATGTGCTGACTATATTATTGCCCTGCCCATAACCCTGCTTTTGCCTGTTTTGCCTCACCCTCGAACTTCCTGAACAACTTTTCATAACGTTTATTCGGCTTTATTATCATAACTTTTGCATATCCGCCAAGAAGCAGCCTAGCATTGAACATGTTTTCCCGTATTGATGTCTCGTCAGTCCTGACAGGTTTATTCAGCCATACATACGCTAGATGCCTGTTATACCTGTCCTGCGGGTTAGCATCATACTCAAGCCACACCCGCTTGCCGTTGAGGCTCTTCTTCGTGAAATTGCTGGCCTCCTTGCCGTAAAATTGTACGGGCTTGTTGGGGTGAACAGTTTCGGGGGTATCGACACCGAGAAATCTTACACGCCTTTCCTGTCCTCCAACCTTCACCACCGCCGTATCTCCGTCCACAACACGCGCTACAATCCCCGCAACAATATCCGAATTTCCAGCATCATAATCCGTGCCGGTCTGAGTGAACGTATCACCGTTGATGAGCCAGAGAAGCCCCGCAAGTATGATGATTATTATTGCCTTCTTTGGCCTCAGTTTCATTAATTCCTGTATTACCGCATCATTCGATTTCTTCTTTCCGGCCATGATGTTTTAGCTCCTCACTCTCACTTTTACGCTCCCTGCACGCATTCTCCCAGACTTCTCCGGCAACATCATATAGAGATCCATGAAGCATGGCACAGCGTCATTCAGCCATTCTCCGCCGGAAAAATCAATCACCGTTCCACCCTTCTCACCATGAACACCACAACATACAGACCATCTCTCATAACCTGCATATGAAGGCCCGCACTTGCAGCCTGGAATATCAAGTTTATCTGCTTCAAGGCTTCCTGAAGGAATAATTACGCTGAAAGTTTTTCCCTTCTCAGCATTGTTCATGGCCTCACCAGTTATTATCCCTAACTCCTTCTTCATCGACTTCATAAACTCCTCTACTTCCTCTGAACAGCTCATTACCGTTCCTTCCATCATTGCACGCGCTATGTCCGGCCTGTTCCGTATCCTAAGCTCAATCTGTGAGTCGAGAGGGGCAAATTTCTGTTCCAGGTCTTCCTCAAGCTGCCGGATTTTCGCATGTATAAAATCTGCCTTATCTCCGCAGAGAATGTCGCAGGCCGCCTGAAACTCCATCGTCCTGAACCATGCGTTATTCCTGTAGTCCATATCTTCAGGCTTCGTCATGAAGTGTTCGGCAAGCGATGTATCAGGGTCTTTGTCCTCGTAACCTTCAGGATCAGCGATAATTCCGAAATACCACGATATATATGGCGAACAGCATGGCCGTCCCAGTGCCTTGCGGATTATTATTCTGTCGGGGTTGTAACGTATCTGGACTATCGTGCTTTCGAGAGTATCAATGTTGCAGACCGTCAGGGGCTTCTGGAAATGCGGCGATTTCTTTCCAGAAACGTTTGACGCTGTACCCTCAAAATGTGTCCGCAGTATCTTCTTCAGCATGTCTATATTCACAGGGTGTGCAGGCTTTATCGAGAATGGAAGCGGTTCCCATGTCTTTTCAAGCAGTAATGAGAGATTTATATCCAGCAACAATTGAAACGCTCTAACATGCCTGTGCGTATTCTTCTCGTCAGCATAAGAATTGCCGGCCTGATAAACCTTCTTGAAATCGAATGCTCCGTCTTCAGGCTTGTACCACCCGCGTTCAATCGCGTAATTCACTAGCTCATTATAGCCGTGTGCCTTCCTGTCCGGTTCGTGAATGGTATAGTGGTTGGGGATTACAGCAACTTCATCATCAGGGACGCGCTGTATTGCGTAGTGCTTGCCGTGAACAATCTGCATAACTAATATCTCTTCTTTGTCGGCAAAAGCATAACTCCTTCCCGATGAAGCATAGCCGTATTTATCCACAAGGCGCGACGCAATCTCTACAGCTTCTTTTGCAGTATGCGCACTCTCCGCAACTATCCGCCTCAATCCGTAGCCTATCCCTCCGTCCGTAAGCTCTGGTTTATCCTCACGGGACTTTTCACAGTTGTTGGAGCATATCACTACGCCGTAACCGTTGATGTACATGTCGCAGAATGATGGGCCGGGACGTTGTGGGTCATAAGTTTTTGCCTCTGACCAGAAAAGACTAGTGCGCGTTTCGGGAAGTTCAAGCTCTGCCATGTCTGACTCAAATCGTATCTTCGTATGAGGGTGTCTCCTGAGCTTATGAACTAGATGGGTTTGCATGGTGTAACGTCCTGGTGCGTCCTCATTGTGGGCTACAAGAACTTCGCCTGTTGCTGAAGCGTTCTTGCCGACAAGTATAGTCATGCAGGCATGAGATGTTGAGGCCCTGAGAAATACTGCGAGGGAAATGACGAATATTAACGCCGAAAAAATTAAAGCCATAAAGTTTATGTCTCCTGTGAAAAAATTTATTTCTATTTGATAAGATGTAACTATATCATGTTTTGTGTCATATAATTACTGAAAAGTCGAATAAAGGGGTGTGGCACACATTGGTTGCAGATAACATTCTTCTTCCGCAACTGTACAAGAAGAAACATAGACATTTCAAACGGCTCAAGCATGGCGGAAAAGGTTTCATGAAACTTATTCTGTCAGTTATGTTTATCCTCATAATATCGGTGGGTTTGTTCTCACTGGCTGATATAGGGGGAAACATAGTTCTAAGCATTGCGAAAAATTATATCAGTGAACATTTCCAACTTGAACTGACCGCAGAAAAAATAACAGGCAACCCAATTAGAGGCTACACGCTGCATAACTTTGCACTCTCAGACTTGAGGGAAAGCAAAGACATATTCTCAGCAGGGTTCCTAACAGGACGCGCAAACCTTACAGCTTTACTCACGGGGAACATAAGGCTTGCTGAAGTATCACTCGGCGGAATAAGCATGGACGTTGACAAGCTCATCAGTACCGTTCAGAACATAGAGCTTCCTTCTTCTTCATCATCTCAATCACTAATCGGAGCATCTCCGGCGTTTGCAGATGAGGAAAACCCCTTGCCTAATATCCCGTTAGACCGCTTCAGAATAGTTGACAGCCATTTTTCCTCACAGTTCGGTGTCCTTGACTTTCGAGAAATCGGGGTGGAATTCCCAGCGTTCGACATTGATATTGACGGGAGCATTAACGGACTTCCATTGCGCGGAAATATTGACATGGGCGAGGCAGCAGGATTTACAGCCGCAAACAGGGCAGAACTTTATCTGGGTTCAGGTAAAATACTCGCTACAGGAGGGTTGAACGGTGAACGCCTTGACTTTCACGCCTCAGCTGAAGATATAGACATCAGCGAGATTACTGCGTTGTATCCGGCTTTGCTGAAACCCCATGATTTTGCTGGAAAAGCAGACTTCATTGCGGACATCACTGGCGCAGCTGATAACCCTAAATTCTCCGGCTCAATCGACTATATTGGTACAAAGGTTTACGGCTTCCCTGTCGAGAGATTAAGCGCGACATTGGGGTATTCGGATTACAGAGTTTCGGTGAGAGACATTCAGGCGAGTGCGCTCAACATTCCTGTACAGGGTGAATTTGCGATGGCAATGAGACCTAACCAGCCTCTTTCCGTGATGGTGAAACTCGATGGAAGCGAGGCAAATTTAAGCGGTCTGGATAAGATACTAGGTGTTTCGGAATTAAAGGCTCTCAGCGGAAAAGTATCCTCATTCAACGCTAACATCAGCGGCCCTGTAAACGCATTGAACGGGCTGGTAAACTTTTCTGCACCCAGAATAGCATATGACGGCAAAGCATTAACGAACATTCGCGCACAAATGAAACTGTCTCACAGCGATACGGCAAATGTTGACGGGAAATTTGCTTTCGAGGGTGCTAACGGCTATCTCAACGGAAAAATTTCTTCAGTACTTACGAACCCGAATTTCAACCTTACGGCGAAGATAGCTGGCCTAGATATTAAGCGTGTCGAGAACATGATACCTGACGCTCCGCAGTATAAGCTGTCTGGGAAGATTACCGCGTCTGTTACAGTGAAGGGGACTGCGGATAATCCTGACATCACCGGCTCACTCAACAGCCCCGAGTTCTCTGGATTGGATCAGAAGATTATGAAACCTGTGATAAACTTTGCGTTTGCCAACAAGACTTTGACACTAAGCAAGACAGAAGGCACTCTAAACGGTATGCCGATAAATCTTAACGGTACAATAGGGCCCCTGCCTTCAGGAAATCCAAATCTCAACTTAAACGCTACTATCACTATGACACCACAAGCACTGAAAGCATATGTCCCTGACATCGACAAGTACGCCCTAAAAGGGAAAATCAACGCAGGGTTAAAGGTTCAGGGAAGTGTAAACAGTCCTGCCGTAAACCTTCTGGTTTCATCGCCAAACGTTCAGGCAATGAACATGTTGTCCGCAAAAGATATAGAGCTTACTACGGCCATGAATGGGGACATAACTGCTCTTGAGCGCATAAGCATAAATGCTGCGGCAAAATCCATCACCGCAAGCGGCATAACATTCTACGGTGCCAACGCTAACATCAGCAAGAATGGCGACAGGCTCATGTTAGGCGGTCTCAACGCAAAGAGCGGCTCGGGAACTATAACGGGTTCGGGTACAGCGTCTTTGTCCGGCAAAAACCCTCTGGACTTCAGCTTCAGGTTCAGCAATCTTGACCTTGCACCATTGGCGGCAACTTCAGGAGTTGACATCAAAGGCAGTCTTTCAGGAACGCTGAAGGTTGCAGGGCAGAATACTAATCCCGCAATAACACTCAATGCCTCTATACCAGAATTGAACGCTATGGGTTTCGCACTGAATAATATTGCCGCAGACATTGCCGGAAACATGAGCAATATTGAGTTGAACAAGCTGCGTGCTGACGTTGAAGGTGCGGAAATTACTGCTACAGGGACGGTTCAGATAACGCCTTCATTGAAGCTCAACGTAGCCATAAATGGGAACAGCATAAAACTCGAACGCCTGTTGAAAGATTATCCAGGAATGAAGGACAATCTCATCGGTACGGCTGGGCTTACTTTCACGCTTTCGGGGACGGACAAGAATATTACGGGTAAAGGCTCTTTCACTGCTCCAAGCCTTAAAGCATACGGCCTCAACTTAACAGGGGTAAACCTTCCATTGTCGTATTCCGGCAACAGTTTCACATCATCGGGGGGAACAGCGAAACTTTATGGCGGTTCGGCAAAGAATACTTTTACTATCAACATTGACACCATGAAATTCACGGATAACCTTGATGCTTCGGGAATTGATGTGAACGCGTTAATTCAGGACGTATCAGGAGGACTTGAAGGGAGGATTACTGGAACTGGAAAGCTGAACATGAAGATTAACGGCAACACTAAAGACAACGTAACGTATTCTGGTTCCGGAAATTTCTCGATGGGTTCTGGGGAGATAACTGGTTTCAAGTGGCTTGATATAGTGGCCAAAGTACACCGGACTAACGGGGTAAAATACGCAAGTGTCAATGCACCGCTGACGCTTCAGACAGGCAGGCTAATTCTGAAGTCGGGGGCAATAGCTGCGGCAAATAATAACGATCCTATGTACAAATATGCAAAGTTAAGCCAGAATGGTACTATAGATTTCAGCGGGCAAGATGTAACGCTTAACCTCCCCATAGAGGCAAGCATAAATTACCAGTTAATCAACGCCATACAGGGAGGCAGTAAGGGAGGCTTTGAGGCATTATTTAAAGGCGGGGTGTCGAACTTCAAGGACGGATTGAGTACGTTTCTGTCAGGAGGGGTAAAGCAGGCGCAAAAATCAGCGTCAACCGGCGATTTCAGGACAGTAAATCTAAAGGTGTCAGGAAAGGCAGCTTCTCCATCGTTCTCAAATCTGAAAATAGGGCCGTCAACTTTGAAGCCTCAGACGCAAACTCAGAGCAAGGATAATACTGCGTCAGGCCAGTTACAGAAACAAATACAGCAGAAAAAAGAAGAATTACAGAAAAAAGCTGTTGAGAAGTTGACTGATGCACTGCCTGAGAGCGTGAAGAAAAAGATTACTCCTAACACGCAGAATAATAACGCTGTCCAAAAGGTCGTTACCCCTGCGCAGGTTCAGCAGAAAATCCAGCAGACACAACAGAATACACAGCAGAACGTTCAACAGAAGGTTCAGGAAAAAGCAAGGCAGACTGAAAATAAAGTGAAAGAGGAGGTACAGAAAGGTTTGAAGAAGGGACTTGAAGGATTAGGAGGGTTATTCAGGAGATGAAGTGGAAAAGACGACCCATTAGGCAGAAGGTTCAGGCCATCGCCCTCTATATCTCCGTGATATCGTTAATCATTACGGGTACAATCGGAATAGCCGGAATGTTACGCATAAAGGGAAACAGCGAGTCGGCACTAATTCACCAGATGGAGCAGAACCTCGCCAATATCACAGACAGCAAAGCCGACCTTGCCAATTCAGAGCTTGGGAAATATGCAGGGTATGCCCAAAATTTTGCGGACTACATTCACGGCCTGTATGACAGCCCGGATTATTACGTTCCTCATGAGGTCGTGCCCTCGAAAATCGAGAACACAGGAATACTCGCCATGCAGAGAATTTTAGCCCCAAGCGCGGACGTTAAAGCCCTCAGCGGTGAGATAAGCCTTATGGGAAATCTCAGGCAGATATGGGATCCCGTCATACGGGCGAACGACAAAGTCATCACCACGATTTACGTCGGGACAAAAACGGGGGCAATGATTGCTTACGACAAAAACTCGTTCAACTCACTTCCCGAAGACGGCAGCGAAAACTATTACGACTTCCACGCTTCCGAATGGTACAGGACAGGCCGGGACAAAGGCGGTGTATTCTTCACAGACATTTATTCCGATGCCTACAACATGGGGCTGATGATAACATGCGCCGCTCCATTCTATGACGCTGAGGGGAATTTCGCCGGAGTTGTGGCTATGGATATACTGCTTTCGGACTTGTACAAGTCAATCGTTGACATAGACTTGGGCAAAGACGCGTATGCTTTCCTCGTTGACTGGGCAGGAAACATAATTGCTCCCCCAGAACAGGAAACTTCCGGCAAAATGACTATCCATGACGTAACAAAAAGCCTCGCCGATGAAATAATGTCGGGGGAAACCGGTGTTTCACTCTCAGACAGCAAAATATATTACGCCTATACTCCCATAAAGAGTACGGGCTGGAAATTCTGTGTCCGCATTCCTGAGAGCGTCATATTGTCGCCTGTTCGTTCGGTGAACAGAAACATCATAATAACCATGTTCTTGTTCTTGGGTGCGTTCGCAATAATACTTGTGCTTTCTGCAATAGCAGCACGGAAATTATCAGGCAAACTCACAGACCCGATTATTGCCCTTGAGAGTGATGTGCAGAAAATCAGCGGCGGAAACCTCGATTACCGCGCAGAAATCCGTACAAATGACGAAATTGGCGACCTCGCAAAATCCTTCAACGACATGGCCGCTTCCCTCAAAGATTACGTGAAGAACCTTGCCGCAGTTACAGCCGAAAAGGAGAGAATTGGTGCGGAGCTTAACATTGCGACACAGATACAGGCCGATATGCTGCCGAGAATATTCCCGCCGTTCCCAGACCGCAAGGAGTTCGACATCTACGCTGCAATGACACCCGCAAAGGAAGTGGGGGGCGACTTCTATGACTTCTTCCTCACCGATGATGACCATCTTGCTATGGTTATGGCTGACGTTTCGGGAAAGGGAGTACCAGCCGCGCTCTTCATGGTCATTGCGAAGACGCTCATAAAGAACAGGGCACAGATGGGAGGCACTCCGACGGAGATACTTGCTGACGTGAACAACCAGTTATGCGAGGGCAATGAAGCGGATTTGTTTGTTACTGTTTGGCTTGGAATACTTGAAATTTCAACGGGCAAGGTTACAGCTTCCAACGCAGGCCATGAATACCCGGCAATATGCAGGAAGGGCGGAACTTACGAGCTGTTGAAGACGAAGCAAAGCCCTGCTGTCGCGACAATGGAAGACCTGAGGTTCAGGGGATATGAGTTTGAGCTTGAGGCGGGAGACAGCATATATCTCTACACTGACGGAGTAGCTGAGGCAACGAATATTCATAATGAGCTTTACGGGACAGACAGAATGCTTAATGCTCTGAATGATACGGTGAATATGCCAGTTGCGGGAGTACTTGAGACGCTGAAAAGGTCTGTTGATGATTTCACTGGTGAAGCTCCGCAGTTCGATGATATTACCATGCTTTCACTGAGGTATTACGGTAAATGCTGAGGAAGAATTTAGCCCTTCAGATTATTGCGGGGTTCGTGTTAGTGATTGCTGTGCTTGCCGTTTTCGTCTGCGTAACGGGCTACAGAGAGTTCACGACATCAGCTGAGACCCAGTACGAGGACTGTGCATACAACACCGCACGTACTGCCGCGACAATGATAGTGCCTGAACTTCTCACGGGAGAGATTGCGGGAGCAGAGTACCAAATGCGCTTCAAGATGCTCAATGACGAATGGGGACGTTTGGCCAACACTCAGGACGCTACGTTCATATACCTCATACGCCCCGACAAGACCGACTACAATCACATAGAGTTCTTCCTTAGCGTCATGAACAGCTCGGCACACTACGACCGTTACCCAAGCGGATACGTCCGCCAGACATCAAATGACGAATACCGCAACGCATACCGTGAAATCTGCGAGAATGGAAAGAGCAAGGCTACGATATTTCGGGACAAGGGCGACAGTGAGACGGGTCATCACATCACCGTAATGATACCTGTTAAGGCCGGCAGCAGAAATTCCGGCAAGGTTGACTGGATACTATGTGTTCAGCGTCAGATGGAACGTCTAAACTTTTACCGCAAATCCTACGTCAGACATGTTGCGATTGCCGCTGCTGTGATTGTGGGGTTTGTTCTGATTGTCTACGGGGTATATTTGGGGCGTGTTCTGATTGTTCCGGTAAAGAGGATTGCTGCGGAGGCCCGAAGATTTGCCGCCGAACATACCAAACCCATTTCGCCTCTTCAACATCACATCACCGCAAAGAACGAGATTGGACAGCTTGCACTTACTGTTGACGCTATGGAACATGAGGTTCTGAGCTACATTGACAGCATAACCCGTATCACTCAGGAGAAGGAACAGATAAAGGCCGAACTCAATATAGCCGCAGAAATTCAGGCGAGTATGCTTCCCCGTGAGTTCCCGCAGAGGAAGGAGTTTGAACTTTTTGCGTCCATGACACCGGCAAAGGAAGTCGGAGGAGATTTCTATGATTTCTTCATGGCCGATGAAAATCATCTGGCACTTGTCATTGCTGATGTTTCGGGAAAAGGTGTGCCTGCATCATTGTTCATGGCTATATCGAAAGCTCTCATCAAAAACCGTGCCTTAATGGGCGGAAGTCCGGGCGAAATTCTTGCAGACGTGAACAATCACCTCTGTGAAGGAAACGAGGCTGGTCTTTTCGTTACGGTATGGCTGGGTATAGTTGACATTGACACTGGAAAGGTGAACGCCGCAAACGCCGGACATGAGTACCCCGCAATCTACAGGAATGGTGATGGCTGGCTGCTGATGAAGGACAAGCATAGCCCAGCGGTAGCAACGATGGAGGGTATGAAGTTTCGGGAATATGAGTTTGACCTTAACGCCGGTGATTGCCTGTACATCTACACAGATGGGGTAGCAGAGGCCACAAATTCAAGCGAGGAACTGTACGGTACGGACAGAATGATTGATGCTCTCAACGAAACGTCGGGAATGAACGCGGAAAATGTACTGCTTTCCATGAAGAAGGCTGTTGACGGCTTCACGGGAGACGCACCGCAGTTTGATGATATTACAATGCTCATGCTGAAATTTCACGGAAAGGGTGAATAACTTGGAGCTGATAATTGACGCTAAGATAGAGAAACTTGACGATGTACTGGAATTTGTTGACGGTTTTCTCGAAGAAAATGGCTGTAACATGAAGACGCAGACGCAGATCAACATAGCGGTTGAGGAAATTTTCGTGAACATTGCGCATTATGCTTACAGTTCAGGCGAGGGCAGTGCGCGAATAGAAGTTAATGAAGTTGATGGGGTTGCTGAAATCACGTTCACGGACAGCGGGACACCGTATAACCCTTTGGAGAAGCCTGACCCTGACGTAACGCTTTCTGCTGAGGAACGCGAGATAGGGGGGCTTGGAATATACATTGTGAAAAAGAGCATGGACAAGGTGAGCTACGAATACCGGGACGGAAAGAACGTATTTACCATAAGAAAGAGAGTGAAAGCCTGAGATGTTCACGGGAAGACAGCAGGAACTTGCACAGCTTGAGAAGGCATATGACGATGAAGGTTTCAAGTTGTTCCTGGTTCACGGACAGAGGGGAGCTGGAAAGACAACACTGCTTGAGGAGTTCTGCCGGAACAAAGCGGCGGTATTCTTCACGGTTCAGGAAAGCAGCAACAGGGCAAATCTCAACAGTTTTTCCGCCAAATTATTGCGTTACTTCGGCGACAATGAACATTCCCCCTTCCAGTTCTGGGACGACGCATTGAGCTATGTTGTGAAAGCGCGGGCAGGCTCCAGAATGATAATTGTTATTGACGGTTTCGACATTCTCGCGGGGCGTGATACTGCGTTCATGGGGATATTTGCGCGTGTGATTGAGAACGAAATGCGTGCAAGCAGCATATTCCTAGTGATTACGTGCGAGGATACCGAATTTCTGAAAACGTCTCCTGTTCTGCGATACTTTACAGGCGGCATACGTTTAGGAAAATTCCTGACCGATGAGAATGTTGCGAGGCTCAAGGAACATGAACTGAAGCAGACTAGAGGAATGGGACAGGTAAAGTTCATTCGTGTCCCTGCTGACAGGGTTATTATCAGCGAGGGTGTGAGCAACAGCGAGATGTACAAGATAATCTCAGGCCGTGCAATATGCTGTATCAATTACGGGACTGATAACGAATACATGCTTGGAACTTTCAAGGAAGGCAGAACGTTTGGGGAATATTCGCTTCTGACGGGCAAGCCTGGAATATACACTGTCTATGCGTTCACGGATATGTTGCTGCTCAGGATAGGCCGCGGAGATTTACCTAAATTCATCGAGACGAACGCCATGAATGCCGTAGAGATTATGCGGAACATGGCCGGAATGATGAATGTCATGAAGTTCAACATCGACATGCTTACGAAGGAATTACAGGCTCAAGACTGACACACAAAAAAACCCCTCCAGCCGTTAAAGCCAGAGGGGCAGAATTATTACCTTGATACTATTTCTTTCCCTGCCATTCACAGAGAAGACCCGTAGCAACAAACATTGAACTCCACGTTCCGGCAATCATTCCTACTAACATCGCATAACTGAACGCCATTAACACCGGCCCTCCCCATACGCATAACGCAATAACAGGGAACAGCGTAGTCAGCGTAGTGTTGATTGTACGCGCAAGTGTCTGGTTCAACGACTTGTTGACGAGGTTTACTATGCCTTCACGCGATAATGTTCCCCAGTTTTCGCGTACACGGTCGAGAATGATTATCGTGTTGTTGAGGGAATAGCCCACGATTGTAAGAATTGCCGCAATAAATGACGAGCCTATCTCCATCTGCGTCAGAGAGAAGAACCCCAGCGCGATAATAACATCATGCACCAGAGGCACAACGCTTACGACCGCAAAACGGAACTGGAAGCGCAGTGTTATGTATATCAGTATGGCAACAAGCGCAATAGTTACGCCGATAATTGCCTGTCTGCGAAGTTCACCGCCTACTACTGGCCCTACCTTCTCGAAACCTGTAACCTTCATGTCAGCATACTTCTCACTGAGTGCCTTTACGACAGCTTCACGGCTCTGTTCCGTGTCCTCATTGGTGCGGATAATTATTCCCTTTTCGCCAAAGTTCTGTATCATTGCACCCTTAGCGACTATTTCGGAGATTACCTCGCGCACTTCTGCAACATCGGGACGCGTTTCAAACTCTGCCTGTATAACATTGCCGCCGGTGAAGTCTATTCCCATGTTCAGGCCGCGTGTGAGCAATAACACAATGCTGGCAATCACAAAGACAAGGCTGACCGTGAGCGCAAACTTTCTGTGGTTCATGAAGTTAAAGTGCAAATTCAGTATGCTCATCTCCTCACGATCTCCTTTCCGCGCTTAACGAACAACTGCAATATAGCCCGCGTTACGACAATGTTAGCGAAGACGCTGGCAACAAGACCAACCGAAAGCGTTACGCCGAAGCCCCTCACTGAGCCTGATCCAAAGTAGAACAGTACAAGTGCCGCAATGAGTGTCGTAATGTTGCTGTCGAGAATGGTAACGAGTGCCTTGCGGAAGCCCGAATCCAGTGCCGCCATAGGAGTTTTCCCTGCGTTGCGTTCCTCGCGTATGCGCTCGTAGATAAGAATGTTGCCGTCAACCGCCATTCCCAGAGTTAGAATGATACCCGCAATGCCGGGAAGCGTCAGTGTAGCGTTGAAGGCAATTAATCCTGCGAATATCAGAAGCACCGTAACAGCAAGCGCAAAATCCGCCGCAAGCCCCCTGAACTGGTAGTACAGAAGCATGAATACGAGTACCATTCCTGCACCGAATAACCCTGCTTCAAGCCCCTGTTTTACGCTGTCAGCACCCAAACTCGGCCCTACAGAACGGTTTTCCGCAATCTCTACTGCTACAGGCAGTGCGCCGGCCTTGAGCATTATCGCCAGTCTTCCTGCCTCGTCAGCCGTGAAACGCCCGGTAATCTGTGCGCGTCCTCCTGAAATTCTGTCCTGAACGACAGGAGCGGAGATTACAACGTTGTCGAGAACTATAGCAATCTGTTTGCCTATGAGCCTTGCAGTTGCCTCCTCGAATAACCTTGCACCCTCAGAGTTGAACTCAAGCGAAACGCCCATTCTTCCCAGATTGTCCGGCTGAACTTCGGCGTTAATGAGGTCTTTCCCCGACAATAACACCGGCCCTAAAAGGTAAAATCTTCCTGCTTCTTCAGCTGGTGCAACGATTGCTCCGACAGTAGTCTTTGCGCGCGCCTGAAAATCTGCACTGGAATTGTTGAGTTCATCAATAGCCTTCTGCCAGCGTTCCTGAGCGTTCACGAACTGTATATCGTTGTCGTAATTGCTTCTGACAGGAGCGGGAGGAGGAGTGCCGGTGGAGTCCGTAACTTCGCGGAAATCCATCTGGGCTGTGCGTCCAATAAGCTCAAGTGCCGCCTGCGGGTTCTGAATGCCGGGAAGGTCAACGATAATTCTGTCAGTCCCCGACTTCTGGATTATCGGCTCGGCAACGCCATACTGGTCAATTCTGTTTCTGAGTACAGCAAGAAGCCTGTCTATGCTGTCATCACGCAGGGGGTTCTCCTGAGTGTCTTTTGCCTGAAGGACTATATGCGCTCCGCCTCTCAGGTCAAGACCGAGATTAAGGCCGTCCCTGTTGAAGTACGCAAAACATAACGCCCCCGCCACGACGATTAAGACAATCCAGAGGCGTAATCTGTCCGTACGGTTCATTAAGATGCTGCCTCCGTCTTCACCGCGCGTTTTCCCTGCACTGCTGATTTCAGTATGGTAACGCGCACACCTTCAGCGATTTCAATCTGGAACGAGTCATCACGAACTTCACGCACAGTCCCGTAGAAACCGCCTATAGTGATAATCTGGTCTCCGCGGGCTATGCTGTCAATCATGTTTTTCTGCTGTTTATCGCGCTTTCTCTGAGGTCTGATGATGAAGAAGTAGAATATCAGCACGAATATAGCAAGCGGGAAAAGCATTCCCATGAGACCGCCCTGCTGTGCAGCTCCTGCCTCTCCTCCTGCTCCGCCTGTTCCTGAAGGCGCACTGCCTCCACACGGGTTTACTGCTGTTGTCGTTTCTGCCATGCTAAAACATTACCTCCAAAAAGTTATTGCTTCCTGTGCCACGCCACTGCCTCAATCTCAACGCCAACGCCTTTTGGCAGGTCTTTAACCGCCACAAAAGAACGTGCTGGAGCGTCATTGGGGAAGTATTCAGCGTAGACGGCATTAACCGCCGCGAAATCTCCTATGTTCGCCGCAAAAACCGTAGTCTTCACAACGTCTGCAAGCGTGTATCCGCCAGCCTCGACAATGGCCTTCAGGTTCTCGAGTGAACGCCTGGCCTGAAGCGATATGTCGGTTGGTATCTCGCCTGTTGCCGGGTCTACAGGTATCTGCCCGGAAACATAGAGGAACTCTCCAGCCTGTACTGCCTGTGAATACGGCCCGATTGCCGCAGGAGCTTTGTTTGTTGAGACTGAACGCTTGATGTCTGACTGATTGAATATAATATCAGTGTCTGCAAATGCCATACTTATGCCCTACTTCCACATAGGCGAATATCTGTCGAGCTTTGCGTATTTCGCGGTATCGCCAAGTTCTTCTTCAATCCTGAGAAGCTGGTTATACTTTGCTATTCTGTCGGTGCGCGCGATGCTTCCGGTCTTAATCTGGCCAGCCCTTGTCGCAACACTGAGGTCAGCAATGAATGTGTCCGCCGTCTCGCCTGAACGGTGGGAGACTACTGCCGCGTAACCTGCCTCGCCTGCCATGCGGATAACCTGAAGTGTCTCGCTGACTGTGCCGATCTGGTTGAGCTTGACGAGTACTGCGTTTGCCACACCAGATCGGAAGAGCACACGTCTGAACTCCAGTCACATCACGATCTCGTATG
>CALAUZ010000342.1 GCA_937892105.1 uncultured Fretibacterium sp. | reverse complement strand
CGTTCCGATTGCGTATCGTTATTCCTATTAACGCTACTCCCATGAACGCACAGCCACCCATCAAGATTAAACTCTCCGTGAAATCTCCCATGTCTCGGTGCTGTGTTTGCCACAGTTTCAGCCAGTCGATTATTTCAAGCGGCGAGTAGATTCTTATTCCCGCGTAACTGAATAATTCATTGGGGAATCGGTTCTTCCCGATATTCCACGCAAAATACTGCGTCCCAGCTACTAACGAGAGAAATATCAATATCAGCCCTATGAATGCAAGCGTGTTTGTGCCTTTACGCTTCGATGGCTTACGGAACGAGTAATTTCCCTTAATTGTCGTCTTCATTTCATGTCCTCCTGCTGGGTGCGCACTCGGCTGTGGTGCTGGTCTCGTTCTAGGGCTTTCGTGCCTCGCGCTTTTTCCTGTCCGGCTGGCCACCGCAAATCTAACTTCTCTCCGGGCTGACCCAACGCAGGAGCTTTCAGTTCAAGACGTTTCAATTCGTAAATGAACAAACTCCGGCCTTTCACTAGCGTCAATGTATCCTTCGTCCTTGATATTACTTCCGCTCCCTTCAGATTCGTGAATTGTCCCGGACGAACGATTTTATTTTTCGTTATGTCCTTGTCTGGCGATAATCCTGCTTGTTTCAATTTCTCAAGTGCGGTCTTGCTCTCCTGTACGTTCCTCTTGATTTGGTCTAGAACGTCCAGCGTGTCGTTCTGCTGAGCTGACGCTTCATATCCTCGAAACGAGGAATTATCCAGTGAACGCGGATTTTTCAGCAATGATACTGCCGCCTCGATTTCGTTCTCCTCTACCTTGTTCAATTCAGCTATTTTCTCATGCGGTGATGTCCTTATGCCCTTCAAGCAACGGCTTCGCACTCGGTCAGCTTCGTCTATTTCTTTCTGCGACGCTCCTCGTGCATACATGCTTCGGATTACCTGTTGCCAATCCTCTTGATATTTGGCGACTTCTTCGGGTGTCCATTCACGATTACGAGTTTCCTCAAGAGCTTGTGAGGATTGTGGCTCTCGTTCCCATCTGCCATTGGACTGATTATTGCTGTATATCTCGTTGCCCTTGCGGTCGCGGATTACCACTTCATCCGCTAATCTTTCGTCCTCTATCCTCTGGAGGGCTTCAGGCATTTTCTTGTATATCTCGTCATGCTCTGTAACGTTCGGTTTGTCTCCGATCCCTCGTGCCGCAAGTTGACCCTCGTATTTCTGGTAAAGGCTCAAAAGGCTTTCGCTCTCATGCGCTGAGATTACGTAAACGCTGGTTGTATAACCGTTCTCACGAAGATTTTTCAGCACTTCGCCACTCGGAAGCGTATCCTTCATTACTATATTGAATTTCCCATGCAATGCCTCATCAAAAAGGCTCTGAGTATAACCCTGTGTCTGGGTTTTATCTATCAATACTGCTCCGCTATCCGAAAATTCCTGCATGACTGTCGGAATTTGCTCGCTTTTTCCGCTTCCTGGCTGGCCGCATAAGATTATCGCTCTCGGATTCGCTGACGGTTTACGCCATAAAATCTGCTGTCGCTTCAACTCCTCAAATATTCGGCGGTGGTCTTCGTGGAACTGGCTCAAACTTTCATTGTCATCTAGCATGGTTATTACTCCTTTCTATTTGCGCCCTCGTGTCCGCGTCTGGCTCGGTGGTTCCTGAATGGATAACGTCGCTTTCTGTCCTTCTTCATGGGGATACGAAAGTTTCAGGCTTTCTCCGACTTCAGGCGTTCTCTCCAACTTTTCAAGGCTGTGGACAAATAAGCTGTGCTTTCCACTCAACTGCACACAATATCCCTGTTCTTTGTCTACATGCAGGATTATCCCCTTGTATTGCTGGCCGTCCGTTCTCGGCTTCAGATATATCACAGGGTCGTCTACAAGTTTCATATCTCGAATCGTCTGCTCTGATAACTGCGGTTTGGCCTCCGGGATATCGAAATGAAGTTTGTCCTCTGACTCCGACACTCCTTTGAAATTCACCGCTTCTCCCATTTCGGGAATAATTGGACTTGATATTGAAGGCTCATTTTCTACCTTTGGCGTTTCTGGGTCTATGCTCGCGGGGTCTACACTTGGCGGGGTTTCCTGTACAGGCGGCTGGGAGTGTTCCTGTATTGTCAGCTCCGCATTTAATTTCGCTAGACGATCCATTTTCTCTTTCAGCTCGTCCGCATGGGCAAATGGCCGCTGTAATTCCTCTTCTGCCGCCTTCACCTGATTTTGGTAATTCTCTAACTGCCCACGTGTCATCTCTATCCTCTGCGGGATTCCGTTTATCGCGTTCTCAATCCTCGTCAGATTTCCCAATGCGCTGGTTCCTAGTTCTACGTTGTGCGTCGTCGCTCCCTGAAGGTTCAGGTACACTTTTCCGAACGCTTGATCCGCGTAGAAACTCATCTTAAAGCCCCGATACTCTCCGATTGTTCCTTGATTATTCCCGAACGTCTGAGCCGCCGCTAAAAGGGCTTCTCCCGCCTCCTGCTTTTTAGGATTGCCCTCCCCGTCTAATCCGAACTTATGACCCATTATCGTCATACTGAAGTCCGCGCCCTTCGTCTTCTCCGCCGTCCTTAAATCTTGCTCTAACTTTCCGATTTTATCTTCCGTACCTGAGATTAACGTGGGCAACGTCTTCCTCAGTCTGTCCTGCAACGTGTAATGCTGATTCTTGAAACTCGCTTCTAACATTTTCAGCTTGTTCACGTCTATATCCAGTTCCATCTTTTCCTTGATGCGCGGGTCGCCTATGCAAAGGGCTTTTACCTCTGAATAACTCAGGACGGATTCATCTACGTCTTCACAGCTCCGCAACGGCGTTCGGCTCGTCATTATCTGGCTTATGAATTTTTGCTTGTTCTCTACCGTCTGATAAAGGTATGCGTCAAACGTGCTTTCCGTTACATAACGATATATATCTACTTCGGGATTCTGGTTGCCTTGCCGGATTATTCTTCCCGCTCTCTGCTCCAAATCCGCAGGTCGCCACGGGCAATCTAAATCATGCAGGGCTATTAGTCTGTCCTGTACGTTCGTCCCAGCTCCCATTTTTTGCGTTGAACCCATCAGAACGCGAACTTCGCCGCTTCGCACTTTGGCGAATAATTCATCTTTCTTCTTCTCCGTGTCCGCGTCGTGGATAAATACTATTTCGTCTTCGGGCACTCCGCTCGCTATCAGTTTTTGCTTGATGTCATCATA
>CALAUZ010000341.1 GCA_937892105.1 uncultured Fretibacterium sp. | reverse complement strand
ATAATTATTCATTGAAGTCGTTCTTGTCATCATTTAGGCAGGATGAGAATTCACATTTTTGCTCAAGCGCCCTGCGAACGTCAACAGGAATATCTTTTTCGGCGACAGTGCTAGAGATAAGGTTCCGCCGGGCATAATCAATAATGGTATTAGCATAAAATTCATAGCTGGTGAAAAGATTACACCATTGTTCGGCGGAAACAGGAGTAGTGGGGTTATTAGGCATAGTGGTATTGTATTTGTTTATAGGCAAATATAGTCATTTATATTGTTTTCTCAAAAGTGAATACTGGAGTCTGCATCAGAGCTTAACGTTCTTGTGTTTCTTTGAGAATTTCTTGCCAGAGAAAGCGACTTCAGTCTCCAACCACTTTCTAAAATTTGTTCCCTTTGTTACACTTACCTCCCTCGCCAACCCCATCACAAACCTTCCAATCCCTTCAAAGGCATTGACATCCCCCTCCCAGTACCAGTTCCTTTTCACCTGATACACCTCGTACTCCGTTACCGGGAACTCTTCCACCAAAAGGTTCTTAGCCCTAAGTGTCAGTTTCAGTTTCACATGCTCAATCGGCTGTCCTTCGCCACTCATACGGAAAGAATCTATCGGTTGTGGCCTGTGTTTCTCCTTCATCGTCCAGCCACCAAGCATTTCCACCTTTCCCATCCTGGAAATCTTGTACATCTTATTGTGTCCGGACGCCGTGTCGCAAGCCCAGATATCTCCATAGTCCCTGGTAAAAGCATAGGGCTCAACGACGTAGTCATTGACAGCCGTATTCGATGAAGAATAACCGATGAGCCTGACCTGCTTCTTTTCCTTCATCGCCCTGGCCAGTATGTCAATCTCATCCGACTTGCCCTTGTTCTGGATATAGTCCCCGACAGATGTGGAATCATATACCGCCGCCAACTTTTGCTTGAGCCCGGCCTTCATGGCATTGGAACTGCTCAGATTCTCAATCAAATGACTGACGATAATCGCTTCCTCCTGCGAGAAGTACACCAGCTGGGAAAGGTCCGTGTACTCTTTTTCATACGAGACAATCTTGTAAACGCCCTCGTCGATGCGCCGGATAACGAATCCTGCGCCCTTAAGCGTGTCAAGGTAGCGGAACAGGGTACGGCGGGACAAGCCTAGCTTATCCGCCAGCGCGTCCAGTGTATGGTTTGTATTGCCTGCAAGGAGCTGGATAATTCGTAGCATCCTCTCTATCTTGGGCTGGTCCATCTGTGTTTCGTGGGTTATCAGGACAAATATAATAATAATTTCCCGGATTACATTTATCCGTTAAGTGACACCATTTGACACTACTTTTGTTATCTTAGCAAAAGTATTAAATTGTGACATTAATTGACACTAACATGAAAACGCAGAAATCAACAATCTCCCGAGTGTTTTTGGCGCTTTTTCTCTTCCCTGTGTTTCTGATTCTTACCTGGCAGGACCAATTACCATGAATATATGGCTTTTTTGCAGCGGTACTTTACATTTTCCACTTCTTTTCAAGTACTTATAGGTAGTGTCAAACCCTTTAAAAGTGCTTTATATGGAAATAATCAAGGTAACAGCGGCAGCAGAGAACATCGCAAACAATCTGGAAATCAAGGAGGCAAACGAGAAAGTAAAGGAAGAAGCCAAGAAGGCACGTCGGGCCTTGCGTCCCATGTTCGTGGCGAAGATTCGTTCGATGATCAAGACAATCAACGAATCCTATGATGAGAAGGAAGTCAAAACCGCACGGACAGTCCTGCGAGTTTTCCTCAATGATTTGGCCGCCCATAAAACCGGCAGGCACGCTGAGGTGGTAAAGCGTGTGCAGACGGCCATGAATGAAGGAGATTTTTTTCTCCTGAATGAGAACGAAGTCCTGGTGATTGCCGACGCCGCCGTCCGCTACGACATTTCCTTCGTCAGGATGCCTGTCCGCTAGCCTCTCGACACAGGCCCACAGCCCCGCTATCCGAAAAGGATGGCGGGGCTTTTTTCTTTAGTTTCGCAAGCAGGGTATCAATCACTCGGCTGTTGCGAGTTTTCTAAAGACGTCAGCTGCCTTAGTCCCAAACTACTGGTTAATCATGTCAGCCGCAAATTGAGGGATGCGGCTGACATGTATGATGAAAGATAATCACCAACGGCTCAATCCGAGATAGGAGAGGGAAAGGATTACGATGTCATAACTTACGGTATTGCCCAGAGCACGAACGTAATCATAAGGTTTCATGTCGTTATTCTGGTTATACAGAGCGGAAATTCTGTCGATGTTGTCCTGACTGATGTACTCCTGAATGCTAAGAGAGCCTTCATTTATGCCCTTTTTAATATTGTTGAAGACTGTTTTCCATTCAACTTTGCGTTCGTCAGCAATCTCCTGAATGCTCTTTCCCTGCTTGAAGAGAAGGATATCCTGTTCTTTTTTACTGAGGCCGGGTTCCATTTCATCATCCGACCATACGCTGATAGACTGTTTGGTCTTTCCGATAACTATTCCTTCCGGCTTGGGATCCATCTCCTTCGCTTCCTTGCGAATCTTAAAATCAACATCAATCCATTCAGGCAGAATTGCTGAAAGCTTTGCCCTCAGTTCCTGTTCAAAGGCATCGTCCAGTTTGTAACTGTATGATTCTTTGATGGAAACATTGTACAGGGCGCCTTTAAGTCTCTCTTCCCCAACAGAATTAAGATATGACGCTAGGACGGCCTCTATGATTGCGCGCTTGGAAGCATATGCTTTTTTCTGCAACTCATAAGCGGATTTCTCATTTTCAATCTTACGCTCAATATCGGCAATTTTCTCCTGAATCGCATTCTCTTCACCTTTTGCCAGATGAATGTATTCAAGATACTCATCAAGATGCTCTTCCACAGAGCTCATTAAAGACTCGGTAAGTTGTGTTTTAGCCGCCATCCCCGGGGCTTCAATGCACATCTGGAGTCTCTCTTCAAGAGAAATGTTTGAAGGAATCACACCGGTGATTTTTTGCGCCAGCGCCTCATTTTCAGGGTTGAATGCTCCATGCCATACGGATTTGTCCGGATCCCAGCGGAAACGTTTGTCGGCCTTCATTTCATTCCTAACATCGAGAGAAGGAATTACGCCCTCAAAGTCAATGAGAATTTCGTTGTTTTCGATTCTGTATGTTGCCATGATAATAATTGGTTATTCGTTGTCTCTATACTATGATACGTGCAAAAAATGGATAATGTAAAGTAACGGAGAAAAAATGTCGGCGGCAGGCTTCGAACCTGCAACTACTGTCTAAAATCCAGTCGCTTTATCCGGTTAAGCTACACCGACATCATCACTATTCTGCAATTTTTCCAACCATGCAGGAATACCCCCTAACCGGCATCCCTTCTTCCAGGGCCGGAATCAATTCCTTACGAAGAATCAACGGAACGCTGAAGTCGCCTTCTTCTCCCCGAATTATGATGGATGTCTTGAGCAGGTCAAGGTTAACAAATGACATATTCTCAACCGGACCGG
>CALAUZ010000340.1 GCA_937892105.1 uncultured Fretibacterium sp. | reverse complement strand
TCAGTTTTTTCGCGTTTTTTCACACTGTTAGTTTTCCACACAAACAATCATTCTACGCGCCCAGCACGCTAATGCTGGAGGAAGAGGTATTTTATGTCTATGACTACAATTATTGAACTCCGCAATAAGAGAGCATCCCTTTGGGAGCAGTTAAGAGAATCGGATACTGCACGTTTGCCAACTGTACGTCGCTTGAGTACGTGTCCATTCCAAGCAGTGTTACATACATAGGAGACGATCTCTTTGGCTACTGCGAAAAAATCAACGAAGTAAAATTCGGGGGCACTAAGGCGCAGTGGCAGTCATTCAACGTCAGCATTAATCGTGGAGCGACCGTGTATTGTTCTGACGGCTAGATCATAATACAGTAGATCTGCCAGGACAAGATAATAGCGTCATGGGGGCAGAGGCCTTTTCTATTCACTCAGCAAGAGGATATTTGCCCCCGCAACTCATTTTAGGCCGGAGATTTTATAGCAAGAATTAAAGCATGAGCGGGTATATATGCAGGACGAAAATCTTTCTGGTTGGCATAAAGGATTATTCGGAAGGACGGTACAGTATTCAATACTAGGATTAGTGAAAGCTAAGTTAATGGAATCTGAACGAGTAACAGTATTGACATCAAGAGAGCCGACAACGAAATATTGTCCTGTATGCGGAAAGCTAAAGAAAGATATAACGTTATCTGATAGAGTGTATGAATGTCCATGCGGATATAGAGGAGACCGTGATATTCATGCGGCTCGTAACATGATATTGCTGTCAAAAAGAAATACCTGTGGGACGCAGGAAATTAACGCCTTTGGAGAGAATGTAAGACGGTATGAGTTGCAAAATTCTTGCCGCAGTCTCGTAGAATTAGGAAGCCCCCGCTTATAGAAGCAGGGGTAGTTCATGCCAGCTTTATTGAGTTGAGAAATTCGCTGTTGTGTTCCGTCTGCCTTAGCTTGTCCATTATAAGGTTCAACGCTCCCGCCTCATCAACTCCCGCAATCCTCTTCCTGAGTATCCAGAGACGCTTTAACTCTTCCTCCGGGATTAACAGTTCCTCACGCCTTGTCCCGGAACGCGTTATGTCTATCGCAGGGAATATTCTCTGTTCAGACAGCTTCCTCGACAAATGAAGCTCCATGTTGCCTGTACCCTTGAACTCCTCGTATATCACATCGTCCATTCTTGAGCCGGTATCCGTAAGAGCAGTACCGATTATCGTAAGGCTTCCTCCCTCCTCAAAATTCCTTGCCGCACCGAAAAATCTCTTTGGGAAGTACAATCCTGAAGGGTCAAGACCTCCCGACAAAGTTCTTCCTGAAGGCGGAACAGTGAGGTTTGACGCTCTGGCCAATCTCGTTATGCTGTCCAGAAGTATAACAACATCTCTTCTTGCCTCGACAAGACGCTTTGCCTTCTCCAACGCTAGATTTGCAACGCGTATATGCTCATCTGCCGGACGGTCGAATGTTGACGCAATCACTTCACCGTCAATCGAACGCGATATGTCCGTAACTTCTTCCGGCCTTTCATCAATTAACAGGGCCATGATGATAATATCCGGCGAATTTGCAGCGATTGCACGTGCTATGCGTTTGAGGAGGGTTGTCTTTCCTGCCTTTGGCGGCGAAACAATAAGTGCCCTCTGTCCAAGCCCTATCGGTGCAAACATGTCAACAAGCCGTGTCGCTAAATCCTTCGGGTCATATTCGAGGCTCAGCCTTACATCGGGGAATATCGGTGTAAGCTGGGCAAACATTGGCCTTCTCCGCGAATGTTCAGGATCGGAGAAATTCACCGTCTCAACACGCAGTAATGCCTCGTAATGTTCCTGATCTCTCGGAGGACGTATAAGTCCCCATATTACATCGCCATTCCTAAGACCAAACCTTCGTATCTGCGATGATGACAGATAAACATCGCTGTCTGTCGGCAGCATTCCCTTCGGCCTGAGAAAACCGAAATTCTCCGGCAATATCTCCAAAGTTCCGCCCCCAAAACGGTAATTCATACTTTCTGCCTGAGCTTTAAGTATCGCGATGATGAGGTCGTCTTTCCGCATTGACGTTGGGATATTGATTTCGAGTTCCTTAGCTAACCTTCTGAGTTCCGCCGTATTCTTTGAGGACAGCATGGCATATGTATATTTTGGCTTTGGGTGCTGGATTATTTCACGGCCTCTCACACGATAGACTGTCGGCTTTTCTTCCCGCTCTTCCTGTTCTTCCTGTTCTTCCTGAATTTCCGGCTCGTCAAAACTTTCTTCAGCGTCTTCGGCTGTGTCTTCCTCCGGCTCATCATACTGCGATTCTTCCTGTATTTCGCGTACTTCTTCGCTCAATTCTTCGGGGGAAAGTTCGGGATTTGGCATTATTTCTTCTGTCATGTCTTCCTTC
The DNA here is from genome assembly GCA_937892105.1 of uncultured Fretibacterium sp. Next base: position 4,384 of record CALAUZ010000340.1, on the reverse strand, counting down.
TTTCTTGATACAGCAGCTTTCTTTCTGGCAGCTGTAACGGCTGTACGTTTCTTCGTCTGCGCTGTGGTTTCCTGTGTTTTCTGTGTCAATTCTTCTGATGATAATTCTGCTTCCTGTGATTTTGCTTTTCTCGGCATTGAATTTTTCCTTACGTGTATTAAATGATAAGAGACAAGGCCGGGAAGCCTGCTTGCGGCCTCCCGGGTAAAGCATTAGTTCATTTTGTTGATCAGGCTCAACATCTCCGGGCTTAATGATTTATGTTCGCTCCAAGCCCTCTCAAGAGGACTAAGCGTAAGTTTATGGTTGATGTTACCCACCATCATTCCAGATTTCCCTATCATAAGGTTCTCCGTTGCAAATGCTCCCATTCTCGTAGCAAGCACAACGTCAAACGATGTAGGGTGCCCTCCACGCTGAATATACCCCAGCACCGTAACCCTTGCGTCATATCCGCCGGAATCCTGAAGCTGTTCACGCATTTCCGCCGCAGTCATAACGCCTTCAGCAAGAATTATCAGCGTATGGCTTCTGTGTTCGGCATATGAACTTTTCAGCCTCTTTGTGAGGTCTCCGATGCTCAGCGGAAGTTCAGGCACTACGACATATTCAGCTCCCGTAGCAACTGCAACCTCAAGCGCGAGAAATCCTGCGTTCCTTCCCATTACCTCGACGACAAAGAGACGCTCATGGCTTGATGCCGTATCCCTCAGCTTCATTATGGCTTCAAGTGCTGTGTTCACTGCGGTGTCAAAACCTATTGTCTCGTCAGTTCCTGTTATGTCGTTGTCGATTGTTCCTGGAATGCCTATCGTCGGGAATCCCATATCATGAAGTGCCTTTGCGCCGTGAAATGACCCGTCTCCGCCTATTACGACAAGTCCGTCAATCCCTGAGTCCTTCATGCGTACTAATGCTTCTTCCCGGCCTTCAGGGGTCTTGAAGCGTTCACTGCGTGCTGTCTTCAGGATTGTGCCGCCGCTGTGGATTATGCCGCCTACTGCCGCGCGGTCAAGGGTGATGAAATCTCCCTCGATAAGTCCCTCATAACCTCTCCTTACACCGATGCACTCCTTATCATTGAACATACATGTGCGGGCAACTGCTCTGACTGCGGCGTTCATTCCTGGAGAGTCCCCTCCGCTTGTAAGTACAGCGATACGGTCCATCTTTATCATAGTAAATAATACTTCCTTTCATATGCTGTGAATATCTTGTGAACTTGTGAAATGCAGTAAATATTTTATCTAGTTTGCCTGCAATTCGTCTATTCGTGTATTTACTTCATTGTACTCCTTGTCGAGTTCCTCTAACTGTTTTTTCAGAGCCTCCCTGTCCGTCTTCAGCTTGTCAGACCTTTTTATGAGCCTGTCTGCTTCAAGCCTGTCAGCAGCCTTTCCCCCTGTGATTTTACCCCTGTCCTTAGACAAGTCCCATATCCAGAGAATATCCCCCTTTCCCATCAGAGCATAGCTTACCGAGCTGTCAAAGAGAATGCGTACATCTCTTGCCCCTTCGAGAACGTCCTTACCTGTCTTAGGGTCGTAGCGCGGGAAAAACACCATGCCATCTCTTGGCCCCAGTATCTTGAAGTTAAGGCGTTTATCGTAATCTATCGGAGTGTATTTCTTTTTGCCGACCATCATTGTTATATGCTTGTCGAAGGGATTGGGATACATGGGAATTCCGCGAACGTACATATCAATGTGGAACGGTATGGACTCTGAAAGGTTAAGATTTTTGAGGAGGGTATATTTGTAGTTCTCCATCTCGTCAGCAGTCCATAAGTTTTTCTCTGCCTCTGACGTTATCAGTGCTTCAATGTATTCGTTCGAGTAGTATGTAGCCTTTATTTTTATGCTCTGGCCGCTTCCATCGTCTCCTACGCTTGTTTCGTGAGACCATGCTTTAAGCACGGGGTCTTCTTTTTCTGCGGCGAGTGAGGCTGTACATATCAGGAATAAAAGCATTAATGACGCTGTAATTTTACGGGATAGCATCTGTATATTCTCCTTCATTAAGTTGTTGTGAGATTTTACCAGCACTGATGAAGCCATGATTTATGAGCTGAAAAATTTTTTGTGTATTATACAACAAGTTTTCACTGTGTCTACAGATTTTTCAAGCATTAAGCGCAAGATTATTCAGAAGCATTATTGTTTTGCAGCTTCATAACATTATATGGCAGGCGTAAATCTTTGCAATGAAATTGTTTCTATGATATTCTACCCGCATTAATAAAAATAAATATTCCCGCAATAAACACATAAAGGAGGAACTTGTCGGATATGGGATTTCGTACTATCGAAGAGCTTTGCGCAGACCTTGAAGGCAGACGCAATTCAGCTCAGGCAGGCGGAGGTAAAGAGGCCGCCGAAAAACAGAAGTCCAAAGGCAAAGGCACAGCCCGCGAACGTATTGCCCAGCTTTTAGATCCGGGTTCGTTCGTTGAGATTGACGAGTTCGTTACGCACAGGTGCAATAACTTCGGACTTGAGGAGAAAAAGCCTCTGGGGGACGGAGTTGTTACCGGCTGGGGAACGATTGAGGGCAGAAAAGTCTTCGTGTTCAGCCAGGACTTCACGGTGTTCGGAGGGTCTCTGGGCGAAAAGCACGCGGACAAGATATGCAAGGTTATGGACATGGCCATGCAGATGGGCTGCCCCGTCATAGGCATCAACGACTCAGGCGGCGCAAGGATACAGGAAGGCACTGACGCACTCAACGGCTATGGAAAAATCTTCAGGCGCAACACACTTGCCAGCGGGGTAATCCCGCAGTTCAGCGTAATCATGGGGCCAACAGCAGGAGGAGCAGTATACAGCCCTGCATTGACCGACTTCATCTTCATGGTGGACAAAGAAAGCATAATGCATATCACCGGCCCTGAAGTCATTAAGGCAGTAACGGGTGAGGCAGTAACCAGTGAGGAATTAGGCGGTGCTGAAACACACAACAACATCACAGGAAACGCACACTTCTTCGCAAAGGACGAGGCTGAATGCTTCGAGCAGGTTCGCAAAGTTCTGTCCTACCTTCCACTGAATAACCTTGACGACGCACCCTTCAAGATGTCGAACGATGACCCTCAGCGCGCAGATATTGCACTCCGCGAAATCGTACCGGTCAACCCCAACAAGAGCTACGATGTTCATGAAGTTCTTACCCGCGTACTTGATGACGGCGAATTTGTGGAAGTTCAGGCAGGTTACGCAAAGAATATCGTTACGGGCTACGGAAGAATTGGAGGACGTGCAGTCGGAATAGTGGCGAATAATGCTGATGTAATGGCTGGCTGCCTCGACATTAACGCTTCAGACAAAGCCTCAAGGTTCGTAAGGCATTGCGACGCTTTCAACCTTCCCATAGTAACATTCGTTGACGTACCCGGCTACCTTCCCGGAGCAGACCAGGAACGCGGAGGAATTATACGCAAGGGCGCAAAACTCCTCTACGCATACAGTGAGGCAAGTGTCCCGTTAATCAGCGTAATAATGCGCAAGGCTTACGGCGGTGCATATCTTGCAATGTCGAGCAAGTCTCTCGGTGCTGATGTCGTACTTGCATGGCCGCAGGCAGAAATCGCTGTAATGGGTGCTGAGGGTGCGGCAAGCATAGTGTTCAAGAAGGATATTGACGGAGCAGATGATCCCAGCGCAAAGAGGCTTGAGAAGATTGACGAATACCGCGAGGCTTTCGCTAATCCTTACAGGGCGGCAGAACGCGGATATGTTGACCGCGTAATCATGCCGGAAGAGACACGCAAGGTAGTCTGCCAGGCACTTGACGCTATGGAGAGCAAGCGCGAGAACCGTCCAGCCAAGAAACACGGGGTAATCCCTCACTAGAATATATAGACAGGAGGAGAAAGAGTTATGCATTTTGAAGGACTTTCTGGAGCTGTGAATGTCAGCGTTGTAGCATTCTCGATAGTGTTCGGGGTACTGCTTGTACTTACGGGCGTTATCTATGGAATGAAGCTGTTTGCAGGCTCCGGAGACGAAAAAAAAAATGATGTAGCGTCAAAGCCTTCATCACCTGCACCATCAAAGCCAAAACCAGTCCAGGTATCAGCACCGGTTGTTGCGGGAACGGACAAAGCGAAAATCGTTGCGGCAATAACAGCGGCAATCGTAGAGTTCACGGGAAGCTCTGACTTCAGGATACTCTCAGTACAGCCTGATGTTACCGGAGTTCCGATGGACTACTGGACAGCAAGATGGAAGACAGCCGGAATGATCAGGCTCAACACGAACAGGTTAACCCGAAATTGGCATTAGTGATTACACGAAAGGAGATATAATCGTGAGCAACAAATACAGAGTAACAGTAGACGGAGTATCATACACAGTTGAGGTTGAAGCACTCGGAGCAGGAGCAGCAA
>CALAUZ010000339.1 GCA_937892105.1 uncultured Fretibacterium sp. | reverse complement strand
TGATGATAATTATAAAACTCTTGTAGCTGATTATGGATTGTTCTCTTCTGCAAATACACGGTATAGATTAGGTTATAATTATGCAGAAATAAATATAGATGAGCTTACCTCTGACGTTAAAGAAGGTGAATCATTTAACTTTGTTACTCATAGTATGGGAGCTGCATTGGCAGAAGGAATTGCGATGTATCTAAAAGAAAATGGCTATAATATTGGAACGATTGTCCATATAAATCCGTATCAAGCGGATGACATTAGAACTTTACCATCAGCAAGAACAATTGATTTCCAATATACGAATGATATTATTATCCATTTACCGTTTACATCTTCAGGAGATATTCAAGGAAGTGATTATAGAATAAGAGAGCGATCAGATGAGAACGCTGGGACACGTGCTTTCGATGGTGTGAGCAGCAAGAAGGACTACCATTACGAGAGACTTAAAGATGAGTGGTATGATGACCTTCCCGAAGCTTGGATTACGGGAGTTATAGGACTGAGGGCAACAGCGGCAGACCTCGACGGGGACGGCAAGGACGAGATTGTTACCCTTCTGCTCGGATATGTCCACCATAAGCAGTGGGACGCTAAAATCAAGGCGTACTCTTTGAGGCTCGATGATTTTTACGCTTATCCTCATCTTGCAGTATGGACATTCAACAGGGGTTCGATAAAGCCCATTCATGATGACTCTCACGTTAAAGGCGGCGGCCAGAGCGGTGAGAACAACTATAATTACGGTACTCTGTATAACCTTGTTCAGGACAAAAACACAAAACTTCTCGGCGATGGACCTCAATTAGAGTGGCGGCGAGTTTGGTACAACAAATTGTACACGGGCAGAAACAAGAACGAGGGAACAAACCCCGACAGCATAACCCACATGTATGCTCTGGTCGATTTCTCGATAGCGGCAGGGCCTTTCACCGGCACACTCGGCCAGCTCAGGACGGTTGATGATATTGCTGTGGCGTGGAAGAGAAACGGCGAAGACCGGGTAACAGTCTTCAAGACGAAAATCAACTCTGCGAAACAGTTTGACGGCTTCGAGGACGGGAAACTCGTAATTCAGGATAAGAAGAACGGAGGAACATGGCGCGGACTTGTGGCCGTTGACCTTGCAGGCGAAGGCGTAGAACTCGACAAACCCACGCACCTTCGGAAGAAGTCAAACAGAAGTTACGTAGCGGCACTCAACGCAATTCCTTATCACGTTGACACGGTAAGCCCGGACGGTTCAGCCTTGCAGACGCAGCCTCACAACTTCACGTACAGCGACGCTATGAACGGCGGCAATATGACTGTTTCATACGGAAAGTCAACTACCGATTCCACGACAAACACCGTCAAACAGGATTTGAGCCAGTCGGTTGAGACAATGTTCGTTGCTGACCCCACCGGAACAGACACGAAAGTTCAGGATATATTCGGCAAAGTAAAGGGACTGGTAGGATTTGCATCGGCAATCGGCGAAATTGTACATGGTGCAAAAGTTGATGCTATGAGTACGGAAGAAAAGCGTAACGCAGTCTGGAAGCCCGACAGTCCGACAGCAGGACTTACTGATATGATGGACTTCCTGACAGACAAGGTTGACTCAATCGACCAGCGCACAAACTCTGAGACATCGACGACAACCATCGAGAAGGAAATCACGGCAACAACACACGATGCAATTCTGTACGCTGACACGGCGAGGCATATATGGCGTTATCCTGTCATGACGAGGCCGCTTCCGATGTGGCTGGCTTGGGGGCCAAGAGTTGACTCGACACCCGTAAATGCTGACGGACAACGGGGAGATAAGGAACTTTATATAACTTTCACAATGAGCGAGAACTCTGCGCTTCATACGTCAAGCTCTATAACAGATTCCCTGTACCAGCCGCTTCATGAGGAGGGTAACTTCTTCTCATACCCGCCTTTAATCTCAGATGTCGAGGGCTATAACGATGCAGGCATTCTCGCGGACGAGGGGACATGGGATTTCAGCAGCGTGCCGGACAACACGGGAATAACTTTCACGAAGGCAGCCAGTAACATGCAGCACACCGAGAAGACCGTTACCCCCAGCGCGTTCACTTCAACGGTATCATTCTTTGACAGGCTGATTAACGGGGATAAGGCTACGGGTTTAAAGATGCCTGACAGCGATAACCCTAAAACGTTCTCGAAGGAATACAGCAAGAGCGAGCGCATAAGCTACAGCTTGCAGGGCAGCTCGACTCTTACGGCTGAACGTGCGGCGGATCATACGGTCAAAATGCAGCCTTTTGTTGCCAAAGAGGGTGCAATGACGCTTGGAACGGCCGTAGAACTCTCAAGCATTAACCATGCTCAATTATGGGATACGTCAAGCATATATCAGCAGAAGCCCGATCCGTCATTGCTTCTTCCGCAGAAGTTCATGAAGGACGGCGGCACTTTCAGAGCCAACACCCACGACAAGTCGGCAATGAAAATCAGGGGAGTGAAATTCTACGTACCTGACTTTGCGTTCTACTCGGACAACAGGCTTTTGAACGGTCTGAACTATGAAATCCGAGTGCCTCTGTACAACGCGAGCTTTAAGGACACGGGAAATTTCAACGTTCGTCTTTCGTACGCAACGGATAATTCTCCAACGGCTGTGAAGACCGCTATCGGCACAAAATCAGTAAGTCTGGGAGGCTGGAGGAACGACAAGAATAATAACAAGGGCACGGCTGTATTCAACTGGACACCGAACATCACAGCCGGCAGTCAATACTACTTCTACGTAGAGATTGATCCCGACAACGCACTCAACGAAGTACACGAGGGACGTTACAGGGCAGACAACACGACAATCAATGATTACGGCGGGAACAACACGGGATTTTATCCATTCTACGTCTATAATCAGGGCGATATCAACGCGTCTGGCAGCGGAGTTGTTACAGCGGATTTCCGTGCTGCTGATGATGAGATACGGCTTACTCCTTTACAGTTCATGGACGGCGACGACAAAACGATAACCGATATGGCGGCTTTCATTATGAACCATAGCGATGACTCGTTTGTAACGATGACGGCAAACTTCAACTATACCGGGCGTGAAGCTCCATATGCTTTCCTTGTGGGTTATATATTAACGCCGTCAGGGAAGCAGAAAATTCCAGGAGCAGGGCTGAATACGATAGTTGACCTCAATGACCTTGAGAGCGGTGATATAGAAGACGTGTTCATGCTCAACGACATTGCGCTGTTCAACGGGAGCAATAAGGTAACGTTTACGTTCATGCCATCAGAGGTGATGGCTTCAGCAGATGCAATAATGGCAGTAGCAAATTCGGCGACGTTTGGAATAATAATCCTGACTGACGCTGAGATGAGGTCTGTGGAAGAATTTTTCGCTGGTGTAGATCCATCATTCACGCTTCCTGCAATTCCGGGCAATATAGTTTCAAGCGGGACAGGAAGGACTTATGTGCTGAGTTCAGACGCAGATGTCTTCTGGAAGGTTTCAAGCGTAAAACTCAACAGAACGGTCTCAACGTCGGACGCAGAAAGTGATGACAAGGATTATCTGGACATCACTCTTGAGACTGTCAGCAAGGACGAAGCGGCACCAAGCGACTACGGACAGACCGCAATAATAACGGTCAGCTCAATAGCCGGTTACACGCCTAAGGGGGATTATGAGATAAGCGTTCAGAAGTCTGAAGATGGCGATGAATGGAGGAACGCTGGAATCTTGAGCTTTACTGCGGAAGATGAAAGAGCAGCTTCATCATCAAGCAGCGGCTGTAATTCGGGCATTACGTTATTTGCTCTTGGGCTTGGGTTATCGGCAATAATTCTTAAACGTAAGGCACTCTAATTTCGGAAGAAGCTCTGCAGTCTTTACGGCTGCGGAGTTTTTTGTCCCATACCAAATTGTAACAACAGCTTTATGATGAAGCGTAGTGTATTTTGTTTTGAGAATGAGGTATTAATATTATCAATACCAGCTTAGACATACAACATCTCCGACAAATCATTAACATTCAGCCCAGCCCTTATCCCAAAACGCGTCAATACAAAATCATACTTCGCAGGATCTTCCGGACATATCCCGCGAAATCCCTCCGTTATCTCTATGGCCGTCCGCAAATCCGCACTCTTTCGCCTTGTAAACCCTAGCTTCGTCCCAATATTGTGCATGTGAGTGTCCGTCGGCACAACCAAATCACACGGCTTCAACACGTTCCACCCGCCAGGATCTACATCATCTCTGCGAACAAGCCACTTCAGAAACAAAAACAGCCTCTTGCACGCACTTCCGTCCTTCGGCGCAGTAACCAGCGAAAATGCTTCTGCCTTCTTATCCCGCGACAGTCTGCCCGAAAATTCATCAAGCCCTTGAAATATATCCCCTCCAGAAATTCTCAGGCATTCACCCAAATATTCTTCAAGTGTGCCATATTCTCTCAAAATTTCAGAAATATTCTTCAGCAGTATGTTAATGTCATATCCTGTCGTAAACCTGTGCTTGAAATTCTCCGGCACTACGTCAAATCTTTCGTTGTCCAGCAGGAATTTGTGAGGTTCATCGCCAAGACAACGCAATACCCTCTCAACACTCTTCATTATCTGCGCCACCCGTCCATACGCAAGAGATGATGCCAGAAGCCCGGCAATCTCCAAGTCCCTTACATCATGATATTCATACAGAAAGTGCAATGGATCAGGGTTTATCAATTCCCTGCGCTGGTACGTGTAATACAGCCCCTCAAGAAACGCTTTCAGTCTCGTATTCATTTTTCACACAAAAAAACAGGGAAGCTCCTAAAAACTCCCCTGCATTCTCCATTCACGTTATCTCGCCGAAAGTTCGCGGTCAACAGTGTATACTCCGTGTTTATCCCCGCCTAAAAACTCCAGCTTCGCAACTATTCCGCCCGTGTTGTCCTCTTCCTCCATCTGCTCGTCAACATACCACTTCAGCATTGACTGTGTTGCGTAATCCTTCTCCGCTACAGCCATGTCTACAAGCTTATAGATACGGGAAGTTACGTACTGTTCATGAGCATATGCTGCCTTGAAGACTTCGAGAGCGTCAGTGTATGTATCTTTGGGCTTCGCAATATCAGGGATTATTACCCTTGCACCGCGCTCATAAAGGTAATCAATGAACTTTTCAGCGTGTTCAACCTCTTCCTTGTACTGCTTCTTCATCCAGTGCGACATACCCGAAAGTCCTGCGTCCTCGAAATATGCCGACATTGCAAGGTAAATATACGCCGAGTCAAATTCTGCCTTTATCTGGTCATTGATGGCGGAAACCATCGTATCCGAAATCTTCAACTTTACGCCTCAGCCTTCCACAGTCCATGCTTGTTGCAGTACTCACGCATTACCGTCCCAGCCTTCACACACTCAAATCCTGCCTCTGGTGCCTCGCCGGGGTTCAGGAACTGACGGCATACCCTCTCGCCGTTGATGACTTCAACCCACTCGATATAGTGGTCGTCCTGCATGGGGTGAGCAACGCTGCCTACCTTCACTTTTCCGCCATCGAACACCGGAACGTGCTTTTCTGTCGCGGCATCAGTGGTATTCTCCTTGAGGAGCTTCATTGGTTCGCCGCAGCATGAGAGAGGCCCGCCGCCAACATGCATAACTTCAACGATATTTCCGCACTTTGCACATTTGTAAACGCTTAACTTTTCCATTTCTGAATTTTACCCCCTGAAAATTTTTGTTAGAATAATAATATCCTGTGTGAAATTTTTAGGCAAGAATAATTTACGCAAAAGGTGTGTACTTAATGGTAAAACGTTCAAGAGCTTTCGTACTTACTGAGCTTCTCATTACTATGATGCTTCAGGCAGGTTTCATTATTGTTCTGTGTACGTCATTCTATCTTCTAATGTCATTTTACACGAAGACACAGCAGGTTCTTACGGCCAGAAGTCATGCAGAGAGGGTAATATTGTTCTTTGACGACAAGATGAGACATGCAGGGTTGGGGTTATGGAGGCTGAAAACGCCTTCTCTTGTCAGGCACGCGCTAAATCAGATTACAGGGGAAGGTGTAACTCCTCCAGTGAACAGGGCACTTAAAGACAAGATACTTCCCATTGCTGTAGAGGAGGGTGCTACGCCACTGTCGAAAGATAATATATATTATGGAAACACTCTAACTTTACTTTATGCTCAGAAGGATTTTTCATCTGGGTCAGATAATGAAATTAATATGACAATTACAGGAACAGGTGGAACAGGAGACCAAAGTTCCTACGAATTTAGTTCAAATGATAGCAATATTGGGATAGCAAAACTACACCTATTGGACAATACAACAGGCACTGGAAAGAATCAGAACTTGTTCAACGATAGATCAGAATTCAAAGAACCTACAGATACCACAAATATCAGGAGATGGGCTGTCATGGAAGGACTTGGAATACCTTTTTATCTGAGTGAGGCTAATCTGAATGGGACATACTTGGATACGGAAATCAAAGCCTATGGCATAGCTCACAATATACCTTTAACGGATATACCAATTCCTCCGGCAGGTGAGTTAATGTACCTGAAGTGCGTACAGATGTTCGTACATACAAAGGACAATGAGAGACAATTTGCATTCCGTGAGTTGACCGATGATGCACAAAACTGGGGAGACAAATACAATCAGGAGAAAGGCATACTCGAAATATACATGGAACTTGACACGCAGAAAAACATATTCACGCTATGGATAATGGCTACAGGTGGGCTAGATTACACTCACATAAGCGAACGCCCAAAGTCTTGGCCGCCATACGCACACCCTACAGCCTCAGAATGGGGTACAAAAGTGAGTAGTGAGCAAGATTACACCAGCTACCCTCACAACACAATCTACGTATCCCGCGCGTCATGGAAACTCAAGAACCTTGAAGGCTTCATCTGGAACTGACCAGCCCCGCCAACGCCCCATCAATATGCGTTACGCGTACTATCTTCATGCCGTCAAACTTCACTTGTTCCCGCGAACTCACAACAGCAGTGTGAAAACCTAACCTTGCCGCCTCCTTCAGTCTGAGGTCAATACGTGTTACCGGTCTCACTTCTCCCGCCAAACCTACCTCGCCAAGCCAGCAAGTTCCGGACTGAAGCGGAATGTTCCTCAATGCAGAGGCTATTGCGGCACACGCTGGAAGATCCGCGCTTGGGTCTTGAAGGCTTAGCCCCCCTGCAACGTTGATGTATAAGTCGTGGCTGTTCGTGGAAATACTGCACCTCCTGTCGATTACTGCCGTGAGAAGCTGAAACCTGTTAAGCTCAATACCCCTCGATGTCCTTCTGGGATAAGGGAAAACTGTACGTGCTGCCAAAGTCTGAATTTCTGCGGCAAGCGGCGTATTCCCCTCAAGTGCTATGGTCATTGCGACACCAGGAACTGATACATCGTCCCTGTTCCAATACAGACCGCTTTTATCCGCAACTGCCATTAATCCGTTCTCCGTCATCTCGAAAACTCCAAGCTCGTCCGTACTTCCATAACGGTTCTTTACGGCACGCAGCATTCTGTATGACGAATAGCCCTCGCCCGAAAAATTAAGCACAGTATCTACCATGTGTTCAAGCATCATTGGGCCGGCAATTTTCCCATCTTTAGTGATATGTCCAATCATTACGGCGGGGATATTGTGTTCCCGAACACACTCAACTACCCTCTGTGCAACAGCACGTACTTGCGATAGCGTTCCAGGCCAGCCGGAATCGCTGCCGGTAGTCATGGCCTGTACACTGTCGAGTACCATAAATGCGAATTTACCAGTCTCGATATTACGCAGGGCATCTTCAAGGTTTGAGCCGGAATAAAGATAAAGTTTCTCAGTTGCAACGTTAATCCTTGAAGCTCTAAGGGCAACTTGTGCGTCAGATTCCTCGCCTGAAACATAGAGGACGGAAGCGTTATTATTCTTTGCGACACTTCCGGCAGCCTGAAGAAGAAGTGTTGATTTCCCTATGCCAGGTTGTCCGCCTATCAGCACAACACCGCCGGGAACTAATCCCCCTCCTAATACGCGGTCAAGTTCGCCGATCCCCGTAGCAATCCTTGAGGGTGCTTTAACGTCAAGGGCACTGATTATCTTTGCACACGGCGCAGTATTCTGTGTTTGTAACGCATGAGATGCCTCCTGTAATGTCTCGAACGTTCCCCATGAGTTACAGGAGGGACATTTGCCCGTCTTAGTGGTGGTAGTATAGCCGCATTCGGAGCAGATGTAACGTGTTATTTTTGCTGGCGGCATGGCTTACTCCGGATATTTTGCGAGAATATTACCCATGCTTCGGGTTATGTGCATTGCCATTGCGTGTTTTGCTTCTTCGGGCTTACCGTCCCGTATGGCTTCAAGAACTTCTATATGTTCACTTGTCGAGTAGATATAATGCTGTGAAGACTCGGCAATACTGTGTCCAGTGCTGGGGCCGTTCCATAACTCCATGAGATAACGCTTCATTTTCCCATTGTCGGAAGCCTCCCATATCCTCATATGTATATTTTCGTTCAGCCTCTCGTAGGTCTCACGGTCAATATTCTCATGACTATCATTCATTGCATACAGTTCCGGCAGCAAGTCGTCTGTCTTCATGCCATTCTTTGCGGCACGGTATGCTGCTTCAGACTCCAGAAGTATGCGCATTTCAAAGCAATCACGAATGAATTTGCGGTCTATGCTGTTCACTATTGCTCCCCTGTTCATTCTGAGAGTGATCAGCCCTTCTTCCGCCAAAGTCTGAAACGCCTCACGTACTGGTGTTCTGCTAACTCCTAGACGTTCTGCCATTTCCGTAAGACTTAGCTCATCACCTGCTATGTATTCCCGCGAATATATGGCCTTCTTCAAGATTGATGTTATCTCAACCCTTATAGGCAAGGCTTTTTTTATCTGCTCCATGAATATTTTTCCTGCCTTCACGATATGTGTATACGATATTCGTTATTATACTTGCAATTTTCGCGGCACTATGATATTTTTTCCCTACTCCAAAACTTGAATACTGTATACGATATACATAACTATATTGCGAGGGGGAAATATTTTGCACGCCATCGAAAAGATACTCATGAAGAACAGCGGGAAATCCTCAATTCAGACGGGCGAAATCGTCAACGCAAAAATAGACTTCGCCGAAATCAACGACTTATACCTTCAGACAGTCTACTCATTCTACGAGATGGGCGGGAAAAAAGTCTGGGACAACAAACGATGCGCATTCGTTTTCGATCATTACGCGCCATGCCCCGACATTAAGAGTGCCGAAAATCACAAGGCTATGCGTGAGTTCGCTCTCAAGAATAACCTGAAGTATCACTTTGACACTAACACAGGTGTATGTCATCAGGTAATGCCTGAAGCTGGCGTAATATATCCAGGAATGATAGTTGTTGCGACAGACAGCCACACCACAACTCACGGTGCTTTCGGCGCAATGGGAACAGGCTGCGGGGCTACTGACATGGCTACGATACTAATGACGGGCGAACTATGGTTCAGAGTGCCGGAGATTATCGAGGTTAGGCTTGAGGGTGAAGCACCCAAAGGAGTTTTCCCAAAGGACGTAATACTTGCGGTGTTGGGGAAAATTCGTGCTGATGGTGCTGTATATAAGGCAATAGATTTCACTGGGAGCTACGTTGACAGTCTCAATGTTGCCGGAAGAATGACAATCTGCAACATGGCAGTAGAGATGGGAGCAAAGACTGCATATATGCAGCCCAATGATGAAGTGCTGGATTACGTCAGCAAACGCGCTGTAAGACCGTATGAAGTCCAGTATACGGATAAAGGCTGCAGGTACGCAGAAAGTTACGTTTTCGATGTTTCAGAGTTAGAGCCTGAACTTGCATGTCCCAGCAGTGTCGAGAACGTTCACACATTGAGGAGCGTAATTGCACAGGGCGATGTGAAACTCAATCAGGGATACATAGGTTCATGCACAGGCGGAAGGGTTGAAGATATTGCGGTTGCCGCGAAGATACTCAAGGGCAGGCATATTCCGGAATATACACGCCTCGTAGTAATACCTGCGTCGCGTGAAGTAATGCTGGAATGCATAACACGCGGCTACATAACTGACCTCATGAACGCAGGAGCTACAATTTCAACGCCTGGCTGCGGTGCATGTCTGGGAGCGCATGAAGGTATTCTCGCGCCTGGTGAAGTATGCATAACGAGTACCAACAGGAATTTTCCTGGACGCATGGGTTCAGTTGAAGCATTGATGTACCTTGCAAGCCCTGCGACTGTGGCGGCGAGCATGGTATACGGTAAAATCACAGATCCCCGCGAGTTTCTGGACTAAGGAGGAATGAAGATGGAGAAAGTTTTGACGGGAAAATGTATAGTAATCGGCGACAACATTGACACAGACCAGATATATCCTGGACGTTTTCTTGCAATTACTGACCCAAAGGAGATAGGTTCTCACTGTTTGAGCGGAGTGAGTGAGGATATCGCAGGGAATTTTCCAAATGGAGGTTTTGTGGTTGCGGGGCGGAATTTTGGCTGCGGATCATCGCGGGAACATGCTCCGATTGCGCTGCTGAACATGGGAGCTGTCGGGGTACTTGCGGATTCGTTTGCGAGGATATTCTTCAGGAATGCCGTGAACTTGGGGCTTCTTCCAGTGATATGCAAGGGGATTAACCAGCGTGTTATGGCTGGGCAGACTTTGACGCTTGACCTTGACGCAGGGACTGTGAGTGTTAAGGAGACGGGAGAGGTTCTGGAGTGTGAGAAGCTAGGAGACCAGGCCATGAAGATACTTGAGGCTGGCGGGATAAAGCCTATGATGAGGGCGAGGTTTGCCGGGAAGTAAGGGAAGAAAACTCAGCCTGTAATATCCATCGTTATATTCTCGCATAAGGTGTATTTGACGTGAAGACGGAGGTATTCATGACGGATATGTCTCGTAGGATTGATGGTAGAAGGCAACATTTCTTGTAATTTATCATGCTTTAACCTAAATTATGACTTTCAGGCACTAGAAAAGCCACCGACTTGAGTCGGTGGTCATTTATCTTTTTACGTTTTCATCCTCTTTCCTGCACCTTTTTGTATGCATATGAATAGCAGCAGTAATATTCCTGTAGCTATCTTCCCCCACCAAGAAAGAAGATTGCCGTTGAACGTAATTAGTACTGGGATTATCGACTTCAGCAGTACGCCAAAGAAAGTTCCTGCCATGTACCCAACTCCTCCCGTAAGCAGGGTTCCCCCGATAACCGCGCACGTAATCACTTCAAGCTCTCCCCCTTGAAGCGACAAGTTCCAGCCGCTCTTCACGTAAAGCGCATAACTTATCCCCGCAAGTACAGAGCACAGTCCGTTGAAGCCGTACACAAGCACTTTAGTCCGCCCAACAGGAAGACCCATTAATGCCGCAGACTGTTCGTTGCCGCCAATGGCATAAATGTTCCTTCCAAATCTTGTGCGCTGAAGAATGAACGCTCCCAGAAGTATCATGACCATGAACAATATGACGTTGAAGTTCACGAAAGCAATCGGCTTTATCTTGACCCATTGTCCTCCCGAATACTTCATTAGGTAGACCTTCCAGCCGGCAAGAGCATCTATCATCGGGTGATTAATGTCTATGGATTCCCTGCTGATTAGCGAACACACTCCGCGAGCCAGGAACATTCCCGTCAAAGTTGTGATGAATGGCGGAACGTTCAGGTAATGTATCACACAGCCCATGAGAAGTCCCAAGCCAACTCCCATAATGAGAGCCGCCGCAATGCAAATGACAGGGTGAAGGTTGAGTACGGAAGTGCCGTAAGCGATGAACATTCCCGTTAAAGACGCGACAGCACCAACTGACAGGTCAATACCTCCCGTAATGAGTACCATAGTCATTCCGACAGCTGAAATTCCAAAATATGCGTTGTCGATGAAGAGGTTGACGAACGTCCTGACCGTCATAAATCCCTTGTCCCCGTAAAGTATTGCGCCGAAAGCATATACAGCAAGAAATATTCCTATCGTCGCATACACCATGATGTATTTCGGGTTAGTTATCCTTCCCAGAAAACTCTGTCTGTTCCTCATGCCTCAACACCTCCTTTACTCATGGCCGCACGCTTGGCGAAATACCGTCTCACAGGTTCGGACTGTAGAACGATAACGACCGCGATGATTAATGCCTTGAACGCCATAGTAGCTTCAGCAACGATGCCGAAATAGTACACGAAAGTAACTATGGTTCTTATGATGAGCGAACCTATAATCGTCCCTGTAAGACTGAACCTTCCTCCAGCCATGTTAGTGCCGCCGATTACGACTGCAAGAATAGCGTCCATCTCGAAGTTTAAGCCGGCATTATTGGAATCATTTGACATAATCCTGCTGGAATATATCAGTCCGGCAATTCCGGATAACAGCCCTGTAATCATGAAGACGATTAATATTACGCTGCCCGCTTTTATGCCAGAAAGTCTGCTGGCACTGGGATTAACGCCAACAGATTCCACGAATGCGCCGAAAGCCGTCTTCCTCGTGAACAATGCGACAGCGACAACAACAATAATCGTTATGACTATGGGCATTGGAAGGCAAAGGAAGCTGCCCTGCCCAATGATCCTGAATGGCGAATAACCTGT
Source organism: uncultured Fretibacterium sp. (assembly GCA_937892105.1). The sequence continues at coordinate 17,676 of CALAUZ010000339.1, read as the reverse complement.
AGTGAACTGTTTTCCGTCAGTGAGTATCTGTGCGACACCTCGTCCGCAAACCATGAGGATTAGTGTTGCGATAATCGGCTGTATACCGCCCTTAGCGACAAGAAAGCCGTTGAACAGCCCCATTAAAGCGCAGACGATTAAGGGTACAACAATGACGAAGACGTAAGGATACACCGTGTAATCTCCAGGTGTGGTGTAAGTCAGCACGTCCCATCGCAGGAACTTCAAGGCTATAGCTCCCGCGACTGCAACGAGTGCCCCAACGGATAAGTCAGTGCCTCCAAGCGCAATAACGAGTGTCATACCCATAGAGATTATGGTTATCTCGGCGGAACGGTTCACAATGTCTATGAGGCTTCCGTAAAGCATACCTGTTGAAGGCTGGTAACTTATGCTGAAGAAGTCCGGGCGAATGATGAAGCATACTAGGAGTATCAATGCTTCAGCGATGACTGCCCATGTAACTTTTGACTGCATAAGTCCCGAAATATCTGGTTTTTTCCCTGCCATGTTATGCAGCTCCTTCCGCGATTATTCTGAGAATGTCCTGCTGAGTGCAAGATGATCCGTCAACTTCTGCAACTTTCTCCCTGTCCCTCATGATGATTATTCTGTTTGAGCAGCGTATAACTTCGTCAAGTTCTGAACTTATGAATATTACGGAGACACCATCGCCGCACATTTCCAGCATGAGCCTTTGAATTTCGGCCTTTGCGCCAATGTCAATGCCTCTGGTTGGCTCGTCAAGGATTAAGACTTTAGGAGCTGTTGCCATCCATCGTGCAAGAATGACTTTCTGCTGATTTCCGCCAGAAAGTTCGCCAGCTTTCTTCTCACAGTCTGGCGTAGCGATACCGAGAAGGGAAATGTATTTGTTGGCGAGGTCAGTCTGTTCCTGCCTTGTCATGGGGTGCATGAAGCCTTTTCGGGACTGTACAGCAAGCATGATATTCTCGCGTATTGAGAGGTCGCCTATAATGCCATCGCGTTTCCTGTCCTCAGGGCAAAACGCAATTTGTGCTTTTATGGCATCGTATGGCTGTCTCAGTTCGGCTTTCTTGCCGTCGATGTATAACTCTCCTGTATCAATCCTTGATGCACCGAATAACATCTCTGCGGTCTCAGTGCGTCCACTCCCTAAAAGTCCCGCGAACCCTGCCAGTTCACCTTTCTTCAGAGTGAGCGATATATCTTTTATGTGAGAGTTATCGCCAATGTGTTCGGCCTTTAACATGTATTCTGCGTTCTCTGGGACATCAGCGCGTTTAAGGCTGAAAATAACGTCCATATCCTTTCCGACCATCTTTGTAACAAGCTCGAACTTGCCGAGTTCATTAATGCCGTAAGTTCCGATGAGGTGGCCGTTTCGGAGTATTGTCATTCTGTCCGACACCGCATAAATCTGATCCAGGAAATGAGTGATGAATATTATTCCCATGCCTGAAGCCTTTAACTCACGCATGACGCTGAACAGTAACTTTACCTCGTTGTCGTCAAGGGAGCTTGTCGGTTCATCAAGGATTAGGATTTTTGCCTGAATATCAACGGCTCTAGCGATTGAAGTCATCTGCTGAATAGCTGTAGAGTAGTAAGACAGAGGGCGTGTAACGTCAATATCGAGATGGAAACGGGACATTAATTCCTCAGCCCTGCGGTTAATCTCGTTCCAGTCTATCTGGCCATGCTTCATAGGCTGCCTTCCGACAAAGATATTCTCCGCAACACTCAGGTTGGGACACAGGTTAATCTCCTGGAAGACCGCAGAGATGCCCAGTTCAATGGCATGTCCCGGCCCTGAAGGATAAATTTCCCTGCCATCAAGCAGAATTTTCCCCGCGTCCATGCGATTAACGCCAGTGAGGCACTTTATGAGTGTTGATTTACCCGCGCCATTTTCACCGAGCAAGGAATGTATTTCGCCCTCACGCAGGGAGAAGTCTACGCCATCGAGAGCCTTAACGCCTGGAAACTGCACGGTGATACCTTTCATCTCCAGAATGTTTTTATCCTGCAAGAGAATTGCCCCCTTACTTGATGACCTTCAAAGCCTTCCTGTCAATCGTGAGAGCAACGAAGACCAGGAAAACGATCCCTTTTATGAGCTGCTGAGTAGCTGACTCGAACCCAAGCATGACAAGGCCGTTGTTCAGGACGGTATACATGAGAGTACCGACAATGATGTTGGAGAACCTGACTTTTGCACCGCCAGTGATGGGAAGCCCGCCAAGCACCAGAGAGATTAGTATCTGTGTCTCCAGCTGGTTCCCTGCCGTAGCCGTAATCGAACCAACCTTGATGACATTCACGAAAGCCGCAAGCCCCGTTAAAGCTCCTGCCGCCACAAACGCAAGAAACTTAACCCTGTCAGTCCTTACCCCAGAGAATTTTGCCGCAGTCTCTCCTGAACCTGTAGCCTTAACATCATTGCCTATCCTGGTAAACCTGAATAGGAAGAACGCAATTATGAGTACTGCAAGCGTTATTCCTATTTTGAGGTTATCGCTGTCGAGAGCTTTTATGGCCTGGCTTGCAGGGATTGCCGTCTCAGTCGTAAGATACGCGCACACTCCCCTGAAAAGGTACATGGTGCAGATGGTAACGATGAAGCTCTGCAGCCTGAACTTTACGTGAAAGAAGCCGTTGACCGCACCGATAGCTGCACCCGTTAAAATGCCGCCGGCTATGGCCAGAGGAATGCTGTGGAATGACAGCACCGACACTACGATTGACGCAACACCCAGCGTTGAACCCTCAGTGAAGTCGATTGATCCCAGTGTCATAACGAAGAACACGCCAGTTGCCACAATCATGGGATAGTATACCTGTGAGAGCAGGAGGCGAAGTCTCTTAGGCTGCATAATCCTGCCATCTGTGAGCCAGTACATTACGCCCAGAATGACGACAAGACCTATGAATGGCAATAACCCCTTGAATGTATCGCTGTTGAGAAACTCAGAAATCTTTGACTGCTGATTATCTTCCTTGTATGACATGATTAATCACCCCATTTATACCATTTTTGCAATTAAATCCTCTTCGTTAAGCTGAGGATTTCGGGTAAATATGCCGTTAATTCTTCCGTCCTTCATGATGAGTATTCTGTCAGACATTCCCAGTAATTCGGGTATCTCCTCGCTTATCATGATGATGGATTTTCCCTGCGCCGTAAGTTCCTGCATGAGGGCATATATAGCCTGCTTCACCTTAACGTCAATCCCTCTTGTAGGAGAGTCGAGGACGAGGATATCGCTTCCCTTTCCGAGCCATCGTGCAAGCACAACCTTCTGCTTGTTGCCGCCAGAAAGATCCGAGATGAACTGGTGTATACCCTGCATTTTCGTCTGCATTTTATCTGCGAACTCCTGAGCAAAAGCATTGAGTCTGCTGGAACTGAGAAGGTGATTTTCAGCGAGGTCATCAAGTGATGGAAGTACAATGTTGTTCCGTATGCTCTCGTTGAGGATTATTGACTCGTTATCCCTGTCCTTAGAGGCATAGGCGATGGAGTGTTTTATTGCTGAAGGTATATCATTTATGCACGTGCCGTCAGGGAGTGTAACATTGCCGGTTCTGTCCAGTGAAGCTCCGAACACTGCCTTTCCAACCTCGTGCATTCCACATTCACTAAGGCCGCCGAAACCGAGAATTTCTCCCTTGTGAAGCTCAAAGCTGACATCTTGTATTTGTCCTGGAACACTAACGTCCTTAACGCTCAAGACGACATCAGGGGCAATCTCTTTGCCGTAGTCAGTGCGGTAATAAGCTGACCCAATCTCGCGGCCAACCATGAGGCGTTTTAAGCTGTCCTCGTCAACGTCAGAAGCCTTTACTGTGTCGATATATTCGCCGTCCCTGAGAATACTTATCGTGTCGCAATGTGTGAGAATTTCACCTAAATCGTGGCTGATAAAGATTACACTTCGTCCGTCAGCTTTAACAGCGTCCATGATTTTGTACAGCTCAAGCCTTCCATTTTGGGATAACGCGGTTGTAGTCTCGTCAACGATTAGGATTTTTGGCTTCATGTATGTTGCCTTGACGATTTCAACCAGCTTTCTGTCCTCAAAGTTGTAGCTGTCAGTCATTGCCCCTGCGCGTATATTGCTGAAGCCGTAATCATCGAGGAGTTTCTGAGCCTCCCTTATCATTGCGCGTGTATTCTTTATGCCGTGATGCATGAAAGGTTCTTCATGGCCGAGATATATGTTTTCCGCGACAGTAAGCCCTGACAGAGTGCCGGTTTCCTGAACGATGATAGACACGCCGATGTTATTCGCTTCAACCTGATTACGCACGTGAACAGGCTGGCCGTCAAGTGTGAAAGTTCCTCCGCCTATCGTGTATATTCCGCAAAGCATTTGGCAGAAGGTGGATTTCCCAGAACCGTTTTCGCCGATTAACGCCCTGATTTCCCCTGCTGATATTTCCAGGCTTACATCATTAACTGCGTGTGTAATTCCGAAATGCTTGTCGATGTGTTCGGCTTTAAGCAGAATTTTTCCAGTATCCATTGTTATCCCCCCTTATTTCACGACAGAACCGCGCCCGCCGCGGGCAGTGAGCGTAACGATGGCGAGCAAAGCTGCCCCAGTAACGACATTCTGTATTGTTGTTGGAGCACCGAGAGCCACAAAGCCGTTGAAGATGATGGAGATGATGAATTCGCCGATAACGATCGCGCTTATGGGATTGCCGTATTTTCTGAACGCAACCCCGAAGAATGTCCCCATTAAGGGCTGGAAGTTTCTGCTCATCGTTGACATGCCGGTTAAAGCTGTCATTGTAGTGCCGTAAGAAACTGTAAGGACAGCCATTATGCCCACGAAGAAATGAAGCAGTGCAAAGCCTATGAGCTTGTACTTTTTGACATCAATTCCCATGTTCTTTGCGGTGAACTCATTGGAGCCGATAGCGTTGCAGTAAGTGCCTATGCGGGTATAGTTTAAGATGAACCACATGAGTGCGAAAGCGAGTGCAGCAAGGATAATATTACCAGGAGCGCCTGAGAAGAAGCGCAAATTTGGGTCTAAGGTCTGCTTGACTCCACCTGCCGCGAACACTGCTACACTTTCAAGCACCAGCATAATTCCAACTGTAACTATCATTGACGGGACATTGAGGCGGTTATACAGAAAGCCTATGATGAGGCCTATTAATGTTCCGCACCCTAGACACCCGATGAGAAATCCCGCGTAACCGAACTTCTCCGAGAGTATTACACCAACGATGGAGGATAACACGATGTTTGCGCCGACAGCGAAATCGAACAGTCCCATGACGACGATGAAGTACAAGCCGCAGCCTCCAACGGAGTATATGATGGACGACTGGAAATACGAGAAGAGGTTTGCCGGACTGCCGAAGTTCGATGGTGTGAGAAACTTGAACAGCGCATAAAAGAACAACACCATAGCCGCGAGTATCAAGAATCCGAAAATTTTGGAACTCCTGAAATTCTGCATGAACAAATCACATCCTTAAACACAAAATGTTTGTAAAAAAACAGAGCCGGACACAAGATATCCGACTCTGCGAAATTTCATGATGGCCTGCCTACTTTGAATGCCTTGAAACAACGTCTTCAACCGAGAGTTTTGCACAAGCTGCTGCGAGGTCTTCATAGCTGAGTTCAGCGAGTGCCTTAATCTCGTCAGGCGTGTAAGGAAGCGCACTGCCCGTGAAGTATGCCGCATAGTTGGCGTAATCTTCCGGAGAAGCAACGTACATATACGGGAACGTCATGTCATGGAAACTGTTGTCGCTGGCCGCATACTTTCCGCGAACTGTGTTGTAGACCATGAGGAATGCGAAGAATGGGTCAGCATAGTGTCCGCCTGATTCAGCAGCCATTGCGCCTGACTTGAGTTTTGCGTCGAGGTCAGGGAGGAAGTCAGTAGAGACGACAGCGATTTTTCCCGTGAGACCTTTTGCCTCGATAGCCGCGATTGCTCCGAGAAGCGTATCACCGCCGCCGCCTGCAACGATGAGAGCGTCAATGTCAGGGTTAGCGTCAATGATTGCCTCAGCCGTAGCACGTCCAGTGTCAGTTGTTGTGCGCCCGTACTGAGGATCAAGGAGTACAACTTTGTCGTCAGGGTGTTCAGCGTTCCAAGCCTCAACGCCAGCCTTATAGCCTGCCCAGCGTCCTAAGAACGTAGCGTCGCCTGGTTCCCAGCCTTCGAGACCTATTTTGCGGCAGCCCTTCTGGCCTGCGAGAATGAGGACGAGAGTTTTGCCGTTGTCGAACTCGGATTCATGTACTGCGCCGACATAGTATTTTGATGACTGAGCCTGAGCGTATTCATCAGGGTTAGAGTCTTTGTCGATTACGCGGAAGAACTGTGCGACATACACTTCGTTTTCATCGCATGTTTTGATGACGGAACCCATTTCTGCGCTTGCACTGTTGCAGATGACTATGCCATCGCACCCAGCGAGTGCCAGAGTTTCCGCGCTTGCCGTAACCTGCTCGGAGATGTGTGCCTGGTCAACCCACTGTGTCTGAACTCCGAGTGCTTCAGCGGCGGCATCAATCATTCTCTTGCATTCACTGCCGAGAGTGTCAGTAGAACTCCAAATGGAGATGCCGATTTTGATTGGGGCGGCGAATACTGCCGGTGCTGCTCCGAAAATCATAGATACTGCAAGGATTGACGCTATTAACTTTCTTTTCATGGATATATATTCCTCCCGTGTATTAGTACCTGCGCTGTGAGATTACGTCAGCGGCCTTAATGGATTTCACGGTTCCGAGATCAATTCCGCCGTCCATGTCGAACACGCCTTCTTCAGGGTGAACGACTGTCTTGTCGAACTTCTCTCCGCGTTCAAGAGCCTCAATCGTTGGGACAACGAACGCGCCGTAAAGCGGAGTGCATTCGACTGTGCAGTTCATTTCGCCCGCAACTATTGCGTCAAAAGCTGCCTTAACGCTGTCGCAGCCAACAATGATGATGTCTTTTCCTGGAACTTTGCCTGCTGCCTTGATAGCGTCAATAGCACCGAGAGCCATGTCGTCATTCTGAGCGATTAACACGTCAATTTTGGGTATAGACTTCAGCCAGCTCTCCATAACTGCCTGACCTTCAGCCCTTGTGAAGTTGCCTGACTGCTGCCCAACGAGCTTGAGATGCGGGTATTCCTTTAGAGCCTTGAGGTTGCCTTCAGTGCGTCCTGTCTGAGCACTTGCACCCGTAGTACCCTCCATGATGACGATGTTTACGTCCTCATCGCCGCGTCCGGAAGCCTTGAGGTATTCGCCGGCCCAAGCTATCTGCCTGCGTCCCTCTTCAACGAAATCGCCGCCGAAAGCCGCAACGTAATCAATTCTGTCAGCGCAATCCGGAAGACGGTCAATCAGGAGCAGCGGTATTTCAGCCTCGTTTACTTCCTTGAGGACTTCGTCCCAGCCGGTAGATACGACACCAGTGAACAGGATATAGTCCACGTCCTGAGTGATGAAGTTACGGAGTGCCTTAATCTGGTTCTCCTGCCTCTGCTGTGCGTCATCATAGACGAGCTTCCAGCCTTGATGGTTTTCGATTGCTGAACGCAGGTCATCAGTGTTAGCTGTTCTCCAGTCAGACTCCTGGCCAATCTGAGAGAACGCTACAACGATATCTTTTGCGTTTGCCGCCGAGACACAGATGATAAGGACTAACGCAAGGGTGAAGCATAATACTTTTTTCATGAGTACTTTCCCTCCGTGTATAAAATTTATGAAATAGTTTTATGAGGTAAAATAATGCTACACCCAACATGTGCAAATTTCAATTTGTGAGGAGGCTGAATTTTTTATGACGGCCAAAAGTTTATTCGGAACTATGCCGGACGGAAGGCATGTATACGCTTACACATTCACTGACGAAAAGGGACAAAGCGCGGTGGTGTGTGAATACGCCTGTGCAATACAGGAACTCAACATTATGGGGAATGACGGAAGACTTCATGATGTTGCACTGGGCTACGATACACTGGAGGAATATATCAGCGATACACGTAATTTTGGGGCAACAATAGGGCGTTACGCAAACAGGATAGCCGATGGAAAGTTTACGCTGAATGGCATAACCTACAGACTTCCACGCAACAACGGAAGGAATACCCTTCACGGAGGCTTTAACGGTTTCGGGAAGAAGCTGTTTGCGTCAGAGTGCAATGGCGATAGTGTCGTGTTCACTCTCGACAGCCCTGACCTAGACGAGGGGTTTCCGGGAAACTTCACGCTAAGGGTAAAGGTATCATTCAATGATGGAAGACTGCGAATGGAGTACGAATACTCATGCGACAAAGATGCCCCCGCAAGTATCACCAACCATAACTACTTCAACCTGAATGGACACGGAAAGGGTACTGTTCTGAACCATACCATGAAGATTAACGCAGATAGATACTGCCGCGCAAATGATGAACTTCTTGCTCTCGCTCCATGCGTAAGCGTTGCCGGTACGCCTTTCGACTTCAGGAATGAGAAGCGCGTAATTGACGGGCTTCTGACATACTCGCCTGAAATCATCAGTGCAGGAGGAGGCTACGATCACTGCTACGAGATTACGGAACACGATAGAGCTTGCGCAGAAGTTACGGGAGATATCACTGGCATAAAACTTGGAGTGTATTCTGACATGCCGGCGTTGCAGCTTTACACGGGAAATTCAATCGGCCACGCCAAAGGCAAGGCTGGAGCGTTCTATAACAACTTTGACGGTTTCGCGCTTGAGTGTCAGCAGTTCCCGAACGCGGTGAATGAGCCTTCATTTCCCAATGCTGTAATCAATGCGGGGGAAGTTAAGGAAGCGTTCATAGAATACAGATTTACGGCGTGATTTGTTGTGTTTTAACCGGCAATACCGTAAAATTCCACGTATCCATAAATACAAAATTCAGAGAGGAAGTATAGCAATGAAGAAAATTGTTTTTGCTGTAACACTTGCGCTCATACTCGCTTCATTCGTCCCAGCAACACTGGCAGCCCCAGAACTGACACTGATTATCGCGTCCAATGCCACAGACCTGACTAACCCTTACAGCTATGGTCTGGACAAGTTCAAGGAAGTCGCAGAAGAAGTATCAGGCGGGAAAATTCAGGTAACAGTACACAAGGGAACACTCGGTGAGAACGAATCCGAACTTGTCGAGAAGCTCACAATGGGTGCGGCAGACCTCGTAGTATCATCACCGGGCTTCATGACAGCAATCGGCGTTCCCGAAATCGACATATTCTCGCTGGAATACCTGTTTGACAGCTTCGCTCACTGGGAGAAGTGCGTTGACGGGGAGTTCGGTGCTGCAATGCGTAAAATCGTCCTCGACAAGACGTATAACCAGTTCCGCATTATGGGTTACTGGTCATCATCAGTCCGTGATGTCTACGCAAAGAAACCCGTTAAATCCCCTGCCGACCTCAAGGGCATCAGCATACGTACACAGTCATCGCGGGTTCAGCAGGACTTCTTCAAGAATTGCGGTGCAATCCCTACGACAGTTGCATGGGGTGAACTTTACCAGGCATTACAGCAGGGAGTTGTTGACGGGGCAGAGAACGACTACACCAACATAACCCTGAAGGAACATCACAAGACCCCGAACGGTAAAAATATCTCCGAGACACATCATGACTTCACGACAAGGCTGTTCCTCATGAACGGGGACAAGTATGACCGTCTGACCGATGAGCAGAAAGCATGGATAAACCAGGCTGCAGAAGCCAGTACAGCGGAAGAGCGTGCAATAACCTACAAGATGTTCGGAGAATCGAAGCAGAAGGCCATCAATGATGGAGCCGTGATTACGGAGTTTGCGGACATAGATATAGCGGCGTTCCGTGAAATCGCAAAACCAATACAGGACAGCTTTGCGGAACAGAATGGCATGACCGAACAGCTCAACATGATACGTGCGGCAGAGTAAGGCATAAACATTATGGGGCGGTTTCAGAATATTGACCGCCTCTTTCTTTGTCTGGAAGGTGATGAACTCATGAAGAAAATTATTGACGCAATGCAGAAGCTGCAGATAGCCATCGGGGGATTGTTCCTGCTGATTTTCCTGGTTACGGTAATTTACCAGATAATATGCCGTTACATGGGTATAGCCGCAATGTGGACTGAGGACGTAAGCATGTACTCGTTCATATGGGCAGTGTTTATGGGAGCAGGGGCAATGGTTCACTCAAACGCGCATTTTGCCTTCACCAGCCTCATGGACTCCATGAAGGACGAACGCAAGAAGATACTCCTCCAAATCGTAATCAACATTATCGTGCTTGTCTTCTGCGTCTTTATGGTGATATACGGTTACACGGCGGCCAAACAGTTCTGGAATTTCCGCTGGATAAACATTCCCTCAATGAAGCGCGGCCCTACATGGCTATGCATTCCTATATGCGGAGCTACCTCAGCCATTTACCTGCTCTACGGAATATCTGAGCAGCTCGGGAAACTCATCAAAGGAGGAACGAAATAATGCTTGGAACAGTACTTGTCATAATGTTCGTAGGGTTTATAGCAATAGGAGTTCCCATAGCGTTTGCATTGGGTATAATCTCTCTCACGGGTATAGCCTGTCTTCCTGCAATTCCCAACACCGTAGTGTTCACCAAGATGTTCAACGGTCTCAACAGCTTTACACTGCTTGCCGTTCCATTGTTCATACTTGCGGCCAACCTCATGAACGAGGGCGGAATAACAGAAAAACTGATAGAGTGTATATGCGACCTGGTTGGGCACAAGAAAGGCGGCCTTGCGTATGCTAACGTTCTTGTGTCGATGGTTTTCGCGGGAATATCAGGTTCATCACAGGCGGATACTTCAGGGGTTGGGAAGATATTTATTCCGGCGATGGAGAAGCAGGGTTACGACAAGGGAACTTCGGTTGGAGTTACGGCGGCTTCATCAACACTGGGGTCAATCATTCCGCCAAGCATAACGATGGTTGTGTACTCAGGGATTGCGAGCTGTTCAACAGGTGCATTGTTCATGTCTGGAATAGTGCCCGGAATATTGCTGGGAATTGCGCAGATGATGGTGGTAAAGATGTACGCGAACTCCAAGAACTTCCCGCAGAGTGAGAGAGTACCCCTCAAGACTGCCATAAAGCACACATTAATCTCAATGCCTGCCCTGATGACCCCGATAATCCTCATTGGCGGCATAGTATCGGGACTTTTCACCCCCACAGAGTCAGCGGCCTTTGCGTGTATATATGCCCTTCTTGTCGGAATATTCTTCTACGGCTCAATCAAGATAAGCAGGCTTCCACACATACTCATCGACACAATGAAGATGGCCTCGCTGTCATTATTCGCACTTGCTACGGCTAATGCATTGGGAGAACTTCTGAGCTATTACCAGCTTAATGTTGCGGCGCAAAGATTATTCCTGTCCCTTCCCGGCGGAAAACTGATATTTCTTGTTGTTACGGTGGTATTCTTCCTGTTTGTCGGTACATTCATGGACGCTGTTCCGGCAATGATATTGTTCGTGCCGATAATACTTCCGTCAGCTATCGCATTGGGAATAAGCCCGATAATTCTCGGCCTGATCATCATCGTAACGCTGGCTCTCGGACTGGTAACGCCTCCTTACGGTTTGTGCCTTCTGCTTGCGTCATCAATAAGCGGTACGACAATCGAGGAAGGCTTCAAGGGAACTCTGCCGTACTTCCTTTCATCGCTGGCAGTGCTTCTCCTGTTGATACTCTTCCCTGATTTCTGGCTTGCTATACCTAAGACAGTATTCCCTTCACTGTTCTAGTACAGCTGCAAATGCAAAAAACTCCCCCCGCCGTGAAAAGCAGGGGGATAAATTTTACTTCTGTCCGTAATATGCGTCCGGCCCGTGTTTTCGAAGATAATGCTTGTCCAACACGTATCGCGGAGCTTCCTGTGATTGTGCGTCAACGTTCACCGTATACATAGCCATCTTCGCAACTTCCTCAAGGACGACAGCATGATACACGGCTTCTGCGGCATTCTTGCCCCACGTGAAAGGGCCATGACAGCGGCATATAACTCCGGGAACTGCAATGGGATTAAGTCCACGCTCCCTGAACGTCTCTGCAATAACCTTCCCCGTGTTAAGCTCGTAATCTTCATCTACTTCATGAGCCGTAAGGTTTCTCGTGCATGGTACAGCACCGTAGAAGTAGTCAGCATGGGTAGTGCCGTAACATGGTATATCCCTTCCAGCCTGCGCCCAGCCTACAGCGTGAGGGCTGTGCGTGTGTACTATTCCGCCCAGTTCAGGGAACGACCTGTACAGTTCCGCATGAGTTTTGGTGTCAGATGAAGGGTTCATATTGCCCTCGATGATGTTGCAGTTCATATCGACAATAACGAGATTGTCAGGCGTTAAATCGTCATATTCCACACCTGAAGGCTTGATGGCGATTAACCCTTTCTCGCGGTCAATGCCTGAAACGTTACCCCACGTATAAACAACAAGGCCGCGTTTTGGAAGCTCCATGTTTGCGGCGTAAACTTCCTCGCGTAATTTCTCCAGCATCATGATGTTACTTCAGCTTCCACGCAATATCAGACAGGAACAAATCACGTTCGAGGCTTTCGGGAGTTGTATCTTTGCTGATATGGACGAACTCAATATCCATAATCCTTGCCCAATCCTTCATCTGTTCAGCGTCAATATCATAACTCAGGACAGTATGGTGCGCTCCTCCTGCGAGTATCCAGCATTCCAGGCCTGTTTTGAGGTCAGGCATTGCACGCCACATTACGCGGGCAACGGGCAAGTTTGGCATTGGCATTATGGGTTTGACGCACTCGATATCCTGACATATCAGCCTGAGCCTTCCTCCCATGTCAACGAGGCTTACGACGACGGCTTTCCCTTCATGGCCTTCAAACACGAGACGGGCAGGGTCTTCCTTCCCGCCGATACCGAGATGGTGAACCTCAATACGCGGTTTTTCTGCCGCGACAGAGGGGCATACTTCCAGCATGTGAGCACCGAGACTGTACTCGCTTCCTGGAACAAGATGGTAAGTATAATCCTCCATGAATGCGCTGCCGCCTGTCTGTCCTTCCGTCATGAACTTAACGATTGCAGTCATTGCGGCAACTTTCCAGTCTCCTTCCGCTCCGTAACCATAACCCGAAGCAAGAAGGTGTTGTGTAGCAATTCCCGGTAACTGCCTCATGCCGTAAAGATCCTGGAACGTGTTGGAGAATGCCCGGCAACCTTCACGATCGAGCATTTTCTTGATGGCTATTTCCTCACGAGCCTGATAACGTACTGCTTCGATGTTGTCAGCGGCCATGTCATAGAGAGCCTCATACTCCTTCATGAGAGCGTCAATTTCTGGCTCACTGACAGCATTCATAACATCAGCAAGTTCACCAACCGGCCAAGTATTAACCTGCCAGCCGAGTTTAGCCTGAACTTCAACCTTATCGCCCTCAGTTACGGCAACTTCACGCATGTTGTCGCCGAAACGCATGACCTTCAAACCGCGTGAGAACATTGCACCTGCCGCAGAACGCATCCATTTTCCGAGTCTTTCCTGAACGTCCTCGTCCTGCCAGTAACCTGCTATGACCTTGCGTGGAGCTCTTAGACGTGCGCCGATGAAGCCGTGTTCTCTGTCGCCGTGAGCTGCCTGGTTGAGGTTCATGAAGTCCATGTCGATTTCGTCATTTGGTATTTCACGATTGTACTGTGTTGCGAAATGACACCATGCTTTCTGGAGGTTTGCGAGGCCATTGATCCACATTTTCGACGGACTGAACGTGTGGCACCATGTTATTATTCCCGCGCATTGGGGGCTGTAGTTGGCTTCGCGTACTGTGTCAGTTATTTCCTGGTTCGTTTTTGCCGTTACCTTGTAGACGACCTTGCAGGGAAGTTTCCCTGATGCGTTGAGGACATCGGTCATTTCCTGTGCGCGCTTTGCGACAGTTTCCAGCACTTCATTGCCGTAAAGGTACTGGCTTCCTACGACAAACCAGAACTCAAAATCCTTTATACTCATCATCTGTCTCCTTCACGCTAAAGTTTTGCCTTGTTTTCGATTGCTGACATGAGGGACTTGAACGCCGCATTGAATGATGTTAAGCCATCATCAAGGAGTTTTGCACAGACAGTGTTAAGGTCAACGCCAATCTCCGCAAGCCCCTTCATATCCTCCTGTGCCTGCTCCAATCCTTTCTCAAGCGTCAAAGCCACATGGCCGTGATTTACGAAAGCCTCAAGAGTTGCAGGAGGAACAGTATTAACTGTATTCGGGCCAATTAACTCCTCAACGTATTTCACGTCAGAGTAAGCCTTATTCTTCGTGCCAGTGCTTGCCCATAACGGACGCTGTATATATTCCGCACCGTCAAAGAGCTTCTTGAACTCCTGATACATCAGCTTTATACCATCAACCGCGATTTTCCCCGCAAACTCAGGAGCTACTAGCTTGTCGATGGCAGTATCAACCCTGCTTACGAATACTGACGCAACAGACGCTGCCTTTCCGCCGCGTTTCACACCCTCAAGGTACGCCCTAGCAACATCAACATACTGACTCTGCGAGAATATCAGAGTTGAGTTGACGTTGATGCCTGACGCAATGCATTCTGTGAGGGCAGAAATCCCCTCAGGAGTTGCAGGTATCTTTATCATGACGTTGGGACGGTTAAGGATAGCGAACAGCCTTTTCGCCTCGCTTATTGTAGTATCACGGTCTGACGCAAGAAGCGGATTGACCTCAAGGCTCACATACCCGTCCTTGCCGCCCGTTCTGTCGTAAACCTGGCGCATAATATCTGCCGCAGCTCCTACTTCCTGTACCGTCAAGGCCTCGTAAATCTCTGCTGTTGATTTTCCGGAACGAGAGAGTGATTGAATTTCGCTGTCATAATCTGATGTCTTAGCTATGGCATTCTCGAATATTGACGGGTTAGTCGTTACACCCGTAACTCCAAGCTCTATCCATTCTTGAAGCCCGCCTGATGATACTAACTCCTTGTTGATGTAATCCAGCCATATGCTCTGCCCCAGCTTGAACGCTTCATGTATCGCTGTCATTATGTTGTGCCTCCTCACCAGTCCATAGCCTTTATTGCCGCACGCTCAACATCAAGCCCCGCAATGTAACGACGTGTGAATGTCTCGAACCCTTCAACATCTTCGGGGTCAGGGTTTACTGCCTCTCCTGCCAAATCCTTGAAGACACGCTCATTGAGATAGTCCTCAAGTTTCCCCGAACTCTTGCCGTCCGCAAGGTATGCCGCCAGTAACGCAATACCCCATGCCCCGCCTTCAGAAGCAGTAGACATTACGGTAACAGGTGAGTTCACAGCCGCAGCAAGAACCTTCTGCATGACTAACGGTGTCTTGAACAGTCCGCCATGTCCCATAATCCTGTCGAGGCGTACACCCTCGTCCTTGAGGAGTATATCCATTCCCAGCTTCACAGCACCGAGTGATGTATAAAGGTTGACGCGCATGAAGTTTGCGAGTGTGAAATTGCTTCCCGGCATTCTCGCGAATAACGGCCTTCCCTCATTGATAAAAGTAACGTTCTCGCCTGAATAATACCCGTAAGACAGCAACCCTCCGCAATCTTTGTCTCCTGAGAGAGCGTGAGTGTAGAGCTTCCCGAATAATTCTCCCATGTCCGCCTCAATACCCATCAATCCGCAGAACTCGCTGAAGATGTTTACCCATGCATTGAGGTCGCTTGTGCCATTATTTGCGTGAGACATTGCGCAGGGGAAACCTGAAGGTGTCGTTACCATGTCTATCTCCCTGTGCAGCTTCTTCAGTTTGTGGTCAACAACTATCATTGCGAATGTACTTGTTCCGGCAGAGAGATTGCCAGTTCCAGGAGCTACGGAGTTTGTGGCTGTCATTCCTGTACCTGCGTCGCCTTCTGGAGGACAGAACGGTATCCCTGATTTCAGCGTCCCGGTCTCGTCGAGCATTGCCGCACCTTCAGGGGTAAGCCTTCCAGCCTCATCACCGGCAACAAGAACTCTGGGGAACACATCACGCAGTCCGAAACTGTAGCCAGACTTCTTCAGGAGAGCGTTAAACTTCTGCACCATATCATCATCGTAATCCAGAGTTTCGGAGTCAATAGGGAACATTCCTGCGGCATCACCTATGCCGATAACCTTCTGCCCCGTAAGCCTGTAATGCATGTACGCCGCGAGAGTGAAGACTGAAGCGACATCTTTAACGTGCTTTTCGCCATCGAGAATGCGCTGGTAAAGGTGGGCTGCTGACCATCTCAGGGGTATGTTGAAGTCGAATAACTCCGTGAGGGTATCGGCGGCCTGAGTAGTATTAGTGTTGCGCCATGTCTGGAAACGTGCAAGCTGTTTGCCGTTTTTGTCGAGTGCTATGTATCCGTGCATCATTGCGCTGATACCGATTGCCCCGAACGTCTCAGGTGTTACGCCGTATTTTGCCTCAACGTCCTTCCTCAGCGATGAATAGCATGAACGCAGCCCCGCTTCAGCGTCCTCAAGGTCATACGTCCAAACGCCGTCAACGAGTTTGTTCTCCCAGTCATGAACGCCCGATGCCAGCACATGTCCGTCATAATCAACGAGGACACCCTTAATCCTTGTTGAACCGAACTCGATACCCAGTGCGGTTTTTCCCTGAACTATCGCATTTTTCGCGTCCATGATCACACCCTGCCTTTCATAAATTCCTGAGCTATATTATCTGCCTTGAGCCCCATCTCCGCCCTTACCTGGTCAGATGTTCCTGAAGCACCGTAATGTGAAACTCCGAGCGTCTTAACCTTCGGCAGTGTTATACCCTCACGCACAGCCTCAAGCATCATTACAGCAGCCATTCCCGTATTAACGTTGTGATCCTCGATGGTGAGAAGCTGGCCTGTTTTTGCGGCTTCCCTGATTGCGTCCATGTCGGGGGAAAGAGGAGATGACACTGCCCATACGCTGATATTGAGGCCATGTTCATGTTCAAGAATAGCGGCGGCTTTGAGAGCTATCTGCGCGGTATATCCCAGTGCGAATATGCTTCCGTCATTCCCTGACCTGAGCTTGTCGGCTTTCCCGTACTCAAACGCATAATCCCCCGTGTAGTACTTCAGGCCGTCAACCTTGCTGCGTCCGACAGCGAGGCAAATATCGCCAGGAGTTTTGAGCAGCCATCGTGTAGCCCTGTCAGTCTGGTTGGGGTCAACAGGAACAACGAGCTTCCAGCCGAACATGTTGCGCATTAGTCCTACGTAGTCGATGCACTGATGGGTTTTGCCGTCTTCACCGACATCAAGCCCGACATGAGTTAATACGGTCTTGTTGCCGGCGTGGTTAATGTCATTGAGCCTCTGCTGGTTATACACCTCGTCAATACCGAATACCCCAAATTCTGCCCATAACGATACTACTCCCGCAATACTGGCTGTCCCTGAAGCAGTTGCGACAGAATGTTCCTGAATGCCGCACTGAATGAAGTTATCGGGGCAAGCATCACGGAATTTTCCGGTCATAACGGAAGGGAGGAGGTCGCAATCGAATACGAGAATGGGAGTTTTTCCAGGAACCTTGTAGTTGAGCTTTCCGACATCAGCCAGAGCTTTGCCGAATGCCCCGCGATTATCGGAAACCTTTTCGCCCTCGTAATCGAATGGTTTTCCCGTGTCGATTTCCGGTGCAGAAGGATAACCGATTTTGCGGCCCTTGCAGGTTAACGTGAT
>CALAUZ010000338.1 GCA_937892105.1 uncultured Fretibacterium sp. | reverse complement strand
TACAGAGTAAGAGCTGTATCTATTTTTTTATGTGGAGGTAAAAAATGGGAGGGCGTGGTTCTTCTAGCGGAATACGAGATGGAATGAAAGTGAGAGCATCAGGAGGTATGAAACTACAAAAATCTTCAAAGTCATATGAAGTGAGTGAACAATACATAAATGCTTCAGAGCCTGACGCATTAGAGCAACTGCGAGCGATGGCGCGAAAGGGAGAAATCCCTATGGAGATACGAGGGAGTACAGAACAGCGAGAAAAATTATATGAAGAGTTTGTGCGTATTTATGGAACGCCGCCCGGAGCATTGAATGAATATGAAATAAAGCCCGTAATAGATGGGAACCCAAATTTGGTGAGGATAGAGTTCACGAATCAAGATGCGATAGTGCGAGGAATAAGAGTAGAAAATGTGAAATATCTACGTAAGGGACAAGGGAGTGAATTATCACGTCAAGGTCAAGTGAATCATGCGATATTGAAAGCCCGTCTAGCGATGGAAGCAGCAGCGTCAATGCGAGGTTTAGATGGATTTCCGAATATAGAGCTTGGTCAAAAATATGGTCGCCGAATATTAAGCAATGCGGAAAAGGAGCAAGCCGACCGAGAGATCAATGCATTTGTGCGAAAAGTAATGAAATCACCAATATCGCGTTCAGGACAAAGGTATTTGGCGCAGGAATGGAAAAAGGTATCTGGAGGTTGGATACGAGCCGGAAGTGAGATGAATGCAGAAATGGTTATGAAAAAAGTAAGAGAGAACTATTAAATATCTGAGGGGAAGTAAGAAATGAGCCGAACAGGACGAAAAAGTAAATATGATCCATTAACTACTCCAGCATTGGCAGAGGACTATGCTTCCGAATTACTGACAGATGCCCAAATAGCCGCGAAACTAGGAATACACATATCGACATTCATAGACTGGCAAAAGAAGTACAACGAATTTTCCTTAGCAATAAAAAGAGGCAAAGCTGCGTCAAATGTTGCATTGGTGAAGGCGATGCAAAAGACAGCGGAAGGGTATTACGTAGAGGAAGAAGAGACTGTAGTATACCTAGACAGGCAGAAGCAGCCGAAGAGTTACAGCAAGACCGTGAAGAAACGTTATATTCCTCCTTCAACGACGACGCAAATATTCTTAGCGAAGAACCGAATGCCTGAAGATTTTCGAGATGTGAATCGCCATGAAGTAGATGTGAAGGGAAAGCTGAACGTAACGACATTAGCGGACCTAATGATGGAGGAGTATCGAGAGAATGAAAGAGACGGCAGCTCCGAAATCGGAATTGAGAGCACAGACGATTAAAGAGAAATTCAAGGCGAAACTGCGAGACCCAGAATACTTTACGCGAAAAATTCTGAACAAAAAGTTATGGGGAGTGCAGGCCGAAATCTTGAAATCAGTGCGGGATAATTCGCGGACAGCCGTACGTTCATGTCATGGAATAGGAAAGACATTCACAGCAGCGATGTGTATTCTGTGGTTTTTGTACACGCACCCAAAAGCGATAGTATTATCAACTGCACCGACATGGAGACAAGTTGAAAAACTAATCTGGAAAGAAATACGGAGTGCTTACCGAGAAGCAATAATCCCATTAGGAGGAAACTTATTGCCGAAAACGCCGGAACTGCATTTAATCCATGATGAATGGTATGCAGCCGGACTGAGTACGAATGAGCCAGATAGATTTCAGGGATTTCATGAGGAGCACATCTTAGTGATAGTAGATGAGGCAGCCGGAGTAAATTTAGAGATATTCGAGGCAATTGAGGGAATATTAACAAGTTCAGGGGCGCGTCTATTACTAATAGGAAATCCGACAGCGATCGGAACGCCATTTTATGACGCATTCACGAAGCCCGGTTATAAGACATTTCACGTGAGTGCATATGACACGCCGAACTTCACATCTTGGGGAATAACTCCAGATGACATAGCGAATGACACGTGGCAGGAGAAGGCAAAAGAAATTCCATATCCTAGACTGATAACGCCGCAATGGGTATCAGACCGTTTCAAGACATGGGGAGAGCAATCTGCGCCGTATCAAGTGCGAGTGCTTGGTAATTTTCCGAAACAGGGAGAAGACACGCTAATCCCATTATTATGGATAGAATTAGCGATGGAACGTTGGGAAGAAACGGAAGCTGGGAAGCCTATACAACTAGGGGTAGATGTGGCGGCTTATGGCAGTGATAAGACAGTGATAGCCATACGGAAAGGATTGAAGCTGACGGAGCTTCAGGTGTATTCGCAGAAGAATACGCGTGAGACTTCAGGATTAGTGCAGATAGCAGCGCGAGAGAATGAGACACGCAAGATAGCGGTAGATGAAATCGGAATAGGGCGCGGAGTAGTAGACAGCTTAGAAGAAGATGGCTACGAAAGCGTAGGAGTGAACGTATCGGAAAAATCTTCAGATAGTGAACGTTATCATAATTTACGTGCCGAATTATGGTGTAATCTGCGGGAACTGCTAAATCCAGAGAAAGAGCCAATAGCGTTACCGCCTGATGATGAATTGCTGAGTGAATTAGCCTCAGTGAAGTACAAAGTAGATGCGCGAGGAGCAATCCAGATCGAGAGCAAAGATGAAATGCGAAAGAGATTAGGACATTCTCCCGACCGTGCAGACGCAGTAGTACTAGCATTTTCGAACACGGAGCATGAAGGATTTGCGGAAAGTTTTGGAGACATGTACGTAACGAAATATTTTTGATGGGATTATTTGCGAGGTTGTGAACCATTCGCCAGCCTTGAAGTTCTGTGATAAATAAAACCATACAGCAGCTTTAGCATTACTGACTGCCGCCGGAGCTAAATCAGTTTCAACGATAGTGCCGCCATAAAAGCCTTCTTTGAGAGTGTAAGTAAACGGCAAGAACCTAGAGAACCAAGATTTCAAGGGCTGAACGAGGAGAACGTTTTCATCATCTTTCATTTTCACACATGGCTTTGCGTTATACA
>CALAUZ010000337.1 GCA_937892105.1 uncultured Fretibacterium sp. | reverse complement strand
ATTCTACCCGTTGATACTCTCATTAGAACAAGGCTGGAAAGAGAACAAGGCTGGAAAGTCAAGAAAGGCTCTTTTGAGGAGCTGGTGGCAGAAATAGGTTCTCTCTTCGTAGCAAGCACAGCCAGAATCCCTCAATCACAAACAGAATTCCAGAATCAAGCAAGCTATATTGAAAGCTGGCTCGGCAAACTGCGTAACGATAACATGTATATCTTCAAAGCGGCGGCAGAGGCGAGCAAAGCGGCCGGGTATTTGTTGAGTCGAGCTGGAATGGGAGACATGGGGCTGGAAGTAAGTGCTGCTCAGACGGATGATGAAGCTCAAACCGATAAAAATGATAACGGTGCAGAAAATCGCTCCGAAACCGAGAGTCTGCAAGAATTAAATGAGTGAGACAGCCGCGGAGCAGTAACTGTGGGTAACAAGAGGTGGACAACGATAGGCAGATAGATGGGCTGAGATGCCCGTTTTTTGATAAACGTGATAAGATAAACGTGATAAAATAAAAATTATGGAAAATATAAATGATTTAACAATAACAAATGATGTAATCTTTGGCGTGTTGATGAGGCAGAAAAAGTACTGTAAGCCGCTCCTCTAATTTATTCTTGGAGTAAAAATCAAGGATATCGTTTACAATAATGATCAGGAAACAATCAGCGTCCCTGTAATCAATGCTAAGAGCGTCCGGCTTGATGTTTATGTCGAAGATGATGCAGGTACGGTTTATGACATTGAAGTTCAAACTACAAACAAACACAATCTTGGCAAGAGAACCCGTTATTATCAGAGCATAATTGATGTGCATGTACTTAAAAAAGGTAAGGATTACCGCAAGCTCAAGAAAAGTTTTATCATATTCATTTGTAATTACGATCCTTTCAATAAGTCACGCTTAGTTTACACATTCAGGAATCGCTGTGACGAAGACTACAGTATCATATTCCATGATGATGCGGCGAAGATTATTATCAATACAAAAGGCACGGTCGGCGATATTAGCGATGAACTCAGAGCCGTTATTCAGTATATGGATTCTGGCGTAGCTACAACGGAATATACAAAATCTCTTGATAAAGAAGTGGCGACTGTGAAGGCAGATGAGAAGTTCAGGAGGGAATATATGTTATACATAGAAGCATTAGCAAATGAGAGAAGTATCGGCGAGTATAAGCGGGGTGTGGCATTGATCCGGAAATCTTCAGAGTGCTTATCAACCCAGGATGTGGCTAATTATTTTGATGTCAATGAGCAAGACTGCTCTGCTGTACTTGACTGCATTAGAGAGCATCCAGACTGGAATGACGAAGATATAGCTAGGGAAATTTATTGGATAGATTAAACGCTACAACAAATTTGGGCTTTATGCCCGTTTTTTGTCTATTTTGCAGTTGTCGGCGGTTGCAAAGAAAAGCCCCCTTTCCCCGTGATCCGCGCTGGATTCTCAGCTACAAGTACGTGTCCCGAAGTTGAACTTCAGAGTTAATCTTGCTGTCAACAAAACGAAAATGATAAAGAAAATGATTAACACCAGTAACACTGGCATCAACAAACTCAAACTGAGCAACATCCGCAAAAGCGTCAAAGGCATAGCGCACAGAGTCAAAGTTCAGGATTACGCGCTAGGCAATCTGGCCAAAGCTACAGGCAGCCAATTTCTCCAAGGCGGCTTCGAGGACTGCCAAACGCAACTGGCAGAAGTCATGAAAACGCTTGAAAGCATCGAAGGGCTTCTTGCTCTGGCCGAGAAACTGACACCAGAAGAAATTGCGGAAGCTGATGAGGATTTAGCGAGCAGGTCAGAGAGCATGGAGGCACTTAAAAAGATTGGTTAATGAGGCTTAAGGGCTACTGATTAAACTTCAGATTAAAGCTCTGATTCAGAGTAAGGGCTTATTTTTCAGAACATAGTTAAACTAATCAATATTATTAATTTCTGTAAGAATTTAATGCAATACCACCATGCCTTGACGTGATAAAATAACCAAAAAGTATAAAAAGGAGTTGAACGAAACTGAAACAGAAACCGATAGACTAATTAACGCTCATGAATGATTTCATATTCGGAATTATCATGAGGCAAGAAAAATGCTGTAAACCACTCCTTGAATTTATTCTCGGCGTGAAAATCAAAAAGCTTGTTTACACAAATGATCAGGATACAATCAGCTCTGACGTTCTCTCAGCTGAGAGTATTCGCCTTGATGTCTATGTTGAAGACGATGCTGGAACAATATATGATATCGAAGTTCAGACAACGAACAAACATAATCTTGGCAAGAGGACTCGATTCTATCAGAGTTTGATCGATGTGCGTACACTTAAAAAGGGGCATAATTACAAGAAACTCAGGAAAATTTTCATAATATTCATATGCAACTACTATCCGTTCAATAAAAACCGCCCGATTTACACTTTAAGGAATCGCAGTGATCAAGATTATAGTGTTGTACTTGATGACGCTGCAACAAAAATTATCATCAACACTAACGGAACGCTGGTAGAAGTTAGCCCTGAACTTGGAGCTGTAATTCGTTATCTGAACTCCGGAGTGGTTTCAGATGAATATACGAAAGCCCTTGATGAAGAAGTTGCGGCTGTGAAGGCTGATGAGAAAGTGAGGAGAGAATATATGCTTTTAACGGAAGCTTATGCAATGAGATAAGAAGCTGGTGAGCATAAAAAAGTCGTTTCACAAATCAGAGATGCCATTGACGAACTTCCTGTGCAAAAAAATAGCTCGATATTTCAAGGTTACGGAGCAAGACTGTGTCTCCGTTCTTGATTGTATTCGTGAACATCCAGACTGGGACGACAGGCAAATTGCTGAAGAAGTTTATTGGGAGTATGACTAAAAATTTGCACACATCCGATGGGCGATTTAGACGCGACAATGCATTAATACAATAGAACAAAACATGGGAGTCTATACACAGACTCCAACTATTACTTTTATATTCTCCCACAAATTGTTAAAGTGTTCCTTACCGTTGGATTGTGTATCGAAAATCGCCGATAGCTGCCTATGATGTCTGCCTATATTTCATGAAATTAAGAACGTGTCTTCACAAGGTTTGCGGAGTCTCGCAAAATCCTAAATAAACGGTGATTTCAAGATGGACTGTCATTTCAGTGTTTATCCCGTTCATTAAAATTGTGAAGACAGGTTCTTAACAAAAGGTTCAGGAGACGCGCACCGTCAAGCACTTCATGTGGCGATAACAACAGCAGGTACAGATAGAAACTCTAGATGCTATGAATTACATTGCAAGGCACAAGATATTCTTGCAGGACGAAAGATTGATCCGACATTTTATCCTGTAGTGTATAGCTTGCCTGATGATGCTGATTGGTCTGATGAAAAGAGCTGGTACAAAGTCAATCCTTCACTCGGATATACAGTTCCTATTGAGAGAACGCGTGAAGCTTTTCTGCAAGCACAAGAGAATCCAGCGGAAGAGAATGTGTTTCGTCAGCTTCGGCTATGTCAATGGGTTGGCAGTTCCGTAGCATGGATTCCTGAACATGTTTACAACAAGGGAAACGTACCGATTAACGCTGATAGCCTCATAGGTCGTGATTGTTATTGCGGTCTTGATTTATCAAGTACATCAGACATTACGGCCTTCTGCATGGTGTTCCCGCCAATGTATGACGGAGATAACTATATTGTCCTTCCACATTTCTGGTTGCCAAGAGAAACTCTTGAACTGAGAGTACGGAGAGACAGAGTTCCATATGATATTTGGGAGAGACAGGGCTTGTTTCATGTGACGGAAGGTAACATTGTAGATTATAACTTTGTCCGCAAAACAATAAATGAACTAAACACGAAATATCACATTGTAGAAATTGGCGTGGATAGGTGGAATGCTACACAGCTTATCACTGATCTTGACGGCGATGGTTTCACAATGATTCCTATCGGAATGGGATTTATAGTCAAAGAAGTTTAAAAATAGAATAAATAATATCATCAAAATTTTGAAAAT
>CALAUZ010000336.1 GCA_937892105.1 uncultured Fretibacterium sp. | reverse complement strand
GTTTGCGCCGGAAAATCAGGGCCTCCCGCCTGACGAGATACAGTCGAGGGTTGACGACGCATTGAGGCGCGTGAACATGACACACAAGCAGGGTGCTTCAGTGTCTGCATTGTCTGGCGGCGAGAAGCAGAGGCTTGCTATTGCAGGGGCACTTGCCGCTAAGGTTGAATGCCTGATACTCGATGAGGCAACGGCCATGCTTGATCCTAAAGGACGGCTTCAAATCGAACGCACTCTCAGGGACGTACATTCTGAGGGAATGACTATAATCCAGGTTACTCACCAGATAGAGGCAGAGAGTTTCGGTGATATACAGAGGGTTATTGTGCTGTCGAAAGGCGAAGTGGAGTGGCAGGGCAATACCGGCGGTTTCTGGGACATTGCGGAGGAATTAGGCTTTGAGCTTCCAGACGAATTCAGGTTCAAGCGTTACTGCGGGACGAAAGGCCTTGCTTTCCCTGACAGCTTTATGACTGTGAAGGTTCCCTCACGAAGCTATGAGACATACAGGGCTGACGGTGCGGAAAAGCTGAGAGTTTCTGGGCTGTCGTTCAGGTATGGCGGGGACGATTACGCATTAAGGGACATTAACGCGGAAATTCATGCCGGCGAATGGCTGTCTATAATCGGCAGGACAGGTTCAGGGAAATCGACATTAGTCCAGCATTTCAACGCTCTATACAAGGTACAGGAAGGGCAGATATACTTTGACGGGCAGGAACTTCCCCAGAAGGGTGAGGAAGTCCACAGGTTAAGGCAGAGAGTCGGATTAGTTTTTCAGCACCCTGAAGACCAGCTTTTTTCATCGACGGTGCGGGAGGAATTAGCGTTTGCGCCAAAGAATGCGGGCTTCAAGGGCGGGGAACTGGACGACGCAATAATTTTCGGGCTTGAATGCGCAGGGCTTGGCCGTGATTTCCTCACCCGAAACCCTATAGCTTTATCCGGCGGCGAGAGAAGGCTTGTAGCGATTGCTTCGGTGCTTTCAGCGAGGCCGGAATGCATAGTGCTTGATGAACCTTTGGCGGGACTTGACGCGTTCTATCAGCGCAAAATACTGTCAATGCTTGGACGGCTTAGAGATGAGGGCAGGACTGTAATCACGATAACGCATGACCTTGACGCGGCGTTAAAGCACAGCGACAGGATACTAATACTCAGGGACAGCAGGGTAATTCAGGAGGGCAGGCCGAATGAAGTGTTGCAGGAGCTAATGAATACGCTAGAGCCTGAAGCATGGCCCGATGTTCTCAGAATATCATCGGAAATACACAGTGTTAATCCCAATTTCCCCTTTCTCTATGACTATCAGGAGTTAATATCATGCATCTCACAAATATAAATCTCGGACAATATATCCCTACAGGCTCATTCATTCACAGACTTGACCCTAGAGCAAAATTATTCTCGCTCATGCTTATAATCTCTGCTGTATTCCCGACGAGAACTTTAACGGGGCTGTTGTTCTGGTCTGTATTGCTTTGTATTGTAGTGTATGCGTCAAAGATTTCGTGGCGGATAGTGTTAATAGCGGCAAGGCCAGTGTTTTTCCTTGTAATATTCACGTTCATGTTAAACATTATAGTAATATACTTCAAGGACAGGGATATATTCCCGGCGATGTTCAAGGCAGGGCTGACATCATCGCGTCTTCTAGTACTGATGGTGTTTGCAGTTATGCTGCCGCTCACAACCGCACCGCTTGAACTTGCAGACGGCCTAGATGCTATGCTGTCTCCGTTGGAACGCTTCAAGTTTCCGGCACATGAATGCGCAATGATGATAGGAATGGCGTTAAGGTTTATACCGCTTCTTATGCAGGAGACCGACAAGATTATGCGTGCGCAGTTATCACGAGGAGCGAGGCTGGATCAGGGAAATATATTCCAGAGATTAAAGGCATTTTTCCCTGTGTTGATACCGCTATTGATAATAATCTTCAGGCGTGCAGACGAAGCGGCTGTAGCGATGGACGCAAGGGGCTATGAGGGAGGGGCAGGACGTACACGGCGCAGACCTCTTGTATGGGGGAAGAATGATACGCTTTCGGTTGCAGTATCATTGGCGATAGTTGCGGCATTCTTTGTTCTCAAGGTATGAGCATGAAATACGCGGCAAAAATATCATACATAGGCAGGAATTATTCAGGCTGGCAGGTTCAACCCGATGCATTAAGCATTCAGGAGATTATCGAGGAAGTTCTGGCGAAAATAGAAGGCAGTCCGGTAAGAATTACGGGAGCAGGGAGAACTGACAAGGGCGTTAATGCTTGGGGTCAGGTTGCTTCCTTTGCCATGACGAAGCAGATAGCACCAGACAGACTGCGAATGGCGATGAACTTCTACCTTCCTGACGACATACGGATAATGAAGATTTCGCATGTTCCTGACGACTTCAGCGCAAGATACAGCGCATTATCCAGAGAGTACAAATATTTCG
>CALAUZ010000335.1 GCA_937892105.1 uncultured Fretibacterium sp. | reverse complement strand
CTCTGAAAAGATGTATTTTATTCATCAAACGATTGAGTTGCTCTTCTGATAAATTATCTTTACCAACACTTGTTGCATAAGCTATTTTCTTTTTTGCTTCCTTGATAAAAGGTAAATAGAAAGCGTCATCGCAATAAGTTTCATTCCAAACTTGATCACTACCTATAATTATAACATCATAATCTTTATCGATTTCGGATATAGTATTGCGGATATAGTATTTTGAATGATGTATCATTCCCATATATTCCTTATATTTTTTATTCGTTTCATCGCCATATTTAAGACACAGAAGATTATATGGAATAAGCCTAAATCTACGAACCATGCCTCTAATCCAAGCTATCTTTCGACTCTTGTAATTGTAGTCATATGATATAACTTCTGAGTTATATCCGCTTTCTTCAAGAAATTTTTGAAGTGAGTAAGCTTGCAAAAGCCCTCCATGACCAATGTTATTATAGTACATCGTTAGTATTCCGACTTTCAATACACTCTCTCCCTCTCATTAACATTACTTGTTTATTTGAAAGTGAAAACAATCGCTACTGAGTAGAGAATAAAGCACATCAGTTTGTCTAAAAAACTGTAATGATAAATTTTGTCATATCACAGAGATATTCTTTGATTGGCTCTAATAAAATTTAGTCACTGCATACATCTTTTGAGCGCATTTATCCCCAAAATATCTAATTTTTTAATGAATGCTTTCTCTCATATGTAGCATCTATAAAAAACTTTACAGCCCAACTGATTTCTCGATTTTTTTCATACAACTTTCTGCGTTTGAATATAATAGGATAGTAATCTAGTACAGAGTGAATATAACTTCCGTACCACCCCCCACTCTCGTTCTGAAGAGAACAAGCATATTCATAAGCCTTGTTTGCTTTATCTGCTTCACCAAGCTTATACCAAATAATAGCAAACTGAAATGTTGCTGTGGAACAAGTCCATCCTGCATTATTCCAAGCCCAAACAGAACCATCTTTCCTTCTATACTTTTCAAAGTTACTCATAGCTTCTCTGGCAAGCTCTACCTTGCCACAATCAATCAGTCCTTCGATAACGTATGCATAAAAATGTGAAAAAAGAGAGAAATTCACAATTCGTTCTTTAAAGTTATCGATGTAATAATCGAGTACTTTGTTGGCTTTTTCAATGTAATCTGGTTTGGAGAACAGTTTCCCAGCTTCAATTATCGGAGAAATACAGTAGATATGGATTAGTTCGTTGCAATAATCATCTCTATCTCCCCAAAGATCATTCTTGGGTTGCTTCAGCTCGCCAGAATCCTTCATATTAGAGAAAATCCATTCAATACCTTTCATAATATACGAATCCACTTCAGGAAGAAACTCTCTTATAGCAATTAGCCCTTTAAGAATTTGCCCTCCATCAAATACGAAAGGGAATCGATCACTTGGATCATGCCAAGCACCGTTAGTCTTTTGAATTTCACACATATGCTTAGCAAAAGATACGGCAAGATCTTTTTCTCCGATTTTAAGCAGTGAAGGGATAAAATAGCCTGTTACCTCTGGATACAATATTCTGTCTTTATGAGTAACAACTAACCCCCCCCCCTCCTCGACTACATTATTTGATATCCATTTTTTCGCTTTGCACATATAATCACTCATGTTTACACCTCGTTTAGAATTTCTTCTTCTATTATTTGTTTCACGTTTACAGCATCGTAAAATTCTTTAGATTTTGTTCTATATTTTTCGTAATCAGCGTCTATTCTTAAAATAGCCTCCTTGATGCTTTTTTTTGTCATATCTTCAAGACAAATTCCCGCTCCTGCATACTCTATCGTGTATTTTAGACCAGGAATATTGTTACCAATCATTGGTATTCCAAATCGAGAATACTCGTAAATTTTGTTGGGCGCACAATATATTGAATTTAAACAATCATTATTTGCATACCCTTGAGATACTGCTTGATAACAAAGCACACCTATATATGCTTTTTGCGTAACATACAAGTGATGTGGCGGAGAACAGAAACCTATTTCAAAAATATTATCTTTTTTATACAATTTATCGAGCATATTTCTACTCATAATGACAAAAACGTATTCATTTCCCATTTCCGATATTGCTTCAACAAAAGTTTCGATAGGTCTCTCAGGACCGAACAAACCTTGATATATAATAATTTTTTTGTTTTGCAGATTATTCATAATCTCATTAGCTTTATCACTGAGCTTGTTTAAAATATTTTCTTCTTCACGCAAATATATCTTATTAGGAATGACAATCGGAATTTCTTTTAGGTCAAACCAAGCCTGCATTATACAGGCTCTGTTATATTCACATACAATTACCTTATATGCGTTCTGCAAATAATATTTCAAATTATACTGTAAAAATGGTATTTTGTAATATAACTTCACACTATGTAATAATTCCAATAAATGAATAACATATTTATATTTTAATACTTTACTTCCTAATAATTTTAAAGAAGTTATTGTGTTAAGCCATACAATATCCCCATCCTCATATAGACTATCTATGGTATTCAATAATAAATATCTGTTCTTTAAGATAATAGCTATTCTCTTTACAGCAGAAACACCTCTAGCTATTTTCTCCCTTTCTACTGTGTTTTTACCATCAACTTTATGCAAGGAAACACCATATTTATTGCAAAATTCTGTCATATACATGGATGGCTCCAGGCTACACACATGAACCTGATAATCAGGAATTTCTGAAATTGCGTTCAAAATAGAAATTTCTGGCGGAAATCGATCTGCATCATCAGTATCAATAAATATAATTTTTTTCATGTTCCTCTCTTATGTATGTGTGCTTTTGTGTTAATAAAGCACATTAACACTTTCCTTTCAGTATAATATTATTGATAAGAGTGCCATTCAGCTACAAAATATTAATATTAGAAATCAGTTATTGATGTAAAATAACAAATTTTGTTAAATAAGATAACAAGTTATACCCGTCCCAGATTAAGTCGAAGTCCATTGTCTTTCCGATTGGGACAATGCGGTCAACGCCTTTTATTCTGCTGGTAAGGACTGGTTGAAACATATCTTTATTACCGATATAATTAAAAAATATTGTAACGTTTATAATCACAAAACGGTTTAAGTTCGATTCTTTGCAGTCATATTCATAAAAATATAGCCGCTGTTGTCCTGATAGTTTGAACATTCTCGTAAACTCTCATCATTGTCAGCGTCTATATTTTTAGAGTACTCTCGGAAACTCATCGCTTCCACCATCTATATTTTCATTCATAATTTTTTAACTCCCACATCAAAATCTGCCATTTCCGGCGAGTATAACAATTTTTTACATCGTCGATTTGGGCGATAATTTAACATTTCCTTGTTATAATAAAAAATTTACAACACACAAGGAGAGTGGTTATTTTGACTACTATAACAGCCTTTAACAAGGCACGAAATACAACTTACCTCTACGAGTCAGCTCCTCACTGGGAAAAGACAAGCAACAATCCCGTTCGAAGCGCAAACTCATTGGCAAAATTGCCCCGAAGACCGGCAATGTCGTTCCGACTAGATCTCGTGGGCACAAAAAATCTAGGCTCAAGAAGGAAGGTACAAGTCCGGTCAAGAAGGCGAACTACAAGCAGCTCTATGAACAGGTGATTTCGGATATCGAAACCCAGAATGCCGAGATACCCAGAATGCCGAGATCGTCGAACAGAGAAGAGAAATTGCCCGCCTCGAACTGCAACTTGTTAGGTTTCAGCAAGCAGTCGAGCAATTCCGCACTCTTGTAAATAGTTTAAATAATTAACCGCCCAAGGGTTTTCCGGAGCATTTTCGCAGAATGCTCCGGCCCTTTATCTGGACGTAATGTATATTGATAGGAGACCAAACAACAAATGCTCCCCAAACACATTTCAACTAGTAAGAATTACGAGGATTTTCTCGATGCCGAATTCAACAATCTCCCAGCTTCAGTGCGAGAACGTCTGCTTCATGACGAAGAACTCAAACACATGCGCCGTCAAATGATTTCGTTCCGCCCCGAATTTGCACAAGAAATAATTGCAAGCTGTTACTCGAAGACGGGCAGACGAGGCATGGATCCCGTGATAATAATCCGTTCCCTGCTACTCATGCTCGCATACGGCTGTCTTTCCATTACAAAATGGGTGAGAAAAGTTAAGGCGGATATTGCCTTACAATTCCTCATCGGCTTTTGGAAAATCCCGTCCATCGGAAGTCATTATGACCTCATCAACCGAATTCTTGGTATCGAGCCGCACATGGACGACCTTTACTCGAAAGGGAAGAAGCCAAGACCGGGCAAGAAGACGACAAAAAGTTCAGCCAAAGGCCGCAAGAAGCGCAGGAAAAACAACAAGCGCAACAACTACTATGAAAACGGCGAAAAAGTGAATTATGATGAACATAAGACACGAGATTTAGCCCAAAAATACAGCAAGAATCCTAACTGTGATCGAAATCGACTGACCAGAAAGCTCGAACAGATATTCGATCTCCTAGTTGTGCGTCCCTCCTGTGAGTATTTCAGCATTCTTGAAGAGGAAGACCTTACATTATCAGGGGACGGAACAGCTCTTCCAGCACATTCCTGTCCATATGGCCACAAAGTCAAGAAGCCGGTCGATGAACAGCACAGTTATCGTTACACAGCTCCCGATGCCGATTGGGGCAAGGATTCCTATAAGAGAATGTGGTATTACGGTTATGCCCTCTATACAATTTGTTATCACAAAAGAGGTCTTGACCTCCCATTGTTCTTGGAAAAGCACCCTGCATCTCGACATGACGCACTCCCCATGATTACAGCAACAGCACACATGCTAGATGTCAATCCAAGTCTGAAGCCGAGAAATATGGCTCTTGATGCTGCAGGAGATGGAGGACCCAATCATGAGTTTCTGATAACGTTAGGTATGAGACCGATCATCAAGAGAAACGGTCGCTTCAAAACACCGGATAAAGTTGACCTTCCCAAAGCAAAGACAGCTCCCGACGGAACTAAGGAACACTTCAATAAAGACGGCGTTCCTGTATGTATGGCGAATTGTCCCATGAGGCGCAACGGATATGACAAAAAACTCAAAGCCTACATGTACCGCTGCCCCCGAGCGACAGGAAAACTGAAAACCTCCTGTCCACATGAAGCGGAGTGCAATAAAACCCCGTATGGTCGCGTCCTGAGGGTTCCCGACCAAACCAACGTCCGATTATTCGGGCAAATTCCCTATAACTCAAGATATTGGCGGGCACTATACAAAAATCGAACATCATGTGAACGAATTAATAAGCGTATTCTGAAAGATTATCACCTTGAAAACGTAATGTGTCGTAGTGGTGATAAGCTGTTATTTTTTGCGATGCTGGCCGGGATTTTGATCCATCTTGATGCTTGGATTAAGATAGGCAGATAAATATATATAACCACTGTGTTTAAGGGTAGTCGTGAGATCCCATAGCGTTAGCATGGCCTTTTTTAGGGCGAGTTACCACGCTCGTTTTACATTTATATTGAAGTGTAACAAGAATTTACCCAAAATTACGGAAGTTTACCGTGTTACACAATTTATGCCGTGAGTTTCCGAGAATACTCGTGTTTAAGGGTGGTCTTGAGTCCCCTAGCGTTAGCATGGCCTTTTTTAGGACGAGCTATCCTGCTCGTTTTACATTTATTTTTACATTTATCATTTATATTGAAGTGTAACAAGAACTTACCGAGAACTACTGAAGTTTAATATGTTACACAATTCATGTCATGAGTTTCCGAGAACACTCATACACCTATAACGCCACGTATACCTCCATGCCTTCCTATAGTCAAAACGACACTGTACACAGCAAGCATCATTAGGATTAGAGCTGCATAGCCCAGTTTCTTCTTGCTTATAAAAAGATACATGATCCAATAAACCACAATCAGCAACGCATCTATTGCTGCCCAATAATTCAAAAGAATAGGACGATTTATGTATAGAAAACCAAATCATGCGCAGACTATGGGAAACCCTATTTTTTGATAGGTAAAACTCCTGTCATATTGATTCATAAAGAACATCACTTCTCCAACTTAATGTCCTGGCTTGGCCACTTCAAAGTAGAGCGTATCTTAAAAATCCACCTCCTTTTCTCTACAATTCTTACGAAAGGTCTATATTCTTACGTTACCTTGTATAACCCTCTAATAAATTATAGGAATACATACCACAATTCCCTCTTTGAGGATGTTTGCCAATTATGATTAAAAATCATTGAATTTTTAAAATTTTTCTAAACATTAATAAAATAAAATTTATAATTATTATACACTAGGATCAAAATTTGTCAAAAAATAGGTATTCATATATGATTAAGATAAAAACGCGATAAGGCCTTTGAGAACTTATCAGATAATTCAGTTTTAGAACCTGTCTTCACAATTTTAATGAACGTGATAAACACTGAAATGACAGTCCATCTTGAAATCACCGTTTATTTAGGATTTTGCGAGACTCCGCAAACTTTGTGAAGACAGGTTCTAGATGTCTATGGTATAATAAAAAATATAAATAAATTTTTACAGGAGAGTAACAATTATGGGGACATATCTTAATCCAAGAAAAACGGCTTATCAGATGGCTGTAAACTCTGAAATTTTTGTTGATAAGACTATGATGCTTCAATACCTCAATTCTATTAGCAGAGAATTATTTTAGCAGAGGAAAATAAAAGACACACCTAATTGGAATCAGTACTTAATGAAGTTTGACGTTATTAGGCTTGTTATGACAAAATTCTTCAAGAAAAAAATATCGGTTGAAGATTCTCTTAGGAATATGCAACGCTTAGTAATTAGAGATATCAAGAAGGCGAATCCGGAAGCAGATTATTTTAATGATGCAGACCTCATTTAAACAATAGACGACGTTTATGTTGATAAGCAACTCATTGTAGTGATTGATGAGAGGGATGCAGTTTTTCGTGTGAGGCAAGCTGATGAAGATGGTCAGACAGAGTATCTTGATTTCCTACGTGATTTGTTAAAAGATAATGAGCATATTGCTCTGGCATATATGACCGGCATTCTTCCCATAAAGAAGTATGGCGACCATTCAGCTTTGAATATGTTTACAGAGTATTCCATGATGGCACCTAGACAGCTTGCGCCTTATACCGGTTTTACAGAAGAAGAAGTAAAAGAGCTTTGCGCTAAATATAGTATGTCTTATGATGAAATGTTGGTATGATGGATATTTAATTAGCGACCGCATACCTACTGAAGAACGCGAAGCATATAGGCATGGAAGACATAATGGACATAAGCTCCGTATATATAGTCCTCTATCCGTTGTAGAAGCAATGATTACTGGTGTAATTGCTAATTACTGGACTAAAACCGAGACATACGAGGCGTTATCAGAATACATCAAAAAAACTATGACGGCTTAAAAGGTGCTGTGGTTTTGTTGATGAACGGCGGCAAAGTAAAAGTCAACACATCATCATATCAGAATGATATGACAACTTTTAATAGCAGGGATGATGTTTTAACGCTTTTGATTCATTTGGGCTACCTTGGATACGACAATGAAACGGAAGAAGTTTTCATACCCAACAAGGAAGTCTTGGAAGAGTTTAGACCTTCTACAACATCATCAGAATGGGCTGAGGCTTTCAAACTTATTGAAGATTCACAGGATATATTGAAAGCTGTTTGGGCTCTTGATGAAGATAAAGTAGCGAGTTTACTTGAAAAGGCGCATGATAAAGCGGAGGACAAAACATATAATGATGAAGCGGCTTTAAGTTATGGGATTCAGCTTGCATTCTATGCGGCTCAGATATATTACACAACTATTCTGGAGTTGGATAGTGGTAAAGGCTATGCCGATATTGTTTATATTCCAGCTCCGAAATACTCACATTTGCCAGTCCTGTTAGTGGAGTTGAAATTCGATAAAACTGTGGATACAGCTTTGGAACAAATCAAAAAGCAACATTATTCAGACAGGCTTGAACAGTATAAAGGGAACATTTTACTTGTTTGCATAGAGTATGATAAAG
The DNA here is from genome assembly GCA_937892105.1 of uncultured Fretibacterium sp. The sequence continues at coordinate 5,980 of CALAUZ010000335.1, read as the reverse complement.
ATGTGGCAAATACCAGTCATAAATTTAAGCATCATACATGCAAGATAGAAAAGGTGTAAGGGAAGACGCGGCTATGAGCATGATGAACAGAATAATTCTGCGTCAGTCACATCATTTATGGACAGAGAAGTGTCGGAAATTGTCGGAAAGTACCGGAATAAGCCGGAGCAGAACGGAGATGTCCATTCTTGTCCTGCAGCAACAGTCTCCTAAGTGTCAACTTTCCCAAGCCGATCCATTACACGTGTCTACACGAGTAATATGGAGTTTTCTCGTCAGGAAGAATAAGGGTTAATATGATTATCCTTCGATGTGCTAAAATACTAATTAACTCCATTCTACTCGTATATCCGTCATATCCTCTTTCAACGTGGTTTGTATGGAAGACGTACTTGCATCCTTAACTACTGATATTAGCACCCTCCACCAACCATGGGTGCTAAATAAAAATCAATCTACATCTCCTGTTTCTTTCTCGCAAGAGATACACACGGGAGTAGATGATAGCGACGGCGGGACCAGTAACAACGGGAAAAATAGCCGTGGCGAAAACAGCCGTGAAAACATCGGCGAAGACAGCCGCAAAACCGGTAAACACACTGTGGGCAACGATCAATTCGTCTCGGCAGTCTCAGCGGGTACTGCGGACAGTAACGACAGCAAGCCAGCTCTATTGCTTACATTCGATGATGGTTACATTGATAATTATACTTTTGCGATGCCCCTCTTGGAGCAGTTTGTTTTTCAGGGGAGCTTCTTCATTCCTGGCAAGACGTTCACAGAGCATAAACTATTGGATGTCAACAAGATCCACTATATTTTAGCGAGTGCCGAAGACATAGCCGGTGGCATCAAACGGCTTGTGGCGGACTTGTTTGATAAGATGGATTTCTATCGTTGCCATGAATTCGACTATCCTTCGAATAGCGAGCTGTATAAAGATTGGGCTGTTCCAAACCGCTTCGATTCTGGTGATGTGGTTTTCGTGAAACGAATACTTCAGACCGTTCTACCCGAGCAGCTTCGTAATCGGATAAGCTCTGACCTGTTTGAGACCTATGTGGGAGTATCAGAGACACAGTTGGCTTACGAACTCTACATGACAGAGGATCAGATAAGGGCCTTGAAACGCCGTGGGCATTTTATAGGCCTGCACGGGTACGATCATTATTGGCTGGGAAGGCTAAGCCGCGCCGAGATGGAACGGGACGTAGATAAGGCACTATCCGTTATGACCAAGTTAGGTGTGATAGAGCCGAAGGCGTGGGTTATGAATTACCCGTACGGTAGCTACAACGAAGCTGTCCTGGATTACATCAAAAGTCGTGGGGCGGTGATGGGCTTGACAACTGAGGTGAGAGTAGCGGAAATTGAAAAAGACGAGCCAATGAAGTTACCAAGACTTGATTGTAATGACTTCCCTCCAAGAAGCGAGAACTATAAAAAATTTATGGAGATGACATTAGCATGATTGTCTTTGACGAAAGATACGACATAAGGCTTGCACGGGAAGACGAAATCGATGACATAAGGAATTTCATAAAGATGTATTGGAATGAAAATCATATTTTTGTCAAAGACCGTCAATTTTTCAAGTGGATGTATGGTAGAGATGATTCATTTTTCAACTTTATGATAGCAAGAGAACGAAGTGATAGTTCACTCCAAGCAATATGGGGCTTTGTTCTTTCTTCTTTAACAGAAGGTGATACCCCTGATGTTAGTGGATCAATGTGGAAAGTGCGTCCTGATAATAAGAATATTCCATTATTCGGTTGCGAATTAATAAATCGCTTACCCAAATTCGTCAAATACCGTGATCATTTAGGGAGTGGTCTTAATCCCAAGACGGCGGTTCCATTCTACAAAAGTTACTTTAATCGCTTTGTTGAAAAAATGAGGCATTACTACATTCTCAACGCAACAATTAGCGACTACAAAATTGCGAAAATTCCTGATACATATCAGCGAAAACAACGCAACAAAAAGGAGAAATCACTTCAAATTGAAGAAATTCCAGATATTGCAAAACTGAAAAGCTTCTTCGATTTGATGTCTTGTGATAGAGTTCCTCATAAAGACGCAAAGTATCTGTATAAGAGATATTTCACTCATCCTTACTATTAAGTATATTGTTTGGGGCATAAAGAATAAAGGTAGCGACATGTTTGAAGGTGTTTTCTTTATGCGAGAAGTTGAAGCCAATAATAAGACAGCTCTAAGAATTATGGATTTTATCGGAGATACAAACATGTTCGCCTACATAGGAGATGCACTTCACGATTACATAATAAGGAAGCAATATGAGTATGTAGATTTGTATTGTGTTGGCGTGCCCGAAACTGTTATTTTATCCGGTGGATTTTTGAAACGGGATAATGATTAAATAATAATACCAAAATACTTCGAGCCTTTTGAACAGAAAAATATAGACATTTGGGCACAGTATCAACATGAAGGCACTCTAATCTTCAAAGGTGATGGCGATCAGGACAGACCCAATATTGTTCGGGAACATGGGGAGATAGTATGACCAACAATCCTTTCACTCTACAAAATAAAACAATCCTCATTACGGGAGTTTCCTCCGGCATAAGCCGAGCCACTGCTATAGCCTGCAGTCAAATGGGCGCAAAGTGTTTCATCACAGGCAGGAACGAACAGTGACTTCAAGAAACACTAAACGCGCTCGAAGGAACAGGTCATTCCTCCTTTTGTGCGGACTTATCCGACATGGGCGGAGTTAGCGAAGTTGCTGGTTTTGCCGGAGTTACAGCTTTGGCAGAGGAAGCTCCTGTCCTTGACGGTTTAGTCAACAATGCCGGTATTGTGGAAATTACGCCGGTTAATCTCGTTAATAGAGAGAAACTTGATAGAGTTTTTGCTATAAACACATACGCTCCAATTTTTCTGTTTCAAGAACTTCTGAAAGCTAAAAAGATAAAGGACGGAGCTTCCATTGTGTTCACAAGTTCGATTGCTGGAAACTTTCATTTTAGAGTTGGAAACTCCATGTATTCATCATCAAAGGCCGCTGTAGACGCATTTGCTCGAAGCGCGGCTCTGGAATTAGCCCGAAGGAAAATTCGTGTCAACAATGTTTGTCCCGGAATGATTGAAACAGATTTAATCAAAAACGGGGTTTTCACTCCGCAAATGCTTGCGAAAGACGCGGAGAAATACCCATTAAAACGTTACGGAAAGCCGGAAGAAGTAGCTTATGGCATTGTTTATTTATTATCCGACGCTTCAAGTTTTATCACCGGCATTGAGTTAGTGATTGACGGCGGATGTACATTATTATAAAAATTATAGAAAGGAGTTGCTCTAATGTCAGTAAACAAGATAAGTAGCGTAGCTATAAATAGTATTTCCTGCGCTTTGCCTAAAAATAGCGTAAGGATAGTAGATCGCATACCGTCTTCTATGGCTGATATGGCCTACAAAATAACTAAAGTAACTGGCTTTTCTTCGCTCAGGATTGCGCCAAAGAATACAACCACTTCCGACTTAGTTGTTGAAGCGGCGAAACCAGTTTTAGACGATTTCGGGCGAAATAATATAAAGGCCATAGTCTTTGTATCAGAAACGCCGGATTATATTTTTCCCGCAACAAGCCACGTTTTACAAGATACTCTTGGCCTACCGGATACAACTTTCTGCGTTGACATCAATGAAGGTTGTTCGGGATATGTTACAGGTCTTTATATATCATCACTATTGGCTAAGAATTTAGGGGGGGTATTACTCTGTGGCGGAGATACGCGCAGTAAATTAGTACCAGCAGACGATTTTACCCCAAGTAGTATTTTTGCTGATGGTGCTTTCGTTACACTTATTTCTCCAACAAATCTCGACAATAAGGCCAACAACGCCTCAAACGAAGACGCTATAGCATTCAATTTTGCTAGTTACGGAGAGCGGCGTGATGCCCTGATTATGGAAAATAGTCGTCATCGCGTAGTGGAGAATCCTAAAAATAACGGGAATCCTTATATGGACGGAAAGGCTGTGTTGAAATTCGCGGTTTCAGCCGTTCCGAAAGTCGTTGATGAGCTATTAACACAGTGTGGGCTAACAAAAGATGACATCACGTATTATGCTTGTCATCAGGCAAATCGTTCTCTCTTGCTATTCTTAGCTGACGCTATGAATCTTCCACACGATAGAATTCCGTTCGCTTCACAAGACATTGGAAATACAATTTCGGCAACAATTCCTTTACTCTTATCAATCCAGAGGGAACAGGCCGATTTATCACGAGTCTTATGCGCGGGATTTGGAGTTGGACTTGCCGTAGGCGCGTGTATTGTCAATCTTGCGGAAACTAAGTTCTACGGGATTATTGAAGTGTAACGACTGTAATGAAAGCAAAAATACAAAATACAAAAAGGAGTAAAATCATGGAACAGTTAATAAAAGTTTTGGAAGAAGTACGCTCAGATGTCAATTTCAGGGAAGAGAAGCACTTGTTTAGCGGAGGAATGCTGGATTCGTTCGATATGATCTGTGTTGTAACGGGGATAAATGATGCCTTCAACATCAAAATCACTGTTAATGATCTCAATCCCGAGAATTTCGACTCAGTTGAGCAGATGATGAAATTGATTGAAAAATTGAGGAGTTGAATAAAGTTGTCAGAAATAACAAAAGAAAGTGTATTAAAGGTACTTGAAAAGGCACTGCCTCAGATAGATTTCACGGCCTCCGATACGTTGGTTGATGACGGAATTTTGGATTCATTATCCGTGGTTATGATCATCTCTGAACTATCAATGGAGTTTGGAGTAAAGTTTGATGTAGAGCAGTTAATGCCGGAGAATCTGAATTCTGTCGACGCAATGGTCAATACACTACAACAACTAAGGCAATTACAAGAAAAATGATCGGCATCATAGTTGCCTACATTGTTCTCACGATCATAATCGGCTTATTAGCTCAAAAAACGAGTAATGCCAACGCATATGAGGGATTTAGATTAAGTCTCCTCATGTGCGTTGCTGTCGGTGCTGGAGAATGGATGGGCGGTACGTCAACGACCGGAGTTTCAGAGTATGGCTACCTTTATGGCATTTCAGGAGCTTGGTATACGATAGCTAATGGTATCGGGATATGCTTTCTAGCTATATTCTTCGCTCGTTTGTTCAGAAGTCTTAACACTTCCACAGTACCTGAAATAATAGGCCGTTATCTCGGCAGCAAGTCTCGAATCATTGCAAGCGTTCTCCTAATAATCGTTCTCATGATCGTCGGAATTTCACAAATGATCGCTGTGGGAACGATAGGAGAAACCCTGTTAAAGCTAAATCCGGCGATTTCCATAATCACTTTAGGCTTTGGGGTTCTGATATATACATGCGTGGGTGGAATGAGCGCGATTGGAGCTACTAACGTTCTTCACTTGATAGTGATGTACGTTGGCATATTGGCCGCCCTTATTCTTTGTGTTTCTTCCGGAGTGTCCGTAGCGTCAGGCAGTAATAGCTTAAGAGAAACGTTGCCGGAGTATTACTTCTCTCCTATGTCAATAGGTTATGGAAAAGTTTTTTCTTGGATTGTTGCTTCTGTTCTTGGCGCGTGTACAGCTCAGGCCGGATTGCAACCAATATTAAAGGCTAAAGATGAGAAAACAGCGGTTAAGGCTTCATGTTGTATCGCTCTTATTGTTGCCCCGTTTGGGATATTTACAGCTTTGCTTGGAATGTACGCTAAGGCTGTATATCCCGATCTAGCAAATGCAAAACTCGCCCTACCTACATTGTTGATGAACATGAATCCGTGGATTTCGGGGTTTGTCATGGCAGCGATTCTCGCGGCGGTCTTGTCCACAGCGTCACCGATTTTTCTTTCATGTGGAACACTCATAACCCGAGATTTGTACAGCGGCTTTAATCAAGATGCTGATGATAAACTGCTCTTGAAAGTTTCGAGATTAGCGACATTTTTTGTCGGTGTTGTCTGCGTTATTTTATCTGTGATT
>CALAUZ010000334.1 GCA_937892105.1 uncultured Fretibacterium sp. | reverse complement strand
GAGCCACACGCAGAAGAGACGGCCCGCAAGCATTACGATCCACAATAACGATGCCATTGCGTGACTGTAATTCATGTTCATATTCTTACGGGTCATGTAGGTAACGAGCCAGCCGTTAATTGCGAACTCACAGCAAAGATACAGGAACATTAACGCTGCTATGATGAGGAAGCCTTTATCCCTGAAGAACGCCAATGACCTTCCGGATTTTGCGCCGTCGGATTTCCCTTCAAGACACGAATAATCCCGTATCATCAGGAATATACATGCCGCCGTAATACCGAGCATTGCGACAAGAATTATTCCAGCTTTCCATGAGATTATACGGAGTGCCGAGAATATTAACGGTGATATTATTGCTCCGACAGCGAACACACTGTGAAGAAGCCCCGTAATCCTTGCATTGCCGCCTGTGAGTGTGTTGACTGTACCCTGCGAGAAACTTATCATGCTTCCCCTGCCCATTCCTATTAACACGCACGCAAAGAATAAAATTGCCGGAACATGGCCTGATGTTAGCAGGAACATTCCCAGAGGCACAAGGGAAGATAGAATTATGATTGCTGCTTTTTGTCCAAGATACAGGGATGCAAAGCCTATAATTATTCCTGAAGCGAGGTTGCCAAGAGAGTAACAGGAAAGTAATGCGCCGCTTACGGAGTCCGAAAGATTGTATGCTTCTCTCAGGTCTGGAAGTGCAGAACCTATAGTAATCATGACTACTCCGCAGTAAAAGAAGGCATAGAAGCATGAGGAGAACAATAATTTTTTGCCGCTTAACATGACTAATCACCCCTGAGAATATTATAGGCTTAATCCGTATAACCTGTAGCAAGTTATTTAAGAATAATGACTACGTACTATCTGCGTCTTTTGCTTTGCTTTTAGTAATATAATATCTCAATCGCCATAAAATTTTTGACGGAGGAGAGAACGTATTTTGCCCCCAGAGTATGATAACGAGCTGGAATATTTCTATGACCCAGACGAGTTTCACAGGGAAGTCGTCTATGTCGGTGTAAATTCACCGGAAGCATATTCACGGCAACAGGCCAGAGACGCTGACATGCGAGCAATAGAGACATTCGGCATACCAAGTATATTACTCATGGAGAACGCCGCAATAGCAGTTGTTCGTGAGGTTAAAGAGTACGCAGTGTTCGCTGTGGTCTGTGCACCAGGAAGCAATGGAGGAGACGGACTTGCAATCGCCAGACATCTCTGCATAATGGGTAAAGATGTCCGAGTTTACATACTTGGAGATCCAAAAAAGGGAAGCGGGGACTTCAAGACTAACCTAAAAATAATGAACCGTCTTGCTCCAGAAGTCTTGAACACCGTGAATGATGAGAATTTCGTGGAATTTGAGAGCGCGTTGAAGGGTTGTGAGGCATGTATCGACGCTATATTCGGAACAGGGCTTAACCGTCCTGTCGAGGGAATGTTCAGGCGTGCAATCGAGGCTATGAACTCGCTGGCTTCACACATTGTTGCTGTCGATATTCCATCAGGGCTTGACTGCGACACCGGCAAGGAGTTAGGAGCTGCGGTCAGGGCGGCAAGAACTATAACGTTCCACCGCATGAAAAAGGGATTAGACATTTCCCCGCAGTTTGGGGGAGATGTTACGGTTTCATATATAGGTATTCCTAATTAAGGAGGATTAATATTCATACTATGTTCAAACGTTTAACGGCAGGCATATTCCTGCTGGCAGTTGTGTGCGGCACTTCTTGGGGGCTTACTGAGGAGTATACGCCTTTCCGTCTTAATTCGTGGTATGTCAATTCCAGCGATGAAGCGGCAGTCTACAGTAGATACCCTGATGTATTCTATCAGCTCAGGGACATAACGAGGTCATCAAGCGCATTGCAGGCGGGAGGACCTCAGTGGTTCGCAACTGTGTACGAAAACTACAGGTACAGCAGGAACTTTTACGGCGACACTGCAACGAACGATAGGACTACCAACGTAGGCACATACAGGCGTACTATGGGCGGAGGAATACCAGATATTCCACTGTCTGTAATAGGGGATATTGTGGACGGCTTCAACTTCGTATTTGCAGAAGAACCACAGCCATATGATGCGTGGTCTGTACTCTGGGCAAACGGCTCTTATGACATATATCCCGACCCTCTGGAGTCTTTGTGCATTGTTACTGTGAACGGCCAGGCAAGACTGAATGTCAAGCTGGGCAACCCTTATGCACGTCATTTCCCGTTCTGGTGGGACTGGACGGCAAACGTTACGTCGAACACTATAGGCTGGTGGCGCAACAACTATAACTGGAGGAATGCCAGCTATGCAACAGTAGAACCTATAGCGTACATATACAGCCCTTCGGATAACGGGATATACACGAGAGGAAGCACAGGGCTTTATTCAAAGGCTTATGATTTCGTCTCGTCCGCTGATTTGTCCGGCGATGTAACACTCAGGACACATTATTACGTTAAAGACTTGTCAGGCAGTACTATACTGACTCTTTCGGGAGACCTTGCTTCTGTTTCTGGCGATGTACATTATTATCTCAACTCTGCGGATCAGGTTGCTTACAAGATTTCGGGGGATAGAGTATATGATGCTGGCGGCACTCTGAAGTACACGATAGAAGCAAACGGAACAGATCGTTTCATTTGCGAAATCAGGAACATCGGCGAGTCTGTAACATTCGGGGGAGATAAGTTGCAGGGATATTACACAGTTGGTGTAGTACCTTCAACGGAACGGCAGATATCTTCTGGGTCATATCTTGATGCTACAATAACAATCAACAGCGCGGGTACGCAGACATATGGAAGCCGACCTGGCTGGATTACTTTCCGTCAGAGTGCCAGCTTTATGCGAGGCTACAGGAATTACCTTGAAGCTACAACTATCCCTGTTGTCATTGCTAACGTTGCAAACGGAGATGCTTCGACAGTACCTCTTATATTCGACATGGTAATTTCAGCTCCTGATGGAAGCATGGTAGACCGTGTAAAATTCACTTGGGACGTACAGTCTAACAAGACGCAGGATATAGGCAGATTTTTCATCATACAGTCTGGCGATGCAATGCCTGTCTATAACGTTGAGACCAGGATAACGAACAGAACAGGGACTATATACCGCCTTTACCGTTACGACATGGCCGGAATCCTTCCCAATACTACGGACTTCAGAAGCAACTACAGGAATATTCTTCCTGATTACTGGAAGTATGACCTCACGGCTGACAATTACGGAACACTGCCGGATCACTTCCTTCTTGACGCACAGAGCCAGATTGCTCCTGGACTGGTTACAGTCTACGGCACACGCGGGAGCAATAATGCCTCAACGGGTTACACGACACTGAACATGCAGAATGATACAAGCGCATCATTCAGGCTTTATGATTACACGTACAGCAACCCCCGCGACTTGACTCTGAACTATGTGCGCATAAGGAACATGACGGAGATAGCTGAGGCTGAGAGCATTACATCAAGTGATGGAATTGTATCGGTACGAAAGTTCAGAATGGATTTTGTTGATGTTGCGAGCAACGATGCTAACACTGCACGTGAACTCAGGACACTTATGGGTAAACCTCCCGTTATGGTTACTTCGTTATCATCAACAATGTCTGCGGCCTCTGTATCTTCTTCAGGGCAGGGAATTTCCGCTTCTTCCATACGTACTCGTAACAATCTGGGAAATTCGGTATCTGCGGCATTTGAGCTTACGGAAAAAGTTCCTGATGGACTTGTTTCATTTGATGTAATTTCGGATGACAGTGATACGGTTTCAGAGGACACAACTACTCAGACCACCCCAACTCCTAATTCCACACCAGCTTCTGGGGACGCTTCTCCTACAACTGATACGACAGGAAGCAGCAGTTTTTCAGCAAGTGCTACGCGCGTAAGCCGGGATATTCCTATTTTGCCAGTCAATATACGCATGAGGATACCGAAAGACAGGCAGCTCATAAGTGCACATTGGGAAGATTTCGAGAATACACAAAGTTCCAGCGCACTCCTGAATGAATTTAGGAAATACGGGACTATCTGGGTACGTTCGGAAGCTACGGAAGAAAGAGATGCTGACCTTCTCGAGGCTATAAACGATAAGGGCAGAGATTTAGGAGTATCTGCGGCAGACTGCGTGAGGGCTTTCGTTTACAATAATGAACTGTACCTCGATTTTATCGCTGTACTGGCTGACGGTTCAAGTTCAAAAACTGGAAAGAGCGCGTATGTCGGGATATTCAAAGATGACAACGTACCTTATCTCCTTATAGGCGATGGGGCAGAAGATGGAGTTTGGGATATGACCTTCTTTGTGGATTCCATCAACAGGGAGACAACGCATACTACAGTCAGCGCGGACAACAGTACAACCACCAACCAGAACAGCAGTAATAACGGAGGAAGCAGCGGCGGCGGTTGCAACTCTGTCTCTGCAATGGCTGTCGCAATAATCCTTCTGGGAGTTATGAGGCTCAGTACGAGAAAGAGCTAAAGGAAAGGAAATCGGAAATTTATCCCCCTTGTCGTAAAAGGCAGGGGGATTTTGTTTACTCAGGCTTCACGAAACCGTGATATATCGCTCTTATTGCGCGTTCAAAGTCCTCGTTCAGAACCCCTACAATGATATTCAGCTCACTTGCACCCTGATCTATCATTCGCACATTAATCCTCGCGTCCGCCAATGCCTGAAATATCTTTGCGGCTGTACCCGTCTGAGACTTCATGCTCCTGCCAACAACAGCGATTAATGCTATCCCCGACTCCACTTCCAGAGACTCAGGCTCAACAAACTTCGCTATTCTGGCCAAAACGTCCTGTTCATGCTCAATAAACTTGCTCTCATGAACTATAACTGTCATCGTGTCGATACCTGAAGGCAGGTGTTCAAGAGGTATGTTGTTCTCCTCGAAACACTGCACTACTTTCCTGTAGAAATCAGGCTGTGAATGCATAAGGTCTTTGGAGATTACGATTGAGCAGAAATTCTTGCGGCCAGCTATACCCGTAATTGTGTACTTTGAGCGTCTCGCTGTGTTCTCAACAATCCATGTTCCAGGATCTTCCGGCCTGTTAGTGTTGCGTATGTTGATGGGTATTCCGGCCTTCTTCACGGGGAAAATAGCGTCTTCATGCATTACGCTCGCTCCCATGTAGGCTAACTCCCGCAACTCCCTGTACGTTATGCTGCTCATTAACGCCGGGCCTGAGATTATTCTGGGATCTGCCATCAGCAGGCCGCTGACATCTGTCCAGTTCTCATAGACACCAGCCCTGCAAGCCCTCGCAGCTATTGACCCGGTAATATCACTTCCGCCTCGCGAGAATGTCCGTATCTTCCCGTCATATCCCATGCCGTAGAAGCCGGGTATAATAGCATTAATGCACTGTTCAAGCCTCTGCGACAAAACAGGGTAAGTCTTCGCGCCGTCAAAGTTTCCAGCCTCGTCAAAGAATATAACGTCAGCAGCATCAATAAATTCATACCCCATGTATCCGGCCATGATTAAACCGTTAAGGTATTCACCCCTTGAGGCCGTGTAATCCTTCTCCGGCTCATGCAATAACTTGTCCTCGATTGCGTCAAAGGCTTCGGATAATGACATGTTGAGACCAAGACCCTGTATTATCTCGTTGTACCTGTCCTTAATAGCGAGAAAAGGCTCGTAGAAATTCTGACCCTTCACCGCAAGTTCATAGCACTCATATAGAAGGTCTGTAATCTTTATATCCCCATCGTTCCTCTTTCCCGGAGCTGAAGGCACAACATACACTCTCGCTTCATCACTGCGGATAATCTCCCCTGCTTTCCTGAACTGTCCGGCATCTGCAAGGGAGCTTCCGCCAAATTTAACTACCTTCTTCATCTACTCACCCAGCACCCGGAATTTTTGCCTTTCAGGTTTCGCCGCAGAACTCACGGACTGTACAGGCTGAATATCCGCAAAACCCGTGTGAATGTTCCTGCCCATGTTCTTTGCACATTCGATTACGTCTGAGACAACCGCGCTTGCCGTTGGGAGTTTCCCTGCACCCTTGCCGTAAAACATTACGTTATCCAGCATGTTCCCTGTAACCATTACACCGTTGAAGACATCATTAACGCCGTAAAGAGGGTTCGACTTAGGCACAAGGTAAGGTGCAACATTAACGCTGTTTTTTACAGCCTCGTACACTCCCAATAACTTTATCGCCATTCCATGAGCTTCCGCGTCCGCAATATCCTGTTGCGTTACACCAGTTATGCCCTCACACGATACCTGCTCATACGAGAACTTCTTACCCGACACAAGCGATGCAAGTATAGCTATCTTCCTTGCCGTGTCATGGCCTTCAACGTCTGCGGCAGGATTGCGTTCTGCAAATCCCTTCTCCTGTGCCTCTTTGAGGGCTTCCGCAAAGTCCTTTCCAGCCTTCATGTTCGTGAGTATGTAGTTGCATGTGCCGTTGAGTATTCCTGCAATCCTTGATACCTTCTCGTGCCCAAAAGCCTCCCTTATTGTACGCAGTAAAGGTATTCCGCCTCCAACACTGGCCTCAAAAAGGTAGCTGCAATTATGCTCCCTTGCTATTGCGCTGAGTTCAACGCCATGTGCGTCAACGAGTTCTTTGTTTGACGTGCAGACTGATATTCCGCGTTCAAGTGCAAGATGTGTATAGGTATAGGCAGGTTCTTTTCCGCCCATAGTCTCGCAGATTATCTTAATGTCAGGGTCATTAATGATTATGTTGATGTCGTTCACAACGCCTGGTATGTCCCTGATGTCGAGAATATATTTCACATGAAGATTATCACCCAGAACGTTTCTGATTTCGGACTGGTTCTTCTCGATTACTTCCGCAACTCCGCTTCCGATATTTCCGAAGCCTAACACTGCAATGTTTATCATGTTCTGAGCCTGCCTATTTTGCCGCTATATATCCCTGATGAACGAGAAGTTCCGCGTATTCAACAGCACCGCCTGCCGCACCCCTTAGAGTGTTATGCGAAAGCCCTATGAATTTCCAGTCATATATTGTGTCTGGACGAATCCTGCCGATTGTTACGCCCATTCCGCCCTCATAGTTCACGTCAAGCGCAACCTGCGGCCTGTTATCCTCAGTGAAATACTTGATGAACTGTTTGGGAGCTGTGGGAAGCCCTGCTTTCTGCGGTATTCCAGCAAAAGAATTAAGCCTGTCGATTAACGCTTCTTTGCTCTCCGGTGCTTTGCGGAACTTCACGAATGCCGCCGCTGTATGACCATAAAGAACGGGTATCCTAACGCACTGTGCGGAGATTACGGGTTCATTTGCGGGAACAATCTGGCCATTTTCAATATGCCCGAATATGCGCAAAGGTTCCTTTTCGGATTTTTCTTCCTCGCCGCCTATGTAGGGGATTACATTGCCAACCATCTCTGGCCATGTTGAGAAATTCTTTCCTGCACCTGAGATAGCCTGATAAGTAGAAGCTACTACTTCGTATGGCTCAAATTCCTTCCATGCGCTAAGTGCCGGTGCATAAGCCTGAATTGAACAGTTAGGCTTAACTGCCACAAAACCTCTAGTGGTACCAAGACGCTTCTTCTGATACTTGATTACCTCCATATGCTCCGGATTAACTTCAGGCACAACCATAGGAACATCAGGTGTCCAACGATGTGCAGAATTGTTAGATACAACAGGTGTCTCTGTCTTAGCATAAGCTTCTTCAATTGCCTTAATCTCATCCTTAGTCATATCTACTGCTGAGAATACGAAGTCAACATCAGTGGCAACCTCTTCAACCTCATTAACATTTTTTACAATAATTGACTTAACAGCCTTCGGCATTGGAGTATCCATCTTCCATCTTCCACCAACTGCTTCTTCATAAGTCTTTCCGGCACTCCTTGCGCTTGCCGCGACCGTAACTACTTCAAACCATGGATGATTGTCAAGAAGAGATATGAATCTCTGTCCTACCATTCCTGTTCCACCTAGAATTCCTACTCTTAATTTCTCGCTCATTGTAATCTCCTTCTTTACTTGTTTTCCTTACTTAATGTAAATACACATTTCTTATTGTATTTCCGCCAAAAAACCTTCATATAACTTAATGGCCTCATTCATGGAATCTTTAGAACAAGCGCCCTTCGTTAACCTCTTGCCTACACATGTCTCCATTGATATTGCATCATATATGTCC